>NZ_JAAKZZ010000442.1 GCF_011045075.1 Streptomyces boncukensis
GTGTTCGTCGATGTCCGCGAGGAGGACTTCCTCATGGACACCGACCTGGTCGAGGCCGCCATCACGCCGCGTACGAAGTGCCTGCTGCCGGTGCACCTGTACGGCCAATGCGTCGACATGGAGCCGCACGCGCCCGCCTGTCTGGTGGAGATGCGGGTGAGCGGGACGCCGGACGACGGCCTGGAGATCGAGATCTGCAACCGGCTGCCGGTGAGCAGGCGGCTCGCCGCGCAGATCCCCGGCGGCGGCCTCGGCCTGATCGGGATGCGCGAGCGCGCCCATCTCACCGGCGGCCGGCTGGACTACGGGCCGTCCGGGAACCGGTTCCGGCTGTCCGCCTGGCTGCCCTGGGAGTGCTGAGCGGCCGGGAGGAACGGGGTCGGGAGGAACGGGGCCCGACCCCTGTCATTCCGCGACCCCTGTCATTCCCCCACACCGCCCCGGCTAGGGGTTGTCGGGCCGCTGAGCGCATGCTGTTCTGGCACCCTATCGTCCATGTTCCCGAATGGCTGGTGCGTCCGTGACCACTTTCGTGTGGGATTACCTTCCCGAATACCGCAGTGAACGCGAGGATATCCTCGACGCGGTCGAGACCGTTTTTGAATCCGGTCAACTCGTCCTCGGCAAGAGCGTCCGTCAATTCGAGGAGGAGTTCGCGTCCTACCACGGCGTCGACCACTGCGTCGGCGTCGACAACGGCACCAACGCCATCGCGCTGGGTCTGGAGGCCCTCGGGGTCGGCCGCGGCGACGAGGTCATCACCGTGTCGAACACCGCGGCGCCGACGGTCGTGGCGATCGACTCGGTGGGCGCGACCCCGGTGTTCGTCGATGTCCGCGAGGAGGACTTCCTCATGGACACCGACCTGGTCGAGGCCGCCATCACGCCGCGTACGAAGTGCCTGCTGCCGGTGCACCTGTACGGCCAATGCGTCGACATGGAGCCGCTGCGGCGGCTCGCCGACCGGCACGGGCTGCGGATCCTGGAGGACTGCGCCCAGTCGCACGCCGCCACCCACCACGGGCGCATCGCCGGCACGATGGGCGACGCCGCCGCCTTCTCCTTCTACCCCACCAAGGTGCTCGGCGCCTACGGCGACGGCGGCGGGGTGATCACCTCCGACCCCGAGGTGAACGCGAACCTGCGGCGGCTGCGCTACTACGGCATGGAGAAGGTCTACTACGTCGTCGACACGCCGGGCCACAACAGCCGGCTCGACGAGGTGCACGCCGAGATCCTGCGGCGCAAGCTGCGCCGGCTGGACGACTATGTGGCGGGCCGCCGGGACGTCGCGCGCCGCTACGAGGAGGGCCTCGGGGACACCGGCCTGCTGCTGCCGGCGAACGCCGAGGGCAACACGCACGTCTTCTACGTGTACGTGGTGCGCCACCCGCGCAGGGACGACATTCTCGCGGCGCTCAAGGAGCGCTACGACATCTCGCTCAACATCAGCTACCCGTGGCCGGTGCACACCATGACCGGGTTCGCGCACCTGGGCTGGGAGAAGGGCTCGCTGCCGGTCACCGAGAAGCTGGCCGACGAGATCTTCTCGCTGCCGATGTACCCCTCGCTGCCGGTCGAGCTGCAGGAGAAGGTCATCACCGCGGTGCGCGAGGTCGTGACCTCGCTGTAGCGCCGCAGCGGCACCACAGTGAGCAGTGAGGGGGCTCCCGCGGCGGCGGGAGCCCCCTTCATGTTCATGCGGTTTTGGAGCGGCCCGGCTCAGAAGGCTCCGACGGCTCCGAAGGCGGAGCCGTCGGCCGCGGTGAGGCTGTGCAGGCAGGCGGTGAGCGTACGCGCCTGGACGTTCACATAGTGGCTGTGCCGCAGGAGCCCGGTGAGCTGGTGCAGGGCCACCCACCGGTAGTCGGGGTGGTCGGCGTCGCGCTCGGTCTCCACCACGACATAGCGGTTGCGCGCCTGGTGGAACCGGCCACCCTCCTCGGACAGGACGGTGTCGTAGCGGATGCGCTCGGGCGCGGCGTCCAGCACATCGTCGAGGAACGGGGGGCGGGCCGAGTCCGGCAGCAGGGTGTAGTTCTCCACCGTGCACTGCACCGTGGGGGCCAGCTCCGCCACGTCCAGATAGCCGGGCTCGACGCGGGCGTGGACCAGGGCGTGCAGCACCCCGCCGAAGTCGCGCACCAGGAAGGCGTTGAGGCCCTGGTGGGACGGCTCGATCATCGGCTGGCACCACTGCCGCACCTCGCGGCCCTCGCTCAGGACGTTCACACCGATCACCGAGAAGAACAGCCCGCTCTCGTGTGCGACGCGCTCGGCGTCGTAGCGCCAGCCGGCCAGGGAGTCCAGCGGGGCCCGCGCGGTGTGCACCTCGTGCCGGGTGCGCTGCTCGGTGATCCAGCTCAGAACCTCTGCGGTGGGGTGCAGCGCGCCGGAGTCCGGTGTGCAGGAGGCGGCCAGCGCCGCGGCGAAGCGGTGACGTGCGGGCAGCGCCCCGCTCAGGCCCTGCCCGGCGAGCGGCAGACAGGACAGCACGGTGCGCGCGTCCATGTTGATCAGGTCCTCGACCGCGAGGAGCCGGTAGACCTGGCCGAGGGTGAGCCAGCAGAAGCGGTCCCCGAGCTCGACGTCCCCGCTCGCCTCGACGACCATGTTGCGGTTGCGCTTGCGCGCGAACCACGCCCCCTGCTCGGACTGCCGCACATCGGCGATGACCTGGTGCGGCGGCGCGTCGCGGAAGTAGTCCAGATAGGGCACCGGGTTGCCGCCGTGCACCCGGGTGTAGTTGCTGCGGGTGGCCTGCACGGTGGGGGAGAGCTGCATGCCGGCGGCGTTGCCGGGCTCGATCTTCGCCTGCATCAGGCAGTGCAGTACGCCGTCGAACTCCTTGACCAGCAGGCCCAGGATGCCGACCTCCGGCTGGCTGATGATCGGCTGCTGCCAGTGCTCCACGGGCGCGCCGGGCAGCCGGACGTCCAGCCCGTGCACGGTGAAGAACTTGCCGCTCTCGTGCCCCAGGTCGCCCGTCGCCGGGTCGCGCCTCCAGCGCTCCAGCTCGTCGAAGGCCACGCGCCGCACCCGGGTGCGGTCCCGGTCCCCGACCTCCTTCCACCAGCGGTGGAAGGACGCCTCGTCGGCGAATTGCGCACCCGGGGAGAGCACCGAATGCGCGAGACGCAGATGTGCAGAACCGGATTCTCCGGAGGATATGGATTCCGGGGCTGCGGCAGATATCGCCATGTACGGGGGCTCCTCACAGCGTCCACCCCGGAATGTGCACCCGAAAATGCGGCCCTTGTGCCCGGCATACCCGGCACACCCGCAGTGGAGATCATTGGTGGATAGGGCCCACACGCTAGTCCCGGCGCGACGGAGGCGACAACCCCAGTCGCCGACCCCCTATTCCGGTAGGGGTCCGATGGCCTTCTCCGCCGCAATGGCGTCGTCGTACAGCGGCAGCAGGCCGCGTTCCCTGGCCTGCGCCAGGCCGATCGCCTCGGTGTCCCGCGCGGAGAGCACGGGGTCGAGGTCCGCGGGGAGCGGCAGCGCGAGCGCGGGGTCGAGCACCGAGACGGCCAGCTCGTCCTCGGGCACGTACTCGCGGGAGAGCAGGTACTGCATGGCGGTGTCGTCCTCCAGCGCGACGAACGCGTGCCCCACCCCGACGGGGAAGTACACGGCCCGCGCCTCCCGCGGGTCCAGCACGACGGTGTCGTGGCGGCCGAAGGTCGGGGACCCCACGCGCAGGTCCACCACGATGTCCAGCGCCCGGCCCTGCGGGCAGAAGACGAACTTGGCGACGCCCGGCGGGGTGCGGGTGTAGTGGACGCCGCGCACGACCCCCTTCCTGGAGCGGCTGCAGCTGGCCTGCGCGAGGGGGAAGAACCCGTGCCCCACTACCCCGGCGAAGTCTGCGGCCTGGAAAGGCGAGGTGAATTGTCCGCGATCGTCAGTGAAAACCTGGGGTGTGAACTCGAACACACCTGAAATAAGAAGCTCGCGTGCCGACATGCTGTCTACATTACCCCCTGCACGCCGTGTGGCGTAGGATGCGCAAATATTCAGAGCAGCAATTCCCAGCCCTCCTGGAGAGAGCCGCGAACGATGCAGAAGAAAGAGTTCCGCTTTGGTGTCGTGCTGACCTCAGAGGCGGCTTCGCGCGCCGAATGGATCGCGAAGTGCCGCCGCGCCGAGGACCTTGGCTACGACGTCATTTCGGTGTCCGACCATCTGAACCTGACCTCGCCGTTCCCCTCGGCGCAGCTGGCGGCGGAGGCGACGGAGCGCCCCCGGATCGGCACCTACGTCCTCAACGCCTGCTTCCACAACCCGGTGCTGCTCGCGCGCGACCTGCGCACGCTCGACGACTTCCTGGACGGCCGGCTGGAGGCGGGGATCGGCACCGGCTATGTCGCGCAGGAGTTTGAGAGCGTCGGCATCGAGTTCGGCACCCCGGGCTCCCGCGTGGACCGGCTCGCCACCGCGCTGCGGGAGGTGCGCGACGCCTTCGCCGGGCGGCGGCGCCCCGGGCTGCTCGTCGGCGGGCACGGCGACCGCGTGCTGCGGATGGCGGCCCGGACGTGCGACATCGTCAGTTTCGTCGGGGCCCGCTTCCAGGCGGAGTACGGCCGGATGACGATCGCCACCGCCGAGGAGATGCGCGAACGCGTCGGGTACGCCCGCCGGATGGCCGGGGAGCGTGCGCCGGACCTGGAGTTCAACCTGCTGTCCAAGGCCACGGTGCTGACGGGCGACCGGCGGGCCGGAGCGGAGAGCGTGCGCCGGTACGGACCCGACCTGACCACCGAGCAGCTGCTGGCGGCGCCCACGCTGTTCATCGGCACGCCGGCGCAGGTCGGCGAGCAGGTGCACGAGCTGCGGGAGGCGTACGGGATCAGCTATGTGACGGTGCTGGAGCACACCATGGAGCCGTTCGGCGAAGTGATCGCCGAACTCCGGTGAGCTGCGGGCCGAGCGCGTACGTGCCGGTGCCCGGGTGCGAGCGTCCTCGCACCCGGGCACCAGCGCGTCGTCGGCCGCTCAGACCACGGACACCTCGGGCACATAGAGGATCCACTGGCCGCCGGCCTCGCGGAAGCCGCGCTCGTTGGCCATGATCTCCTCGGCGTGGTTCCACGCGAACAGCAGCGCGTAGTCCGGGTAGTCCTCGCGGAACGCCTCCGGCGGGCGCACCGGGATGTGCGTGCCGGGGGTGAGCCGGTGCTGCTTGGCGGGCGTGGTGTCGGAGACGAACTCCACCAGCTCCGGGCCCAGTCCGCAGTAGTTGGCGACCGTGGCGCTCTTGGCCGTGGCGCCGTAGGCGACGACCCGCTTGCCCTCGGCCTTGAGCTTCTCCAGCAGCGCCACGAGGTCGTCGCGGATCTTGCGGGTGCTCGCGCCGAACGCCTCGATCGTCGCCGGGTCGGCCAGCTTGCGCTCCTCCTCCTGCGCCAGCAGCTCCGCCACGGCGGCGGTCGGGGTGCGCTCGCCCTGCCGGGCGAGGGTGTAGCGCACCTCGCCGCCGTGCACCGGCAGCCGCTTGACGTCGACCAGGTCGAAGCCGAAGCGCTGGGCCATGGCGCGCACCGAGCGGGCGGTGAAGAAGTAGAAGTGCTCGTCGTAGACCTGGTCGAAGGAGGTCCGCTCGACGATCTCCCCGAAGTAGGGGTCCTCGAAGACGAACACGCCGCCCGGCTTCAGCAGCGCGTCGGCGCCCCGGAGGATCGAGTCCAGATAGGGGATGTGGCAGATGGTGTTCGCCGCATAGATCACGTTGGCGCGGCCCTCGGTCTCGGCGACCTCCCGCGCGGTCTCCTCCTCGAAGAACGCGGTGCGCACCTTGACGCCCTTGGAGCGAGCCATTTCGCCGACGGCGCCGGACGGTTCGACGCCCAGGTGGCGCACCCCGGCCTCGCTGACGGCCTTCAGCATGATGCCGTCGTTGCAGCCGACCTCCACCACAAACGGGTCGTCGTCGGTGAGTTCGGTGTCCAGGAAGTGGCGCGCGACAAGCTCGAAGTGCTTGCGCATCACCGAGGAACCGGAGGACTGGTACGGATAGTCCTCGTGGAACATCGCGTCCCGGGGCACTTCCTCCACCAGCTGCACCATGGTGCAGGACTCGCACATGGCGACCGCGAGGCGGAAGAAGAACTCGTCGTTGACCTGGTCCGGCTTCACAAAGGCGTCGGAGAGAGGCTGCCGGCCGAAGTCGACATACTCGGTGGTGGCACCACCACAGATGCGGCAATTTGGCATGGCACTGAACGTACGCCGGATGGCTGGGGCCGCACACCCCTTCCCGCCCCC
>NZ_JAAKZZ010000443.1 GCF_011045075.1 Streptomyces boncukensis
CGGACGAGTGGCTCGCGGGCCTCCTCGCCCCCGCCCCGCCCGCCGGAGTGGCCCTCGTGGCGGTCGGCGGCCACGGACACGGCGAGCTCTCCCCGCGCAGCGACCTCGACCTGCTGCTCCTGCACGACGGCCGCGGCGCCCCCGCCGACATCGCCGCCGTCGCCGACCGCGTCTGGTACCCGGTGTGGGACCTGGGCCTGGCCCTGGACCACTCGGTGCGCACCCCCGCGCAGGCCCGGAAGGCGGCGGAGGACGACCTCAGAGTGCAGCTGGGGCTGCTGGAGGCCCGCCATGTCGCCGGCGACCCGGCGCTCACCGCGGAGCTGCGCACGGCGGCTCTCGCCCGCTGGCGCGCCCAGGCCCACCGGCGGCTCCCCGAGCTGCGGGAGGCGTGCGAGGAGCGGCTGCGCCGCCACGGCGAGCTGCGGTTCCTGCTGGAGCCCGACCTGAAGGAGGCGCGGGGCGGCCTGCGCGACGCGACCGCGCTGCGCGCCGTCGCCGCGTCCTGGCTGGCCGACGCGCCGCGTGCGGGCCTGACGGAGGCCCGCCGCTGCCTCCTGGACGTACGGGACGCGCTGCACCTGTCCACGGGGCGTGCCACCGACCGGCTGGCGCTGCAGGACCAGGAGCAGGTGGCGAACGCTCTGGGGCTGCTGGACGCCGACACGCTGCTGCGGCAGGTGTACGAGGCGGCCCGCGCGATCGCGTACGCCGGTGAGGTCACCTGGCGGGAGATCGGCCGGGTGCTGCGGTCGCGCTCCGGGCGGGGGCCGGGCCGTACGCGGCTGCGCGGCCTGCTCGCGTCCGGCCCCGCCGGGGAGCGGGCACCGCTGGCCGAGGGGGTGGTGGACCACGAGGGCGAGGCGGCGCTGGCGCTCGGCGCGCGCCCCGAGCGCGATCCCGTGCTGCCGCTGCGCGCGGCAGCGGCGGCAGCGCAGGCGGGACTCCCGCTCTCCCCGCCCACCGTACGGAAGTTCGCGCGCGCCGGGCGCGAACTGCCCGTTCCCTGGCCCCGGGAGGCGCGCGAGGAGTTCGTGACGCTCCTCGGCGCCGGCGAGGCGACGGTGCCGGTGTGGGAGGCGCTGGAGGCCGAGGGGCTGGTGTCGCGGCTGCTCCCGGACTGGGAGCGGGTGCGGTGCCGCCCGCAGCGCAACCCCGTCCACCGCTTCACGGTGGACCGGCATCTGGTGGAGACAGCCGTCCGCGCCGCCGCGCTCGCCCGGCGGGTGCACCGTCCGGACCTGCTGCTGGTGGGCGCGCTGCTGCACGACATCGGCAAGGGCTGGCCGGGCGACCACGCGGTCAGCGGCGAGACCATCGCGCGTGACATGGCGGCGCGGATGGGCTTCGGCGCCGCGGACGCGGAGGTGCTCGCCACCCTCGTACGCCACCATCTGCTGCTCGTCGAGACGGCCACCCGGCGGGATCTGGACGACCCGGCGACGGTCCGCACGGTCGCCCGTGCCGTCGGCACGCGGGGCACGCTGGAGCTGCTGCACGCCCTTACGGAGGCCGACGCGCTCGCCACGGGTCCGGCGGCCTGGTCGCAGTGGCGCGCCGGGCTGGTCGCCGATTTGGTCGCCCGCACCGACGCCGTCCTGTCCGGCGAACCGGCCGAGTGGCAGGCCGCGCCGTACGAGCCGACGGCGGAGGCCGAACGGCTCGCCGTGGAGGCGTGGCGCACCGGCGGGCCCGTGCTCGCGCTGCACACGCGCGCCGAGGGCGGGGCAGCGGAGGTCGGGACGGACGGCGCCGGTGCGGGCGTCGGCGGGCCGGGCGACGGCGGGACCGGCGGCGGTGCGGAGGCCGAACCCGTGGGTGTGGAGCTGCAGATCGCGCTGTCCGACCGGCCGGGTGTGCTGCCCGCCGTGGCCGGTGTGCTGGCGCTGCACAGGCTGACGGTGCGCTCCGCGGACCTGCGGCACCTGGACCTCTCCGAGGCCGTCACAGGGGCGCCTGCGGCCTCCGTGCTGCTGCTCACCTGGCGGGTGGCCGCCGAGTACGGCTCGCTGCCCCAGGCGGCCCGGTTGCGCAGCGATCTCGTGCGCGCCCTGGACGGCAGCCTGAACATCGACGCACGGCTCGCCGAGCGCGAGGAGGCGTACCGGGGAGCCCGCGGGCACCGCCGCAGGGGCGCCCAGGCGCCGCCGCCCCGGGTCGACGTCGCGCCCGACGGCTCGCGGCTGGCCACGGTGCTCGAAGTGCGCGCCCAGGACGCCCCCGGGCTGCTGCACCGCATCGGGCACGCGCTGGAGGAGGCGGGCGTGCGGGTGCGCAGCGCGCGGGTCAGCACGCTGGGGGCCAGCGCCGTGGATGTGTTCTATGTGACAGGCCCGGACGGTGCTCCGCTGACCTCTCCGGACGCCGCCGCGCTGGCCGGCGGGCTGGAGGCGGCGCTGCTGCCGGAGCGGGGCCCGGAAGCCCGGCGCTGACCGTGTTCGGCGCGGGCGGATACCCTGGGGAGTCGATGCAGACGTGACCGACAACGCTAAGGATCCGCGACCGCCGTGTTCGACACACTTTCCGACCGCTTGGCGAGCACTTTCAAGAACCTCCGGGGCAAGGGGCGCCTTTCGGAGGCGGACATCGACGCCACGGCGCGCGAGATCCGTATCGCCCTCCTCGAAGCGGACGTCGCGCTGCCTGTCGTGCGGGCGTTCATCAAGCAGGTCAAGGAGCGCGCGCTCGGCGCCGAGGTGTCCCAGGCGCTGAACCCGGCGCAGCAGGTCATCAAGATCGTCAACGAGGAGCTGATCAGCATCCTCGGCGGCGAGACCCGCCGCCTGCGGTTCGCCAAGACCCCTCCGACCGTCATCATGCTCGCCGGCCTGCAGGGCGCCGGCAAGACGACCCTCGCGGGCAAGCTCGGCCGCTGGCTCCAGCAGCAGGGCCACACCCCGGTGCTGGTCGCCGCCGACCTCCAGCGGCCCAACGCCGTCAACCAGCTCTCCGTCGTCGCGGAGCGCGCCGGTGTCGCCGTCTTCGCTCCGGAGCCGGGCAACGGCGTGGGCGACCCGGTGCGGGTCGCCAAGGACTCGATCGCCCACGCCCGCGACAAGCAGCACGACGTGGTCATCGTCGACACCGCCGGGCGGCTCGGCATCGACCAGGAGATGATGCAGCAGGCCGCCGACATCCGCGACGAGGTCAGCCCCGACGAGATCCTGTTCGTCGTCGACGCGATGATCGGCCAGGACGCGGTCACCACGGCCGAGGCGTTCCGGGACGGCGTCGGCTTCGACGGCGTGGTGCTCTCCAAGCTCGACGGTGACGCGCGCGGCGGTGCGGCCCTCTCGGTCGCCCAGGTCACCGGCAAGCAGATCATGTTCGCCTCGAACGGCGAGAAGCTGGACGACTTCGACGCGTTCCACCCGGACCGCATGGCGTCCCGCATCCTCGGCATGGGCGACATGCTCACGCTGATCGAGAAGGCCGAGCAGACCTTCAGCCAGCAAGAGGCCGAGAAGATGGCCGCCAAGCTGGCGAAGGGCCCCAAGGAGTTCACGCTCGACGACTTCCTGGCGCAGATGGAGCAGGTCCGCAAGATGGGCTCCATCTCCAAGCTGCTCGGCATGATGCCGGGCATGGGCCAGATGAAGGACCAGATCAACAACCTGGACGAGCGCGAGGTCGACCGCACCGCGGCCGTCATCAAGTCCATGACACCTTCCGAGCGCGCCGAGCCCACCATCATCAACGGCTCGCGCCGCGCCCGTATCGCCCGCGGCGCCGGTGTGGACGTCAGCACCGTCAAGAACCTGGTGGAGCGGTTCTTCGAGGCCCGCAAGATGATGTCCAAGATGGCCCAGGGCGGCGGAGTGCCGGGTATGCCCGCGATGCCCGGTATGCCGGGCGGTGCGGGCGGCAAGAAGAAGGGCAAGCAGCAGAAGAAGAGCAAGGGGCGGCGCCAGTCGGGCAACCCGATGAAGCGCAAGCAGGAGGAGCAGGACGCCGCGGCCCGCAAGGCGGGCACCCAGGGCGGCGCCTTCGGCATCCCGGCCGCCGGCCAGGACCCGGGCGACTTCGAGCTGCCCCAGGAGTTCAAGGACATCCTGCCCCCGAAGTGAGCCGCCCGGCGCGTGGGCGGATGATGTGGACCATGTCCACCATGCCCGCGATGCGCGTCTACGTCCGACCGCCCCGCCCCGACGACGAACGGATGTACAGCGAGGCCGTCGTCCGCTCCGCCGACCACCTCACCCCGTGGAACCCGGTGGAGCCCGACGGCCTTCCCGACCTGCTCCGCCGGCAGGGCCCCGGACTGCGCACCTTCATGGTCATCAACAGCGAGGACGAGGGCCTGGTCGGCAAGGTCAACGTCGCCAACATCGTGCGGGCCCGCTTCCGCAGCGCCTCCCTCGGCTACGACAGCTATCTGCCGTACGCCGGGACCGGCAGGATGTCGGAGGGCATGCGGCTGGTCGTCGACCGCTGTTTCGCGCCCGGACCCGAGGGTCTCGGCCTGCACCGGCTGGAGATCAACGTCCAGCCCGAGAACCACCGCTCCCTCGCCATGGCCAAGCGGCTGGGCTTCCGGCACGAGGGCTTCTCCCCCCGCATGCTGTTCATCAACAGCGCCTGGCGCGACCACGAGCGCTTCGCCCTCACGGCGGAGGAGTGGCCGACGCCGCTGGAGGGCCGGCAAGCACAGCACGGCTGATCTGGGCACTGGTCACCGGGCACGCGCTGTGACGTACCGGAACAGGCCCGGCATCCACACCGCCCAGTCGCGTGCCCGTGCGGACTCCTGCGCGGTCGCCCCTGCGGCGCGGCGGTCCGGCGGGGGAGACGTACTATGCCCGCCATGGCGAAGTCACCTGTCCTCGCGCCCCGTTCCGAGGACTTCCCGCGCTGGTATCAGGAGCTGGTCAACAAGGCGGAGCTCGCCGAGAACGGCCCGGTGCGCGGCACCATGGTGATCCGACCGTACGGCTACGCGCTGTGGGAGCGGATGCAGCAGGGGCTGGACGCCCGTATCAAGGACGCGGGCGCGCAGAACGCGTACTTCCCGCTGCTCATTCCGCAGTCCTACATGACGAGGGAGGCCGAGCACGTCGAGGGCTTCTCGCCGGAGCTGGCCGTGGTGACGCACGGCGGCGGCAAGGAGCTGGAGGAGCCCGCCGTCGTCCGGCCCACCTCCGAGACGGTCATCAACGCCTCCTTCGCACGGTGGGTGCAGAGCTACCGGGACCTGCCGCTGCTGATCAACCAGTGGGCGAATGTCGTCCGCTGGGAGATGCGCCCCCGGCTCTTCCTGCGCACGTCGGAGTTTCTGTGGCAGGAGGGCCACACGGCGCACGCGACCTACGAGGAGGCGCGCGACTACGCCGCCCGCATCCACCGGGACGTCTACACCGACTTCATGGTCAACGTCCTGGCCATCGACGTCGTCCCGGGCCGCAAGACGCCGCGTGAGCGGTTCGCCGGGGCGCTCAACACGCTGACGCTCGAAGCCATGACGGGGGACGGCAAGGCGCTCCAGATGGGCACCAGCCACGAGCTCGGACAGAACTTCGCGCGGGCCTTCGGCACCCGGTACCTCTCCCGCGAGGGGAACCGCGAGTTCGTCTGGCAGACGTCCTGGGGCAGTACGACGCGGATGGTCGGCGCGCTCGTCATGGCGCACGGTGACGACGACGGACTGCGGCTGCCGCCCCGCCTCGCACCCGTACAGGCTGCGGTGGTGGCGGTCAAGGGCGACGAACCGGTGCTCGCGAAGGTGCGCGAGGTCGCCGATCTGCTGCGCGCGGCCGGCGTGCGCGTCCAGGTCGACGACCGCGTGGACACGCCCTTCGGGCGGCGTGCCGTCGACTGGGAGCTCAAGGGCGTGCCCGTACGGGTCGACATCGGCCCGCGCGACCTGGAGGCCGCGCCGGAGCACGGAGGAACCGCGACCCTGGTCCGCCGGATTCAGGGGAGCAAGGAGCCGGTCCGGGTGGACGTCCTGCCCGGACTGCTGCCCGGCCTGCTGGAGGAGGACCAGGCCACCCTGCTGCGTCAGTCGGGGGAGCTGCGTGCGAGACGCACGAGTCAGGTGCGTACGATCGGGGAAGCCGCGGACGTGGCGGCCGCCGGGGGGTGGGCGCGCATTCCGTGGGCCGCGGTCGGCTCCGAGGGGGAGGACGAGCTCGCGGCGCGGTCGGCGACCGTGCGCTGCCTGGTCGCCGAGGATGGTTCGGTGCCCGAGTCGGACGACGCGCCCGGGACCATGGCCCTGGTGGCGCGCGCGTACTGACGACGGGACGAGAGGGCGGGAG
>NZ_JAAKZZ010000444.1 GCF_011045075.1 Streptomyces boncukensis
GCCCCACGCTCATCACAGCTTTTCCACCGGCGCATACCGCAGCAGCAGCCGCTTCGGCTTCTCTCCGCCGAAATCGATCGTCGCCTCCGCGCTGTCCCCGCTGCCCTTCACCGCGACCACCGTCCCCAGCCCGAAGCTGTCGTGCGTGACCCGGTCGCCGGTCTGGAGCTGGACCACCGGCCGGTCGCTCGTCCGCCGGGTGGCGAACCCGGAGGGCCCGCCCCGCCGGGCCGAGGCGCTCGCGGACGACGACAGGGACGAGGCGACCCCGCCCGCGCCGCCGCCGAACGACGACGAGCCCGCTCCCGGAGGCGCCGTGGAGCCCCTCCGCCGCCAGTCCAGATACTGGTCCGGGATCTCCTCCAGGAAGCGGGACGGCGGGTTGTACGAGGGCTGGCCCCAGGCGCTGCGCAGGGTCGAGCGCGTCAGATAGAGCCGCTCGCGGGCGCGGGTGACGCCCACGTACGCCAGCCGCCGCTCCTCCTCCAGCTCCTTGACGTTGCCCAGCGCGCGCAGGTGCGGGAAGACGCCGTCCTCCATGCCGGTCAGGAAGACGACGGGGAACTCCAGCCCCTTCGCCGTGTGCAGCGTCATCAGGGTGACCACCCCCGCGTCGTCGGCTTCGCCCTCCTCCGGGATCTGGTCGGAGTCGGCGACGAGGGCGACCTGCTCCAGGAAGTCGGCCAGGGTGACCTCCTCGCCCTGGTGCTCCTGCTCGAACTCCAGGGCGACGGCGGCCAGCTCCTGCAGGTTCTCGATCCGGGTCTCGTCCTGCGGGTCCGTGGACGACTGGAGCTCGGCGAGATACCCCGTCTGCTCCAGCACCGCCTCCAGCACGGTGGCCGGACCGGCGCCGGACTCCACGACGGTGCGCAGCTCCTCCATCAGCGTGTTGAAGCGCTTGACGGCGTTCGCGGAACGGGCCGCCATGCCGTACGCCTCGTCCACCCGGACGAGCGCCTGCGGGAAGGTGACCTTCTCGCGCAGCGCCAGCGCCTCGATCATGGCCTCGGCGCGCTCGCCGATGCCCCGCTTGGGGACGTTGAGGATCCGGCGCAGCGGGACGGCGTCCTCCGGGTTGGCCAGCACGCGCAGATAGGCCAGCACGTCCCGCACCTCGCGGCGCTCGTAGAAGCGCACGCCGCCGACCACCTTGTACGGCAGGCCGACGCGGATGAAGACCTCTTCGAAGACCCGGGACTGGGCGTTGGTGCGGTAGAACACCGCGATGTCGCCGGGCTTGGCGGCTCCCTCGTCCGTCAGCCGGTCGATCTCGTCGGCGACGAACTGCGCCTCGTCGTGCTCCGTGTCGGAGACATAGCCGGTGATGCGGGAGCCGGATCCGGCGTTCGTCCACAGGTTCTTGGGGCGGCGGTCCTCGTTGCGCTCGATGACGGCGTTGGCGGCGCTGAGGATGGTCTGGGTCGAGCGGTAGTTCTGCTCCAGCAGGATCGTGGTGGCGTCCGGGTAGTCCTCCTCGAACTGGAGGATGTTGCGGATGGTGGCGCCCCGGAAGGCGTAGATCGACTGGTCCGCGTCGCCGACGACGCACAGCTCCGCCCGGTCCTCCCCGGAGCCCACCAGCTCGCGCACCAGCTGGTACTGCGCGTGGTTCGTGTCCTGGTACTCGTCGACGAGGACGTGGCGGAAGCGGCGGCGGTAGTGCTCCGCGACGTCCGGGAACGCCTGGAGCAGGTGCACCGTCGTCATGATGATGTCGTCGAAGTCCAGCGCGTTGGCCTCGCGGAGCCGTGCCTGGTACATCGTGTACGCCTCGGCGAGGGTCTTCTCGAACCCCGCGGCCGCCCGGCCCGCGAAGTCCTCCTCGTCGATCAGCTCGTTCTTCAGGTTCGAGACCTTGGCGCTGAACGCCTTGGGCGGGAAGCGCTTGGGGTCCAGATCCAGATCCCGGCAGACCAGGGCCATCAGCCGCTTGGAGTCCGCCGCGTCGTAGATCGAGAACGACGAGGTGAAGCCGAGCTTCTTGCTCTCCCGGCGCAGGATGCGCACGCACGCGCTGTGGAACGTCGACACCCACATCGACTGCGCACGCGGCCCCACCAGCTCCGCCACCCGCTCCTTCATCTCGCCCGCCGCCTTGTTGGTGAAGGTGATGGCGAGGATCTGCCCCGGGTGCGCACCGCGCGCCCCCAGCAGATACGCGATGCGGTGGGTGAGCACCCGTGTCTTGCCGGAGCCCGCACCCGCGACGATCAGCAGCGGCGACCCGGAGTGCACGACGGCCTCGCGCTGCTGCTCGTTCATCTCCTCCAGCAGCGCGGCGGGATCGACGGCGGGGCGGGGGGCGCCGTCGCGGTAGTACGCGTCACGGCCGGCGCCGCCCGCGAACGTCCCCGCGAACGTCCCTGCGAAGAGATCGTCGGGGATCTCCTCGCCGGACGTGCCGGACGCGCCGGACGCACCGGAGACATCGGCCTCCGGATCCTCGGGAGGCGGCGGGGGCACGTCGTCACCGGACCCTTCGGGGTCCGCACCGTCGAGGTCCGCCAGGAAGCTGTCATCGAAGAGGCTGCTCATCGTCGTACGAGTCTAGGACGCCCCACCGACAGCCGTTCCCCCGCGCCGAAGGTCACACGAGATAACGAAAAGATATCGGGCGAATCACACTCCGCCCTTCACAGCGGCACCACGCCCCACTACGGTGCCGTTCCAGGCAGCCCGGCCACCTGTCGGCGAAAGCGCCGGCGCGGGCCGCCTCCGCCGAGTCCGGCCGCGCCCCACCGCAGACCGGAGCCGGGGACCCACCCGCACCACCGGGGCGAATCGGCGCGGCCCGCCAGACCCCGCCGTAGGACACCTCTCCGACGCCCGAGCCCTCCGGGCCTTCCCCAGGCTCGGCTCCGCCCGAACAGGGGGCGCCCCACTGCTGACCCGGCAGGCGGTGAATCGGAAGGAGTCGCCGACTTTGGCGTCCCACCGCAAGCAGCCACGCACCCGGGCCCTCGCGACCGCCGCCTCCGCGCGCGGCGCGCTGGGCATCAGCTCCGCGGCGCTGGCCTCGCTCACCCTCCTCTCCCAGTCGGCACACGCGTCCCCCACCGACCCGCCGGACCGGAACAGCGGCAAGCCCTCCCTCGCCGAGGTCCAGAAGCGGGTCGACGCGCTGTACCGGCAGGCGGGCAGCGCCACCCAGAAGTACAACGCGGCCAAGGAGGCGACCGGCAGACAGCGCGACAAGGTCAACCGCACGCTCGACCAGGTGGCCAAGCGCACCGACAGGCTGAACGACGCGCGCCGCGCCCTCGGCCGCTACGCCGCCGCGCAGTACCGCACGGGCGGCGTCTCCGAGACGGCGACCCTGCTGCTGACGGAGGACCCGCAGCAGTTCTTCACACAGAGGCACCTGATGAACCGGCTGACCGGCAGCCAGAAGAAGGCCGTCACCGACTACGAGAAGCAGCAGCGCGCGGCGGGCAGCCGGCGGGCCGAGGCGACCCGGCAGCTCGCCCGGCTGAGCGCGTCCCAGAAGCGGCTCAAGGCGAACAGGAGCGAGATCCGGTCGAAGCTCTCCGAGGCGCGCGAGCTGCTCTCGAAGCTGACGGCTGAGGAGAAGGCGCGCCTGGCCGAGATCGAGCGCAAGAAGCGCGCCGAGGCCCGGCAGAAGGCCATGGAGCGCGCGGAGGCGGAACGGCGCGAGCAGGCGCGCAAGGAGCGCGAACGGCAGCGCGAACGGCAGCGCGAGCGCGAGAGCGACACCGGCGACCAGCAGGACGGCCCTGACTCGGATACGGGCTCGGACACGGGCTCCGGCACGGGCACGGGTTCCGGAGACACCAGCACCCCCGACAGCTCGTACGCGGCGAAGGCCGCGAAGGTGCTCGGGTTCGCCAAGCAGCAGCTCGGCAAGCCGTACGTCTGGGGCGCCACGGGCCCGAACTCGTACGACTGCTCCGGCTTCACCCAGGCCGCGTGGAAGGAGGGCGGCGCCTCCCTGCCCCGTACCACGTTCGACCAGGTGAAGGTCGGCACGAAGGTCGCCAGGTCCGCGCTGCGGCCCGGTGACCTGATCTTCTTCTACGACGACGTGAGCCACGTCGGCATCTACACGGGAGACGGCCAGATGATCCACGCGCCAAAGCCGGGCACGAACATCCGCTTCGAGTCGATCGACACCATGCCCTTCCACTCGGCGGTCCGCCCCGCCTGAGCCTTCTCAGGTCCACAGCACCGCGATGAAGATGTTGGCCACGGTCAGCAGTCCGACGGTGCCGAGGAGGGGCGAGGGGACCTTCTCCTCGTCCCTCTTCACATAGACCAGCGCGAGGATCACCACCAGCAGCGCGAGCTTGACGCCGATCTTGACGTTGTTCACCGACTGATCGTCCGCCTGGTTCAGCCCCACCAGCGCCACACCGGTGACCAGCATGGTCAACGCGCCGTGCAGCATCCCGGGGGTGAATCGGCCCGCGCCCGCTCTGACCGCCGTGAGCTGCGGGAAAATTCCACCGAGCAGCGCGGCGATGCCGATAATGTGCAAACCCACGAACACATTAATCAGTACGTCCATGCTGGTGAGCGTATCCGGGCAGGAAGCGGGCCCAGCACGGAAGGGGGCGGGCGAAAGCGACCAGTCCCTGTCATCGCGGCACAGCGGCACAACGGCGGCATTTAGCGTCCTGCTTCATGGCCTCGCACCGCAAGTCCAAGCAGCACCGCCCCTTCGCGTTCCTCACCACCCAGGCGGCGCGCGCGGCACTCACCCTCGCGCTCGCCGGGGCGGCCGGTCTCACCTCCCTCGACGGCGCTGCCGTCGCGCAGCCCCGCCAGCCGGACGCGGGCACCGCCCGGCCGGACCAGGTCAAGGCCAAGGTCGACAGACTGCACCGGGACGCCGAGCGCGCCACCGAACGCTACAACGGCGCACAGGAGCGGGCCGGGAGGACGCAGGCGAAGCTGGACCGGCTGCAGAGCGCGGCGGCGCGCCGGATGGCGCGGCTCAACCGCGCGCGCAACGCCCTGGGCACCTACGCCACAGCGCAGTACCGCGAGGGCAGCGGCGCCGACCCCACCCTCCGGCTGGCGCTCTCCGCCCGCCCGGACGACTATCTGCGGCGGGCCGCCGTACTGGAGCGGACCGGGGACCGGCAGAGCAGGGCGCTGGACCGGCTGGCCCGGCAGTCGCGCGAGCTGGCCCGGCTCAGGGACGAGGCGAGCGCGGCATCGGCCGCGGTGCGTGAGGCCGCGCGACGGGCCCGTACGCACAAGCAGACCGTGCGCGGCAAGCTCAGGGACGCACAGGACCTGCTGCGCCGTCTGACGCCCCGCCAGCGCGACCGCGTCCTGAACGGCGCACCGGAGGGCAGCAGCGGCAGCAGCCGTACCGGCGGCACCGGCGGCACGGGCGGCGGCCCGAGGGCCGACGGCACCGAGCGGGCCGGGAACGGCGACCGCGGCCCGCGCGGCGCCACCCGGCGCACCACCGGCCGGAGCGGCATGCGGACCGTCACGGAACCGGGCACCACCAGCGGTGCGGCCACCGCCGGGGGCGCCGGCGGGACACCCGGCGCGGCCTCCGCCGCGTCCGCCGTATCCACCGCGTCCGCGCGCACCGGCGGGCGTGCGGAGCGCGCCATCGCCTTCGCGCGCCGGGCGATCGGCACCCCCTACGTCTGGGGCGGCACGAGCCCCTCCGGCTACGACTGCTCCGGGCTCACCCAGGCCGCCTGGCGGGCCGCCGGCGTCTCGCTGCCGCGCACCTCGCAGGCCCAGTACCGGGCGGGGCGGCACGTCTCGCGCTCCCAACTCGCCCCCGGCGACCTGGTGTTCTTCTACGGCTCACGGAGCCATGTGGGCCTCTACATCGGCCGGGGGCAGATGATCCACGCCCCGCGGCCGGGCAGGACGGTACGGGTCGCACCGGTCAGCGAGATGCCGTGGGCGGGCGCCGTCCGTCCCGGCTGACGCCCGCCCGGAGGTCAACACCGATGTCAACCTCGCGCACCCCGCGGCACCCGGATCAACGTCGCTCCGCCCACTTTCACCCTGCCGAACCCGGCCTGCCGAGCCGGACGACACTCGTGTAGGGCACAATCCCCTTCCATCGCACGGAAGTTGAAATGCGGGGTGGCACAGTGGCCGTGGAGACGGCGCGGGACGGCTCGAAGGGATCGGGCGGAGACGCGAACGACCGTACGCGTCCCCCCTCCGGTGCGCCGGGAGGGACCACGGGTACGACAGGGACGACGGCAACAACGGGGACGGCGGGGGCGGGTACGGGAG
>NZ_JAAKZZ010000445.1 GCF_011045075.1 Streptomyces boncukensis
GTAGGTGGGGTTGGGGATGGCGACGACGGTCATCCCGGCGGCCGCCGCGGCGCGCAGCCCGTTGCTGGAGTCCTCGACGGCCAGACAGCGGGCCGCGGGGACGCCGAGCCGGTCGGCCGCGGCGAGGTAGACATCGGGGCTGGGCTTGCCGCGCGGCACCTCGGCGCTGGAGACGGTGGCCTTGAAGTGGTGCTCGACGCCGTGGTGCGCGAGCACCGCATCGATCACCCGGCGGGGCGCGGAGGAGGCGAGCGCGACGGGGCCGAGCGCGGCGGCCTCGGTGACCATGGCGCGGGCGCCGGGCAGCAGGTCGATCTCGCCGTCGTCCAGCGCCCGGACCATGCCGTCGACGACGGTGCGCTCGGTGTCGCCCGCGCTGTCCCCGGCGCCGGCGAACGCGGTGAGGTACGCGGCCCACTCGGGGGCGCTCATCCCCTGGCAGCTCTTGGTCTGCTCGGGCCCCCACTGCTTGCCGCGCTCCGCGGCGAAGGCCGTCCACAGCCCCTCCCAGAGGTGCTCGCTCTCGACGAGCACTCCGTCCATGTCAAACACCACTGCTTCGGCCACGGCCGGTACTCCTAACATCGCGGTCCTAGCAAATTAACACTCATTCTGTTACTTGTCACCGGCTGACTGATACGGGCTGCGGACAGACGGCGGCGCACAGGGCAGGATGGTCCGTATGACCGCCCAGGAACCGCCCCAGGAGCCCTCCCAGGAACCACCACAGGAACCACCACAGGAGCCCCAGCGGGGAGCACGCGCCACCCGCCAGCAGCGCCAGCGACTGATCGTCGACCATGTGCTGGCCCGGGGGGACGCCAGCGTGGCGGAGCTCACCGAGCTGACCGGTGTGAGCCTGATGACGGTGCACCGGGACATCACCGAGCTGGCCGACCGCGGCATCCTGCGCAAGTACCACGGCGGGGTGTCGGCCCAGCCCTCCACCGTCTTCGAGTCCAGCTCCGACTTCCGGCTGCACGCGCACGCGGACGCCAAGGGCGCGCTGGCCCGCGCGGCCCTGGACTTCCTCAGCCCCGGCATGTCGCTGATGCTGGACGACTCGACCACGGCGCTGGCGCTGGCCCGGCTGCTGCCCCGGGTCGGGCCGATGACGGTGGTGACGAACTACCGCCTGATCACCGAGGAGCTGCGGGCCGCCGAGGACATCCGGCTGATCCTGGTGGGCGGCGAGTACTCGCGGACCCACGACTCCTGGATCGGGCTCTCCGCGCTGGAGATGATCAGGAGCTTCTCGGCGGATCTGACGGTGGTGTCCACCTCGGCGATGACCGCCGACATGACGTACCACCAGGAGCAGGAGATCGTCGCGATCAAGCGCGCGATGCGCGAGGCGGGCTCGGTGAGCGCGCTGCTGATGGACCACAGCAAGGTGGGGCGCAGCGCGCTGCACCGGCTGGACCCGGTCTCCGCGTTCGACCATGTGGTGCTGACGCCGCCGGTGGACGAGGAGGTGCTGGCCCAGCTGCGCCAGCTGACGGACGTCCGGATCGCGGACTAGGGCCCTGGCGGCGCGGGTCATGGATTAACAAAACGGCTCGTTATCTTTAACACAGCTATTGATATTTATCGCGGCCAGGATGAGTATCCAGGAGCACGGACTGGCTACCTCAGAGTGGAGGCCGCGATGCTGCTGGATCGCATAGGGCTGCCGAAGACCCTGGTCCTCGGCTATATCGGCGTACTGCTGTTCATGATCGGCGACGGCGTCGAGAGCGGCTTCATCGCCCCGTACATGGCCGACCACGGCGCGGGCAGCGATGTCCGGGCCGGCTATGTGATCACGGCCTACGGCATCGCGGTCATGCTCGCGTCCTGGTTCTCCGGGGCGCTGGCCGAGGTCTGGGGGCCGCGCAGGGTGATGTGGACCGGCCTGGTGATCTGGGCCGTCTTCGACGCCTGCTATCTGCTCTTCGCGCTCGGCACCGAGAACTACCCGCTGATGCTGCTCTTCTACGGGCTGCGCGGCTTCGGCTACCCGCTCTTCGCCTTCGGCTTCCTCGTCTGGATCACCGGCACCGCGCCCAAGGCCCGCCTGGGCACGGCCGTCGGCTGGTTCTACTTCGCCTTCACCGGCGGCCTGCCCACCCTCGGCTCGCTCTGGTCCAGCCTCACCATCCCGGCCCTGGGCAAGATGGGCACCCTGTGGACCGCGCTCGGCCTGATCCTGATCGGCGGCGCCATCGCCCTGGTCGGCGCGCAGCGCCGGCCGGGCGGCGACCGCCTCGCGCCCGCGGACGTCAGCACCGGCGAGAGCCTCAAGAACAGCATCTCCATCGTGAAGACCCATCCGAGGGTGCTCGTCGGCTGCGTGGTGCGGATCATCAACACCGCGCCCGAGTTCGGGATGCTGGTCTACCTGCCGCGCATCTTCTCCGACGACGTCGGCTTCGGCACCGACAAGTGGCTCCAGCTGCTCGCGATCATCTACGGCACCAATATCTTCTTCAACCTGATCTTCGGCGCGGTCTCCGACAAGATCGGCTGGCGGACCACCATCGCCTCGTTCGGCGCGCTGGGCTGCGCGATCAGCGTCACACTGCTCTACTACGTGCCCACCTGGCTCGGCGCCGACTACTACTGGGTCGCGGTGCTGGCGGGCATGCTCTACGGCGCGACCCTCGCGGGCTTCGTCCCGATCTCGGCGCTCATCCCCTCCATGGCGCCGGAGAACAAGGGCGGCGCCATGGCCCTGCTCAACCTGGGCGCGGGCGGTGCCACCTTCGTCGGCCCGGCCATCGCCAGCCTCTTCCTGCCGCTGGTCGGCGCGGGCGGCGTGACGATCGTCTTCCTGGCGCTGT
Organism: Streptomyces boncukensis; assembly: GCF_011045075.1. Taxonomy (GTDB): domain Bacteria; phylum Actinomycetota; class Actinomycetes; order Streptomycetales; family Streptomycetaceae; genus Streptomyces; species Streptomyces boncukensis. The sequence continues at coordinate 2,823 of NZ_JAAKZZ010000445.1, forward strand.
ACCTGGTGGCGATGGTGCTCACGCTCTTCCTCAAGCTGCCGGAGGAGCGCGGCGGCCCGGACCCGAAGGCCCCGGGCGCACCGGGCCGTGCCCCGGCCGCACCGGGCCGGGTCGAGCCGGTGAAAGTCGTGCGGCCCTGATGTCACATTCCGGGGGGCGCCCGCCGTCATAGGGGTGACAGACACAGAGAGCACCGACCGCACCCAAGGAGCAGCCACCATGACGGCACGTATCCAGAACCCGGCGCAGGTGATCCCCGAGGCCGTGGGCCCGATCCAGCAGCTGGCCAAGGCCATCCAGCGGGGCGGCATGCCGCACACCACCCTGGAGCTGGTCCACCTGCGGGTCAGCCAGATCAACGGCTGCGGCTTCTGCGTGGACGGGGGCGCGCGGACCGCGAAGAAGAAGGGCGAGACCGACGAGCGGCTGCACGCGGTGGCCGCCTGGCGCGAGGCGCCGTACTTCACCGACGCCGAGCGCGCGGCCCTGGCCCTGGGCGAGGCCGCGACCCGGATCGCCGACCGCGGGGAGGTGCCGGACCCGGTGTGGGACGAGGCGGCCAAGCACTTCGACGAGCGGGCCCTGTCCTCGCTCGTGCTGATGATCGGCCTCACCAACCTCTTCAACACCGTCAACGTGACCACCCGGCAGCCCGCGGACCCCTCCGTGACCTTCTGACCCGTACCACCCGCACCACCCGCACCACCGCTCATCACCGGAGCCCCGCCTCGCAGGGGAAGGCGGGGCTCCGCTCATATCCGCACCGCGTACTCCCCCAGCGAGGGCGCCAGCAGCGCGAAGGCGCGCTCCGCCGAGCCGGCGACCGCCTCGGCGGCGGACTCGTCCGACCGCCCCTGGAGGGTGAGGTCCATCAGCTCCCGGAAGAGCACCCGGTGGACGCCCGCGAGCTGGGCCGCGGCCGCGCGCGGGGTGATGTCCCCGGCGGGCACGCCGGTCTCGTCCGCCAGGGTGCGGGCCAGCGCCTCCTCGCGCTGCTCGTGGAGATCGCGGAGGCGGGCCGTGAGGGTCGGGCTCCCGGCGACCATGCGGGCGAAGGGCTCCCCGGAGAAGCCGATCACCGGGTCGTGCCGGGAGACGGCCGCGAGGAACTCGCCGCGCAGCGCCGCCAGCGCGGACTCGCCGGTGCGCCGCCGCGCGACCGTGCGGGCCAGGCCCTGGGTGAACTCCTCGTGCATATCGAGGGCCAGGTCCTCCTTGCGCGGGAAGTAGTTGGTGACCGTCTTCTTCGCGACCAGCGCCGCTGCGGCGATCTCGGCGACGGTGGTCTCCTCGAAGCCGCGGAGGATGAACAGCTCGGTGGCGCGGTCGGAGATCAGCTCCCGCGTCTCCCGCTTCTTCCGCTCCCGCAGGCCAGGCTCGCCCGTCTCCGTCATCTCCGTCATCTCCGCGCACTCCTTGAATTTACCCTTGACGTATTCTTGCTCTCGACGTAACTTTACACGTGTCGCAAGGTTGAAGCGAGGAGTCGAGGGAGATCGTTCTGAACATCACCGATGCGGGCACGGAGTTCGACCGCCAGCTCGACACACTGCTGGAGAAGGGCTATCCGGACCGGGCCGGGATCAGCCCCGAGGAGTTCACGAAGACGGTCGCACCGCTGCGGGACGTGGCGGTGCGCGCCGCGGCAGAGCCGGGGGCGGCGCCGTTCGTGCTGGTCGTCACGCGGTCCCTGGTGCCGGTGGAGGAGATGGTGGAGCTCACCCGGCTGGAGAGCGGCACCAAGCCCGGCATCGTCGACCGGCACTACGAGGAGGGCTCGCTCGCGCGCTTCGTCCCGGTCGAGGGCGCCGAGCCGCCGGCCGAGCCCGCGTATCTGCTGCTCGGCGCCGACCGGGGCGAGGAGTTCTGCGGTGCCGTGCCGCGGGACGCCATGGCCGCGATCGCCGAGCGCGGGCGGACGCTGCTGACGATCGAGGAGGGGCTCGCCTTCGTCACCCAGTATCCGGCGGCCCTGGCGAAGAACAAGTGCTTCTCGCTGGGCGCCTCCCGCTGCGGCGACCGCCGGGTGCCCGCGATATGGATCAGCCAGCGCGCCCCCAAGCTGGGCTGGTGCTGGGAGGGCAACCCGCACACCTGGCTGGGGATGGCCTCGGCGGCGGGCAGAGCGGGGTAGCGGCCCCGGGGCGGTCAGCTCGACACGATGTGCAGGAGCGCTGTGCCGTCCTTCCCGGTCGCCACCTGGATGACCGCGGCGTCGGGCTGGGGGCTCGGCCTGGTGGTCGCCACTCGGCCGCAGGAGTTGCTGGTGCCGCCGCTCCGCAGGACGGTGATGCAACCCCGCCCCGGGCCGCCCGCCCCGCCCTTGGCCCGGCCCCCGTCCGACGTCACCTCGTACTCGACCTCGTTCGGGCCGACCTCGGTCACGGACAGCTTCGCCGGACCGGACGGCCCCTTGAACCGGAACGTCACCGGCCGGGGCACCGCGATCTCGCAGTCGCCGTCCGCGCAGGCGCCGACATCGCGTCCATCGGCCGCCGACACCGGAGACTCCGCCGAGGACTCCGCCGGGGACCTCGGCGGAGTCGATCGGTCGGCCGGGCTCTCCGAGAGCTCCCCGGAGTCCGAGGGGCGCCCGGAGTCCGAGGGCTGCGCGGACGAGGACGCCGCCGCCTTCCCGCTCCCGTCCCCGTCGTCGGACCCGCCGCAACCGCCTGCCGTCAGCGCGGCCAGCCCCGCGAGCGCGAGCCCCGCAACCACCCGAGTCGGCCCTGCACTCCCGAAGCTGCCACGAAGTGACAAGTAGCTCTCTGTAGCGGATCAGGGGTGTGCTTGTCAGCGGTTCCGGGCTTCTCGTCTTGGCGGTGGTGATGCTTCGTCACCTTGGTCGTGTCACGACGACCGGGAGGAGACCGGGGTGCGGCAGGAATGGGAGCCGGAGGACCTGATCGAGGTCTGGACACTACTCGAAGACGACATGGCGAAACTGCGGAACAAGTCCGGGTCGAACCGGCTGGGGTTCGCGCTGCTGTTGAAGTTCTTCGAGGTGGAGGCCCGATTCCCGGAGGTGCCAGGTGAGGTGCCCCAGGCGGCGGTCGCCTACGTCGCGCAGCAGGTGAAGGTGCCTGAGGCGGAGTGGGCGGCGTACGACTGGACGGGCCGGGCGATCAAGCGACACCGTACGGAGATCCGGGAGGCGTTCGGCTTCCGCGAGTGCTCGGTGGAGGACCAGGCCCAGCTCGCCGAGTGGCTGGCTGCGGAGTTGTGTCCGGTGGAGCTGTCGCGCGAGCGGCTGGTCGAGGCGGTGGTGGCCCGCTGCCGAAAGCAGGGCCTGGAGCCGCCGACGCCGGGCCGGGTGGCGCGGCTGGCGGGCTCGGCGGTGGCGGCCTTCGAGGAGCAGTTCTGCCGCCAGACGGCCGAGCGGCTATCGGCGAC
>NZ_JAAKZZ010000446.1 GCF_011045075.1 Streptomyces boncukensis
GCTCCGGCACATCCCACGTGACCTGCGAAACAGCCCATGTGCCCGGCCGCGCCTAAGCTGTCCCCACGAACCCGCCACGCGCCCATCCGCCGCTCCAGCGTCGCAGCGGCCCGCGTCCCCGCCGCCCCGAGGAGCCCGCGCCATGTCCGAGAACACCGCCCACCCCGCGTACCCCGTAGGGCTCAGGCTCCATGGACGCCGTGTCGTCGTGGTCGGCGGCGGCACCGTCGCGCAGCGGCGGCTGCCCGCGCTGCTCGCGGCGGGCGCGGACCTCCTGCTGATCGCCCCGGACGCCACCCCGTCCGTCGAGGCCATGGCCCGCGCCGGCGAGCTCACCTGGCGCCGCCGCCCCTACCGGCACGGCGACCTGGACGGCGCCTGGTACGCGCTCGTCGCCACCGACGACCCGGAGGTCAACGCCTCCGCCGCCGCCGAGGCCGAGGAGCGCCGGGTGTGGTGCGTCCGCACGGACGACGCCGACCTGGCGTCGGCCTGGACCCCGGCGACCGGCCGCGCGGCGGGCGTCACCGTCGCCGTCCTCACCAGCGGCACCGGCGAGGCGCCCCGGGACCCGCGGCGCGCCGCCGCGCTCCGGGACGCGATCGTCGCGGGCCTGAGCGACGGCACCCTGGCGGCGCCGCAGCACCGCGCGCGCACCGGGGGTGTCGCCCTGGTCGGCGGCGGGCCCGGCGACCCGGACCTGATCACGGTACGCGGCCGCCGCCTGCTCGCCGAGGCGGACGTCGTGGTCGCCGACCGGCTCGGCCCGCGCGACCTGCTGGACGAACTCCCGCCGCATGTCGAGGTGGTCGACGCGGCGAAGATCCCGTACGGCCGGGCCATGGCGCAGGAGGCCATCAACCGGGCCCTCGTCGACCACGCCAAGGCCGGAAAGTCCGTGGTCCGCCTCAAGGGCGGCGACCCCTTCGTCTTCGGGCGCGGCATGGAGGAGGCCGAACAGCTCTCCGCCGAGGGCATCCCCGTCACCGTCGTCCCCGGCATCTCCAGCGCGATCAGCGTGCCCGGGGTGGCGGGCATTCCCGTCACCCACCGCGGAGTCGCACACGAGTTCACCGTCGTGAGCGGCCATGTCGCGCCCGACGACCCGCGCTCGCTGGTCGACTGGCCCGCGCTCGCGCGGCAGCGCGGCACGCTGGTGCTGCTGATGGCAGTCGAGCACATCGGTGCCATCGCCGACACGCTGCTCGCCCACGGCCGCCCGGCCGACACCCCGGTCGCGCTGCTCCAGGAGGGCACCATGGCGACCGCACGCCGGGTCGACGCCACCTTGGAGACGGTGCGCGAGCGGGCCCGCGCCGAGGGCGTACGCCCGCCCGCGGTGATCGTGATCGGCGACGTCGTCGCCGTCGGCGCGCGGCCGTAGCGTCGTCGCGTGGCCGCACCGATCACCGTCGAGGACCCTGCCGACCCCCGGCTGGGCGACTACGTCGCGCTCACCGACGTCGAGCTGCGGCGGCGGCGCGAACCCGCCGAGGGCCTCTTCATCGCCGAGGGCGAGAAGGTCATCCGCCGCGCCCTGGAGGCCGGGTACGCGATGCGCTCCATGCTGCTCTCCGAGAAGTGGGTGGACGCGATGCGGGACGTCGCCGCGGAGGGCCCCGCGCCCGTCTACACGGTCACGCCCGAGCTGGCCGAGCGCGTCACCGGCTACCACGTGCACCGCGGCGCCCTCGCGGCCATGGAGCGCAAGCCGCTGCCCGCGGCGGCGGACCTGCTCGGCGCCGCGCGCCGGGTCGCCCTCTTCGAGGACATGGTGGACCACGCCAACCTGGGCGCCGCTTTCCGCAGCGCGGCCGCGCTGGACGTGGACGCCGTCCTCCTCACGCCGCGCTGCGCCGACCCGCTCTACCGGCGGGCGGTGAAGGTGTCGATGGGCGCGGTCTTCCATGTCCCCTGGACCCGGCTGGCCTCCTGGCCGGCGGACATCGAGGTGCTCCGGCGGCGCGGCTTCGCGACGGCCGCGCTGTGCCTCGCCGAGGACGCGATCACGGTGGACGAACTGGCCGCCCGCCGGTACGAGAAGCTGGTGCTGATGCTGGGGACCGAGGGCGAGGGGCTGTCGCGCGATGCCCTGCGCGCGGCCGACGAGCGGGTCCGTATCCCGATGGCCGCCGGAGTGGACTCCCTCAATGTCGCCGCGGCCTCCGCCGTGGCCTTCCACGTCACACGACCCTAGTGCCGTGGCCGTCCGTTTCCGGCGGAGCCGTGCCGGGCCGGGGCTGCTCCGCGCCCCTGGGGGGCGCGGAGCTTGACGTTCATGGCCAGTGGCTCGGCTCGCGTCGTCGGCCGGGTCATTGACGTGCTGCTGGACCTCATCGGGGACCGACCTGTGAGGGGCACACGACGAATTCCAGCCCGACCCTGACCGCTGCAGGGCCGAGGGCTGCTGCGGACCGCGTGATCGGGGGCCGGATTCAGGCGGGGCCGGTGGCTATTCGGCGGAGGGTGAGCCGGGTGGTAAAGGGTTGGGGGGTCAGGACGGTGCGGCGTGCGCCGGGCAGGATCTTGGCAGTGCTCAGGACGGTGTGCTGGACGACGGTGTTGACGCTGGCGTGGATCCGTGCGGCGTAGGCGGCGGTGTCGGCGGTGAACAGGCAGCGGGTGACGGCGGCCGTGTTCAGGGCGGGCGAGCGTGGCCAGCCTGGGCCAGGCGGGGATTGCCCAGGTCCACGTCGTCGAGTCGCACTTCGTGCACTGCTTTCGGCTGGGACGCATGGGCCGTGCAAGAGCCGGGGCGGGCCGAACGCGAGCTCGTGCGGCGGGCTCAGCCGGCCGTCGGGGTCGGCGGCGCGACCGCCTCACGCAGTTCGGCGGCGGTCTGGGCGACGAGCTCGGAGAGGGTCGCGTCCGGGTCGGCCAGCCAGCGGGACGTGGCGCGCCGGGAGACCGCTATCGCCACGTCGGTGATGAAGCGTGCTCTGCCGGGCTCGACGCCGCGGTGTTCGAGTGCCCGTACCAGCGCGTCGGCGATGTCGGCGAGCTTGATCAGGTCGCGCTCGGCCAGCGCGGGGCTGGCGGCGATCACCCTGACGCGGCGCAGCAGGAACTCGCGCGGGCGGAAGATTTCCTCGGCGGTCCCCAGCGCGGTCAGCAGCGCCTCGATCGGCGTGAGGTCCGGGTCGGCCGCTTCGACTTGGGCGACGAGGTGGGCCTGGAGCTCGTCGTCGGCGAAGAGGACTTCCCGCTTGTCGGGGAAATAGCGGTAGAAGGAGCGCTCTGTCAGGCCGGCGGTGCGTGCGATCTGTGCGACCGAGGTGCGCTCGAAACCTTGCGCCTCGAACAGTTCGAGCGCCGCGCGCTTGAGCCGGCCCTGTGCGTCTGACTCCCATCGTGGCATGCCCACCAGGATATGACAGCAGAGGCTGTCGTCGTGGCGTTAAGATCGATGACAACAGATGCTGTCATCACGGAGGAGATCGTCATGAAGGCTCTTCAGTTCGACCGGTTCGGATCCCCGGACGTGATCGTGCTCCGCGAGGTCCCGAAGCCGGAGCCGGGACCCGGCCAGATCCGGATCGCCGTGCGCGCGTGCGGCCTGACGCCGGGCGACTGGGCGGTGGTCGACGGCCTGCTCGCCGACCGGTTGCCGCCCCTGCCCCGCGGGCTCGGCGTCGAGGTCGCGGGCACCGTCGACGCGCTCGGTGCGGGCGTCGACGGCGTCGAAATCGGCGACCGTGTGTTCGGCCCGGCGACCCTCGACGGCCCGACGGCCGGGGCCTCCGAGTATGCGCTGATGGCGGTCTGGGCTCACATTCCTGTGGGCGTCGCCGCCGAGCAGGCCGCCGCGCTGCCGATGGCGGCCGAGACGGCATGGCACGCGCTCGACGACCTCGGCGTCCAGCCGGGTGAGCTGCTGCTCGTCCACGGCGCGGGCTCCACCGTGGGTGAGGCGGCGGTGCGCTTGGCGCTGCACCGGGGTGTCCGGGTGATCGCCACCGCCGGGCCGACGCGGGCCGCAGCCCTGGGAGAGATCGGCGCCCGGGTGACCGGCTACGGCGACGGCATGGCCGAACGCGTCGCCGCACTGGCCGGAGGCCGCGTCGACCGCGCCCTGGACACGGCCCCGACCGGCGGCCGGATCGACCGCGCCCACCAGGCCAGCCCAGGCGGCGGCTCGCTGCCGTCCCTGATCGAGCTGACCGGGGACTCCGACCGCGTCCTCACCGTCTCGGACTTCGCCGCCGCAGCCGAGCTGGGCACCCGGATCACCCAGATCGAGATGCGCTACGACCGGATGAGCGAGTTCGCCCGGCTGGCCGGCGAAGGCGTCCTCGCCGTATCGGTCGCCCACACCTACCCGCTCGACCAGATCCAGGAAGCGGCCAAGCTCAGCCAGTCCCGTCGGCCCGGCGGCAAGCTCATGCTCGTCCTGTGACCGGGTTACTGGACTGATCAGCGGCCACCGCACGATCTTCAGGAGCCCATACAACTCCCGAAGGTCACGCGGTGGCCGTACCGCCGGCCCGCACTCTCCACACGGTCTAGCGGCTGTCGTCGGAGGTGTCGCCGTCCTGCACGGCCGGTACGGGGACGCGGCTGTCGGGGCCGCCGAGGCCCCGGGTCGGGCCCTGGCAGCCCTGGGCCGCCGCGATGCCCAGCGCGACGAGCAGCGTCACCGTCACGAAGACGATCAGGCGCTGGCGCAGCAGCCGCCGGTTCCGGCGGGGTCCCGGACGGCGCGCGGTGCCGGTTCCCGTACCGGGATGTCCGCTGTTCGGCCGTCCGCCACCGGTGCGCGCCCCTGTGCGCGACGGGGACGACGCGGGGCGGCGGGCGGCCGGGCGGTCGGTGTCCGGGCGCCCGCCGCCCGCACCGCGCGCCGTGCGCGGTGAGGAGGCCCGCGGCGCGCTCGCCGGCGGCTCGTGGTCGGGCTCGGTGCGCTGCCGGGCGTAGTCCCGCGCCCGCCGCCCCGTGGGGACCGGCCGTCCGCCGCCCGCGGTCCTGCCGGGGTGGGTGCCCGGCCCCGGGCCCGGTGGTGCGGACTCGCCGCCGTCCGGCAGGCCGCGCGCCTCCCGCGTGGCGATCTCCTTCAGCCTGAGCGAGAGCTGCAGCGTGCTGGGCCGCTCCTGGGGCGGCTTCACCAGGCACGCCTGGATCAGCGGGGCCAGCGCGGCGTGCACCCCGCGCAGATGCGGCTCCTCGTGCACCACGCGGTAGAGCATGACCTCCGAACTGCCCTGGCCGAAGGGCGAGTCGCCCGTCGCCGCGTACGCCAGGGTGGCGCCCAGCGCGAACACGTCCGTCGCCGGGGTCACGGCCGCGCCGCGCACCTGCTCGGGGGAGAGGAAGCCGGGGGAGCCCACCGCCGTTCCCACATGAGTGAGGGTGCTGGCCCCCGTCGCCCAGGCGATGCCGAAGTCGATGATGCGGGGGCCCTTGGGCGACAGCAGGATGTTCGACGGCTTCAGGTCGCGGTGGACGACACCCGCCTCGTGGACGGCGACCAGCCCCTCGGCCAACGCGGCGCCGATCGAGGCGACCTGCGCCGGCGGCAGCGGGCCGCCCTCGTTCACCTTGTCGTGCAGCGAGGGCCCGGGGACGTACTGCGTGGCGAACCACGGCCGGTCCGCCTCCAGGTCGGCGGCCACCAGCCGGGCCGTGCAGCCGCCCCGGATCCGCCGTGCCGCCGACACCTCCCGTGCGAACCGGGAGCGGAACTCCTGGTCCTCGGCGAGATCCGGGCGGATCACCTTCAGCGCCACCCGCTGCCCGCGCCGGTCCGAGCCGAGGTAGACGACCCCCATCCCGCCGGCTCCCAGGCGCCGGTGGAGCCTGAACGAGCCGACGACACGCGGGTCCTCGCGTCGGAGCCGCATCATCGCCATGTCCGTCCCCTGCCTCCGGTGTCTGACGAGCACAGCTTACGGACTGCCGCCGCGCGGCGCCGAGAGGCCGCGCTCGCGCTGCCGGACGGAATGTCAGCGGCGCGGGCGGAAGCGGGAGTAGGGAAACCGGCTTGGTCCGGACCGGGCCGTTCCGCGTCCGTCCGGGCCAAGGCGCGGCGGAGGAAGGGAGATTGACGGGTCGACGGCGGACGGCGGCGCCCCGCCAGCCGGAGCGGCGCCCGGTGCGCTGTCCGGGGCCGGGGGAGGCGGCGGGGCGACCAGGGACGTGAGCTAAGTCTCCCGCCGCGCGCCCTGCTCCGACCCGGCCGCGGACGGTCCCCGCGCC
>NZ_JAAKZZ010000447.1 GCF_011045075.1 Streptomyces boncukensis
CGGGGGCCGGTGGACGCGGCGGCGATGACGACGATCTCGTCGGGCCGGGGGGCGTCGGGGACGCGTGCGCTGACGGTCTGGTAGTGGCTGCGCGTCGCGGCGTGCGTCTTGTGCCAGAGGGGGACGGTCAGTGTGTCACCCGCCTCGGCCCGGGTGTCGGCGAAGCAGATGATCGACTCGCCGCGGAGGAGCTCGCGGACCAGGTTGCCGAAGTACGGCGTGTGGATGAGCGCGCCGCCGTGCTCGATCTCCCCTGCGGTGCCGACGACCGCGGCCTTCCCGAACGCCTCGATCGCGTCCACCCCGCCGAGCGCCGAGGCGAGCCGGCCGGACAGCAGCCGCGCGAGCACGGGCCCGATGCGGCCCTGCTCGGCGGCCAGCCCGGCGTCCGGCCCCGTGCCGATCCACGGGTTCCGGATGACGGCGGCGGCGCTCGCGCGCCGCACGGGCCGCTCCGGCGCCTGTCCGGCCTCGGCGAGGACGACGTCGCGGTAGGTCACCACCTTGCGCAGTCCGATCCGCTCAGCGGAGGGATCAGCAACATTCTCTTGCATGGCAGAGACGGTAGATATCCCGCTGATCGCGGTCAAGGGTTACTGGCCAACACCCTCCCCCGCACCGCGTGGCGCGAGCGTCCGGCCATCGGTGATTACGGCGTTGACCTGGATGTTCGCCAAGTCGGCAACGGAAACGCAGCGGAAATACCGAGGAATCGCTGCGCGACCCTTGACACTCAGCCCATGCCGTCACCTACGGTCCCTTGCATGCCAGCGGCCGAGCACGAACCAGCTTGTATGCCAGTGCGACTCGGGTGCACCTGACTCAAGGAGTTTCATGTCCAGACAGCTTCAAGGGGGTTCTCAAGGGGGTTCGGAACCGGCCTCCGCGGCGACCGGGAAGCTCGGCTCCGTCTTCTGGACCTCGGTCGGGGTCGCCGCGGTCTTCGTCGCCTGGGCGACCTTCTTCACCGGGAACCTCAACCGCGTCACGGCGTCCTCCCTGAACTGGGTCACCTCGTCGTTCGGATGGAGCTACCTGGTCGTCACCCTCGGCATCCTGGTCTTCCTGGTCTTCCTGGCGTTCAGCCCCGCGGGCAGCATCCGGCTCGGCAAGGACACCGACAGACCGGAGTTCTCCACCCCGGCCTGGATCGCGATGCTGCTCGGCGCCGTGATGGGCATCGGCCTGGTCTCCTACGGCGTCGCCGAGCCCATCTCGCACCTGGCCACGCCGCCGCGCGGGCTCGCCGAGCCGAACACCCACGAGGCCGCGGTGCGCGCGCTGCAGTACTCCTACTTCGACTGGGGCCTGCACGCCTGGGCCGTCTTCGCCGTCTTCGGGCTCGCGATCGGCTACTCGACGTATCGCAAGGGGCGCCGCCCCCTGGTGAGCCAGCTGTTCACCCCGTTCCTCGGCGACCGGGTCAACGGCCCGATCGGCAAGGGGATCGACGTGCTCGCCGTCTTCGCGACGCTCTTCGGCACGGCCACATCCCTGGGGCTGGGGGCGCTCCAGGTCAACAACGGGATGGGGCGGCTGTTCGGCGTACCCGTCAACTCCGCGGCGCAGGTGCTCATCATCGCGGCCATCACCGCCATCTTCACCCTGTCGGCCGTCACCGGCGTCAGCAGGGGCATCAAGATGCTGAGCTACACCAGCAGCACCCTGGCGACCGTGCTGTTCGTGTTCATGCTGATCGCCGGTCCGACGGTCTTCCTCGTCAACCTCTACATCGAGTCGATCGGTACCTGGGCGGGGGACTTCTTCCGGATGAGCCTGCAGGGCACCGCCTTCGGCGGGCTGGAGTGGATGCAGGCGTGGACGTACTTCATGCTGGCCTGGTGGGTCTCCTGGGGCGCGTTCGTCGGCATCTTCCTCGCCCGGATCTCCCGGGGGCGCACGATCCGCGGTTTCATCATGGGGGTACTGACGGTCCCCAGCCTCGCCTTCTTCACCTGGTTCGCGGTCTTCGGCGGCTCGGCCATCCACGTGGACATGTTCGAGGGCGGCGACATCGCCCAGCAGACGGCGGACGACTTCGGCGACGCCTTCTTCGCGACGCTTGACCACTTCCCCCTGACCGGGGTCACATCGGCGGTCACCGTCCTGCTCGCGGTGATCTTCTTTGTGACGAGCGCGGACTCCAACACCTACGTCCTGGGGTCGATGACGTCCGACGGTTCGCTCACTCCGCGCCGCCCGGTCCTCGTCCTCTGGGGCGTCCTCACCGGCGTCACCGCGGTCGCGCTGATGCTCGCCGACGGGCTCAGCGCGCTTCAGAACACCGTGATCGTCACCTCTCTGCCCTTCTTGGTGATCATCGCCTGTCTCGCGGTGTCCTTCTGGAAGGACCTGGCGACGGACCGGCGCGCGAGGCCGGCCGGCGCACCCGGGACGGCTCCCGACGAAGACGAAAAGGAGAAAGCCGATGCCGCACACTGACTCCCGGCACGCCGCCATCCGCAGAGTGTGGGAAGCCACCTGGAACCACGGCGACGTCGACGCGCTCGACGCGCTCCTCGACCCCGGCTACCTCCGCCGCGGCGCGGAGTCGCGCCCCCAGGACCTGCGCACCTTCAAGGCGTCGATCCTCGCCACCCGTTCCGCCTTCCCCGACCTCGTCACCACGCTCGACGACATCCTCGTCGAGGACGACCGTGCCGCGGTCCGCTGGCACAGCACGGGCAGCCACCAGGGCTCCCTCCTGGGCGTCCCCGCCACCAAGCGGCGGGTGGACGTCAGCGGCGCGACCTTCGCCCGGTTCGAAGGAGACCGCGTCGTCGAGGAGTTCGTGACCTGGGACCCCCGGGCGCTGCTCGCCGCCCTCGGAATCATCGCGGTCGGACAGGACTGATCTACACCATGACAAGGAGCACCCCGATGTCCGCGCTCTCGGCGCAGCCCGCCGACACCGACCTGATGAAGCGGGTCAACCGCCAGTTCGTCACCGGCGTCACCGTCGTGACCGCGCTGGACGGCGGCGCCCCGAAGGGCCTGGCCGTCAACGCCTTCGCCAGTATCTCCCTGGACCCGGCCACGGTCATGGTGTGCGTCCAGCACACCTCGTCCACCCACGACTGCCTGTTCCGGGCCGGCCACCTCGCGATCAACATCCTGTCGACGGACCAGCTCGACGTGGTCGCGCGCTTCGCGTCCAAGTCCGACGACAAGTTCAGCGGTCTGGACTGGTCGCCGGGCCCCTTCGGGAGCCCGTTGATCGCGCGCAGCAGCGCGCAGATGGAGGCCGAGATCCGCGAACGGCTCCAGGCCAGCACCCACACCGTCTTCGTCTGCCGGGTGGTGCACGCCGCCGTCACCGAGCGCGATCCCATGGTCTACAGCGCCGGTAAGTTCTTCGACGGAGGAGCACTCCCCCCTCTGGGATGATCAGCCACAGGACGCGACACCGAGGAGCTGGCTCAGTGACTGCAGGAACCGGCGGATCGGCCAACAAGCCGATCCAGGCCAGGGTCATCGCCGAGATGCGCGGACGCATCATCAGCGGTGAGATCGACCCCGGCGCGCTCCTCTCGGAGCTCGCCCTGGCCGAGGAGTTCGGCGTCAGCCGCACACCGGTCCGCGAAGCGCTCAAGCAGCTGCAGACCGAGGGGCTCGTGGAGATCCGGCCCCGGGTCGGCACCTTCGTCACCGCTCCGTCCCGGCGCGAGATCACGGAGCTCTTCGAGATGAAGGAGCTGCTCGAAGGCGCCGCGGCGCGCCTCCTGGCCCGGCGGGGCCGGGTGCCCGAGATCGACCGGCTCCAGGAGAACCTCGCGCAGGCCGACGCGGCCGTGGCCCGCGACGACCGCGACCGCTACGCGGAGCTGGTCGGGGAGTTCCACGATCTGGTGATCACCGGCGCCGACAACCGGAAGCTCGAAGCGCACTACCGGACGCTGATGAACCAGCTGGCCTACTCCCGGCTGGTGACGACCTCGCTGAGCCGGCCCGGCCGTCCGGGCCAGTCCGACCGCGAGCACCACCTGGTCGTCGAGCTCATACTGGAGAAGGACGGGGACAGCGCCGAGCAGGTCATGCGCGAACACGTCCGGGCCAGCCGCCGCGCGCTGATGGCGGGCCTGCCGCTTCCCGGGCGGCGCGACGACTAGGGGGTGTTTCGAAAGCCCCGTGCGGCGCATGGGGCGTCCGGTGCGTGCTCTCGGCGTGCCGGGTGAAAGCCCTCGTACTGGGCGTACTCGGGCTTTCGGCCGGTGCGGCGAGAGCACGTGCCGGGCGTTCCAGGTGGCGTGCGGGGCTTTCGAAACACCCCCTAGTGCCGTGGCCGGCGGATCCTGCCGGGTCGGGGCTGCCCCTGTCCGTGCCCTGCGGACTGCGGCTGTCGCCGTGGTTGCGCGCGCAGTTCCCCGCGCCCCTTCGGGGCGCATCCGTGCGCCCCGTCACGCGGGCACCCTGCGACGCACCGCGGCCAGGGACGCCGCCGCTGCCGCGAGGCCGAGGACGGCGCCGCCCGCGACATCGCCGGGGTAGTGCACACCCGTGTGGACCCGGGAGTAGCCGACCGCCGCCGCCAGCGCGCCGAGCGGCACGGCCGCCGGCGGGAGAACGACGCCCACGGCGGTGGCGAACGCGGTCGCCGACGCCGTGTGGCCGGACGGGAAGGACGCCGACAGCGGCATCGGCACGTGCCGGCCGACGGCCACCCGGGCCGCCGGCCGGTCTGGCCGCCGCCGGCGCACCATCCGCTTGCCGAACAGGTTCGACGCCGCCGAGGCCAGCGCCACCGCGCCGACCCCGGCCAGCGCCGCACGAGGGCAGCGGCCGGGACCGAGGGCGAGTCCCGCCGCGACGGTCAGCGAGATCTTCGAATGGTCGGCCGCGTGCGACAGGCGCCGCAGCGCGCGGTCCAGCGTGGGCGTGGGCGTGGCGGCCACCGCCGCGTACAGCGCGCGGTCGATCGCACGGAGGTCGCCGAGCACGGCCGCGGCGGCGTCGCGGTCAGGCACGGGCGCCCCTTTCCGGCTGCGGCGCGGTGCGGCCGAGGGCGAGGCCGGCGAGCCGTCGCCAGTCCAGGACCGGGACGGGGGCCAGGGCGCCGGGACGGTCGCGCGGCACCAGGACCCGCAGTGCGCCGGGACGCAGCCCGCACACGACGGGCACGGGCATCCGCAGCGCCTCGCCGTCCACCGCCACGGGGATCTCGTCCGCGTCGGAGGCCACCTCGACCCGCTGCGCGGTCGCCACGGTCAGGCACGGGGACTGCGAGCCCCGTACGGCCAGGTCGGCGGCCTGTGCCGCGCTCTGCACCCGGACCCCCAGCACGCCCAGTTCGCCGCTGTCGAGGCGGGGGCGGCGGGCGCTGTCGCCGAGGTCGTCGGGCGACGCGTACGGGTTGTTGCTGACCAGCAGCGCTTGCTGCGGGGCGAGCGCGGCGCCGTCGATCCGCGCGTCGAGCCGCCGCACCCCCTCGTCGGCCAGCAGGTCCGGCATCAGGTTCAGTGCCGTGCCCGCCTTGTCGTCGCGGTACTCGGGGCGCTGCACGACGTCCGCGTACACCCCGAACGACACGGTGTTGACGAAGGCCCGGCCCGCGACGTCACCGAGGTCGACCCGCAGTTCCTCGCCGTCGCTGAGCGCGTCGAGGCAGCGGGCCGGGTCGGAGCGGTCGAGGCCGAGGTCCATGGCGAAGTGGTTGCGGGTGCCCGCGGAGACCACGAGGAACGGCAGGCCGTGCTCGGCGGCGACGGCCGCGACGAGCGCCTGGGTGCCGTCGCCGCCCGCGACGCCGAGCAGGTCGGCGCCCTCGTCCACGGCCCGCCGGGCGAGCGCGGCGACGTCGGCCGGGGCTGACGGGTCGAGCAGGATCACCCGCGCGCCGAGCGCCTCAGCGCGTTCGACGAGTCCGAAGCGGGAGACCTTTCCGCCCCCGGACCTCGGGTTCATGATGAGGACCGGCCGCTTCGGCCGGGGCGCGGCCCTCGCCGGTCCCGGCGGGTCCGCCGGTGAGAGGCGCAGCGCCCCCCGGGCGCAGGCCAGTGCCGCGGCCCAGCACAGGCAGGCGGCCAGCGCCGTGCGCCACAGGCCGTCCTGGGTGAAGAGCACCAGGACGGCGGCGGGCGCCAGGACGGCGACGCCGAGCCCGAGCTGCCGTACCACGCCGCGGTGGGCCAGGAACCACCACACCCCGGCGGCCCAGGCGACCAGCCCGACAAGCCC
>NZ_JAAKZZ010000448.1 GCF_011045075.1 Streptomyces boncukensis
AGGTAGAACCCCTCCTCCCCCGCCCGCCGCTGCCACGGGTTCAGCACGTCATACATCGCGGCGACATCAGCATCGGAGAACACCACGGCAGCCTCGCCTCCACTCGCACGTCTCGACGCGCACATCCGCACCACATTCCGCTGACTACGGTCGGCGCCCCAGGTAGGCGGCCAGCCGGGTGTAGACGTCGGCGTCGTCGGGCACGGGTACGACCGGGCCGAACGGGCCCTGTTCGCCGCGCTCCTCCGGCCGCACGAACTTCGAGAACGCGTCGAGGGCCTGCGCGCCAAGGTCGGGGTCGAGCTCGGCGAGCCGCCGAGTGGCGTGGGCGAGGTCCCAGGAGTGAGCCGTGAACTCGTGGGTGTACGCCTCAAGAACGTCCCGGCCGGGCAGCGCGGCCCACGGCAGCTCGACCGTGCGGTCCAGCAACCCGTCGTCGGCCCACACCCGCTCGACCTCGCCACGGGCCCGGGTGAACGCGCTCACCCAGCCGTCATCGGCAATATCGTCGATCACATCGGGGACGTCGCGCGCATCGCCTCCCGCGCCGACACGGGCGAGCTTGCGCAGCACGGAGACGACATGCCCGAGCAGCGCGCGAACGTCGTAGTCGGCACAGGGAGTGCGGTTGCCCAGCTCATCAGGACCCACCGCCGCGACCTGCTTCCCGGCTTGATCAAGTGCTCGGGCGAGGAGGGGACGCGGGTCATGGGCCGACTCTGTCGTCATGATGGGGACCCTACAAGGGCACGCTGACAGGGGATGGTCACCGGTGGCTGCACAGCAAGTTCAGCATGGCCCGGTGGCGTCTTGCACGATCCAGCCGGTGGCGGCCACCACTTCATGTGCGATGTCCACGACATGCCGCCCGTCGGTCGCCACCCGCACCGTGTCCGCGGGCGCCGCCGCCTCGTCCAGGAGCCGCGCCTTGCGGGCGCTGCCCTTCAGCGACCGATCCAGCTCCGAGCCCAGTTCCCGGCCCGCCAGCCGCTCGCCGGTGGTGGCGTCAGAGGCAGTGAGCAGTACTCGTACGAACCGCACTCCCGCTCCCATGGCGCGCTCGAACATGCCCGTCGCCTCGGGCAGCACGCTCACGGTGCTTGTGTAGATCAGGCGTCGGTAGCCGAACCGGGCGAAATTCGCCCAGACGGCCGGCAAATTGCTCTCGATGATCTCCAATCGGCGAGGGTCCCCCTTCGGCGCCGGATGCACAAGGCCCAGGAAGTCACCCTCAAGGACCGCGTGCGAGACCTCTGCGGCACGCAGTCGCGCCGAGATTTCCCACCCCACGGTCGTCTTGCCGACACCGGCACGTCCTCCGATGAGCAGCACTTCCGGACGGTCCATGGGATACAGCGTGCCAGCCCTCGACCGCGTCACACGACCGATTTCGGTCCGCACCCATCGCCGCAGCCCCGCCCCGCGGCCAGATCGCAGTCCGCGGCCGGCGTACGGGCTCGCGTCCACATCGCCACGAGCGAGTCCCAGGGCCGGGACCGCCGATACAAGTCCTTCAATTATGCCCGCGGGGGAATTTTCCAGCGCTGCATGCGTAAGAGGCTCAGCTACTGCGAAGCCAGTATCTCGCGAACCTGCATGAGTGCGAAACCCAGTAGATTGTGCCCCTGCCACGAAGCGGGCGAAGTTGCGCGTTCGTCACCTGCGGCCAATCCGATTCCCCAGACCCGATCCAGCGGACTCGCTTCCACTAGTATGCGATTACGTGTATTCAGGAGAAAATTCCGCAGTTCTGGTTCCGCCGAGAATTTGGCAATGTTCCCATGAAGGACAATGTCGTACCGGTGCTCGATCCAGACTCTTTCGTCAAACCCTCGCACTTGACGGCCGAGCGACTTCGCTTCACCAGGATGCGAAGCTTCGAGAACGCGACCCGCAGTCTCGTGATCCTCGAACAGCCATGCCTTGTGCGCCATCATGTAATGCTCTGCGGATCGGAAGAGACGCCCTCCTGTGTGGAATTCACCCTCCCACCACTGACTGAGGCATCCACGCCCGGGATTGTCGTCGCTCTCCCGCCGGTTTCCCCAGAAAAACAGGAACCGCATCGGCTGGCCAGACTCCTCCAGGGCCACGGCCTCCTCGATCGTCTGAGGCATGGCGACACATGGCTCAGGACTATCAGACCCTACGCCTTGACGCCGGTGGACAGCGTTCACTAGTCCACCTCATGCGAGTTGGCATCGATTTCGCGGCACAGTTCACCGAGCTCGGAGTCGCTTGGCGAGAACGGCGAGCAGCTGATCCGCAGGAAGTCAATCTTTTGCTCGTAGCTCCAGATGGACCATGCGTCAAGGGTAGTCACGTAGTTCCGGATGACATCCCTTTCATAGCTACGACCCCGCCATTCTCTCCATTCCACCCAACGGGCGGCGCGTCCCACATCGCCCCCCTTCTCGCATTCTGCGATGATCGAGTCAACGATTCGCTCATGAGAGGCTGCCAAGTATGAGCTCCCCAAGAACATCCCTGAGACTGCGTCCTCGAAACGCAGGCGCATAATCGCCTGCGATAGCACTTCGAGCTCCCTGAGCGAGAAGTCAACCTTCATTCGACCATGCCTCTAATTGAATGGATTGGGGCCAGCATAGATTATATCATCGCGAGAAAAACGCAGCGAGCCCTGATGGATAAGCTCGTTGGGCTGTTCCCCTACACGCAGGACCGTCCCCTCCGGAGTGCGTATCGCAATCATGTAGTCACCCTTCCCTATGTATGCGGGGTTGCCGGCAAACAGGAAATTATGGGCATCTTCCGGAGACACCATCTCCTGGGTCACATATGCTCGCCCCTTTCCATCCGCTCTGACAGTCCCCGAGTCCAGTACCCCCTCGTACCCTTCCCTGTTCGAATAGTGGAAAACGGTTCGCTCGTCGATATTCCTGACGAGCGAGTCCACATCTCCAACGTCAGGCGTCGGTGGACACCCACCTGTCGGGGCCAGCCCAAAGGGGTCTGACCATGTGTGCGGATTGCGGACGTACGCGGTCGGGAGAGGGGCAGGCCCCAGGCCAAGTGGGTCGGGGGATGCGTACCGGGCCGTCGCAGGGTCGTAGTAGCGGAAATAGTTGTAGTGGAGGCCGGTTTCCGGGTCGTAGTACTGGCCCGGGAAGCGGAGGGGGGTGTAGGTGGTGCTGGTTGTGGGCCAAGTGGTGGTACCCCAGAGGGTGGAGCGAGCCCGCCAGGCGATGTCGCCGGACTCGTCGACCAGTTCGGTGGGGGTGCCCACCAGGTCGGTGACGATCGCGTAGAAGCGGGAGTCGATTTCCTGTTGTGTGGACTCGTTGGTGAGACGCTCCGTCTGGGTGAGCGGAGTGAAGCCCTTGTGGTCCCAGGTGAGGGTGACCGGGTGCGGGAGGGCCGGGGCCGTGGTCGTCTGCTCGATGAGGGTGGGACCGTCCCAGGCGAACAAGGTCGTCTCGACCGCTTCGCCGCCCACGATGCGGTGCTTCGCCGTGCGGCGGCCCAGTGGGTCGTATGCGTAGCGCCAGACCGTGCCGTCGGGCGTGGTCGCCTGAACGAGGCGGTCTTCCGCGTCCCACTGGTAGCGCCAGCTGTCCGGCTTCCTGGACAGACGGGTCTTCTGGCGGAGGGTGACGCGGCCTGCCGCGTCGTGTTCGTAGCGGATCCTGCCCGCCGACGTGATCGTGGTGCCCGTGTAGGTGCGCGGGCCCTTCGCCTCCTGGAAGGCGTGGGTCTCGGGCCAGGTCGCTTCCGTCTGGTTGCCCGCCTCGTCGTAGGCGTACCGCTCAGTCCAGTCGCGCGCGTGCACCGCCGTGACGCGGCCGACCGCGTTCAGGTCGAAGGCGGTGCGGCCCGTGACGGAGTCGACTACGCCCGTGAGGTAGCCGTCGGCACGGTAGGTGTAGTCCCGGCGCTGAATCGGATCCGAGGCCGTGCGCGTCAGCGACTGGCTGGTCAGGCGGCCCGCCGGGTCCCAGAGCTGGGTCAAGGCCAGGTCGTTGGCGCCGATGGCACGCTGGGTTTCGCGGCCCGCCGCGTCGTGGGTGAAGTCGAGGGTGTGGCCGTTCGCCGTGAGAGACGTGCGGTTGCCCGCCGTGTCGTAGGTGCTGGTGGAGACCGCGCCCGTGGGCGTGGTCCTGCGGGTGCGGCGGCCCAGCGCGTCGTAGGCATGGGTGAGCGCCCGGCCGTTGACCAGCTCCGTTTTGACTCGGCCCAGCTTGTCGCGCTGGTAGCGCACTTCCGCGCCCGGGGCCGTGGCCTCCAGCAGGCGGCCCGCCGGGTCGTAGGCGTAGGTGGTGACCGCGCCTGCCGCGTCCTTGCGGACCGTGCGGCCCAGCGCGTCCCGCTCGTAGCGGATCACCTCGCCCAGGGGGGTCGTACGGGAGGTCAGGGCACCCGTCGGGTCCAGGTCGTAGCGGTGGGTGCGGTCGTCGAAGTCCCGCTCCGCGATCAGGCGGCCCGCCGGGTCGTAGGTGTAGGTCCAGGTGAGGCCCTGGGGGTTGGTGACCTCCGTCAGGCGGAGTTCCGTGTCGTGGGTGAAGGTGTAGCGGACGCCGTCCGGGCCGGTGCGGGCGCTGAGCTGGTCGAAGTGGGTGTACTCATAAGACGTTTCGCCGCCGCTCGGGTTCACGTGGCGTACGCAGTTGCCCTCGCCGTCATACGTCCACGACTCCTGCGCGCCGTCCGGGCCCTCTCGGCGGGTCAGTCTGCCTTCCACCGTCCAGGCCAGGCGCGTCGTCCCGCCCAGCGGGTCGACCACCGTCACCGGGTTGCCGAACCCGTCCCGGCGGTACGCCGTCGTCGCGCCCAGCGGGTCGGTGATCTCCAGCGGGAGGCCCGCCCTGTCGCAGCGCACCCTGGTCGTCGCGCCCAGCGCGTCCGTGACCGACGTGAGAGAGCCGTCGGGCGCGTACGTGCAGCGCGTCGTCCCGCCTGCCGGATCCGTCACCTGGATGCGGTTGCCCCGCTCGTCGTACGCGTACCGCCACTCCGCGCCGTCCGGGCCCACTACGCGGGTCGGCAGGCCCAGTTCGTTGTACGTCACGCGGGTGCACGAGCCGTCCGGGGCGGTCTCCGCGACCGGGCGGCCCTCCCCGTCCCGCTCCACACTCCAGGTGCGGCCCAGCGCGTCCGTGGTGGCCAGGACGCGGTCGTCGTGGTCGCGTTCGGTGCGGGTGGTGGCACCGGTCGCGTCGACGCTGGTGACGATCTGGAGGCGGTCGTTGACCAGATAGCGGGTGGTGTGGCCCAGCGAGTCCGTCACGGCGGTGACGCGGAGGCCGGTACGGGGGTCGGTCTGGCTGTAGTCGAGGGTCGACAGGAGGCGGCCCGCCTCGCCGGACTGCCACACGCAGCGGTCCTCGTCGTCGTACGCGTACCCGAAGCGGCTGCCGTTCGTGTCGGTCCAGGAGGTGATGCGGCCGCGGTCGTCGTAGCCGAAGCGGAGTGGCGTGCCGGTGGAGTTGACCACCTCCGTCAGGTTGCCGTGGGTGTCGTAGGCGTAGCGGATGAGCTGCTGGTCGCCTCCGTCGGGCGCCGCGCCCGCCAGGTGCAGGGCCGTCACGCGGCCGTCCGCCGTCTCGACGCGGAGGCGGTAGCCGCCCGAGTGGACGACGCCGAGCGGCGTGCCCTCCTCGTCGTAGTCGAAGGTGATCCGGTTGCCGTTGCGGTCCGCCACTTCGGCCAGCAGCGCCGTCTCCTCGCGCTCTCCGCCGCCCGTGAAGTGGTGCACCCGGCCCGACTCCGGGTCGGTGAGGACGTAGTCGCCGTGCGGTGTGCGCTCCAGGGTCCGGCGCGGGCCCTCCTCCGGCAGCACCGGTACGCCGCCCGGTACCGGGTGCGGGTAGGCGAGCAGCAGGCCCTCTTCGCCGTGGTAGACGACGCCCTCCGCGTCGGTCTCCAGGCGCTGGTCGAGCGTGCTGGACCAGGTCGGGCCGAACCACCGGCCCGCCCGGTAGGACGACTCGAACTGCCGCTGGAAGACGAGCGGCAGCACACCGGGCAGCGCGACATCCGTCTGGGCCAGCAGCATCCGGCCGGTCGCGAAGTCCACCGGGTCCCGGCCGAACCACTTGTGCAGCTTCTGCCGCGCCCCGTTGCGCGGGCTCTCGCGTACGCCCTCGCGTCCGGGCCGGGCCCGTGCCCCGCCCCGCTCCGCCGCCCGCGCGGCCCGCCGCGCCGTAC
>NZ_JAAKZZ010000449.1 GCF_011045075.1 Streptomyces boncukensis
GTACGGGGGCGGGGGCGGAGGCGGTCATGGCGCGGCTCCCGTGGTTCGCGGCGGCCGGTCGCCCAGCCGGTGCGCGGTCAGCACGGCGGCGAAGGCGGCGGCCAGGGTGGAGTGGTAGCGGTGGGCGAACGCGGTCGCCTCGTCCGGGTCGGGCGACAGATCGACGCCGGGCCCCGGGCCGGAGGCGGCCCCTGCCGGGGCCCCGCCCTCCTCCCGCAGGGAGCCGTCCGCCGCGCGGGCCGCGGCGATCCGCCCCCAGGCTGCGGCCCGGTGCTCCGCCGGGTAGGGCGTCGGCAGGCAGGCGCCGACGGCCAGCAGTTCGCAGCCCAGGTCCCACTGCTCCGAGTCCAGGCAGGTGTCCAGCCAGCTGGGCAGCCAGAGGTGCAGATAGTCGGCCACCCGGCCCGGCACAGCGTGCGATGCGGCGCCCCAGTCGGCGAGGTGGAAGACCGTGTGGGTCAGGGCGTATCCGGAGTGCCGCTCGAACGTCCAGGGCTCGGGCAGCCCGCCGAGCCAGGTGGCCGGCAGCAGGTCCTCCGTACGCGCGTGCGGCGGCAGCCCGCAGCGCCGCTCGGCGTTCAGGATTCCCAGGCGCCTGTTCGGGTCCTGTTCCAGCAGCCGCCAGGAGCGCGTACGGGTCACGACATCCGCGAACTCCTCGAATACGGCGCTCCGGAAACCGGCGCCGGAAAACGCGGCGTAGATCTCCAGCGGATAGGTCGCATGCGGGTCGAGGCGGAACAGCTCGACCAGCATCGCGCCTTTCCCCGTCTCCCGCCAGGCGAATTCCAGCAGTTCCCCGGCGCCGTCGTGCAGGGGGTCCCCGGATTCGGTGTGGCGGCGGATCGACGCGGTGAGCTGAGCGAGTTCTCCCAGCGGTTTGAGCGTCCAGTTCAGATCGGTCTCGGGGGACACCACCTCCGGTGGCAGCGCGAAGCGGTCCCGCCGCGCGTCCACCCACGCCAGCGCGCGGGCCGCGACGTCCCGCAGCAGCTCCGCGGTCACCCGGCCACCGGCCCGTGCCCGCCCCTCATGAGCTGCGCCGCGTGCGCGTGCAGCGCGACCCTCGGGTCCTCGCCGCCCATCCGCAGGACGAACTCCAGCCCGCTGTCCAGCCCCAGGCTCTCCGGCACCCCGCCGGCGTACGGCCCGGACTCCAGCGCCGCCAGCCACCGCCCGGCACCGGCCGCCTGCAGCCAGTCCCGCCGCCGCACGGCGCGGACGAACCCGCGTGCCAGATCCACCGGCCGCGCCGCGGCGGCGCGGCCGACACCGCTGGTCACGCCGGTCTCCGGCACCGCCAGCGCGGCCAGCAGCGACAGCTGGTGGGTGAACGGCTGCCAGGGCAGCTCAGCCGCCCAGGACACATCCGGCTCCCGTGGCCCGCCCTCCGGCGCCCGGCCCCGGTGCAGGGCGCGCACCATCCCCCAGTGGCTCCATGCCGTCGACACCGGCGCGTCCTCCCCCGGCGGGTACGCGCGCACGGCCTCCCGTACGAGCGCGAGGTCCGCCTCCTCGGGGCTGCGCCGGAAGAGCACGCTCGGCAGCAGGACGTCGGCCCCCAGCACCCGGACCGCCGCGACCCCCAGCGCCTGCGCCTCACCGTCCTGTGCGGCGGCCCCCGCAACAGGGCGGTGGTCTCCGTCCCGCAGGACGGAAACCACCTCCGAAGCAAGGTCGCAGACTGCTCCCGACAATTGCTCCATCTCTGCGTACCGCTTTTCTACTTCTTCGGCCGCGGAGCGGGCGGCGAGAGAAGCAGCCCGCCGACGACCAACAGCAGTCCCGCGCACTCACGGGAATCCCGGAAGATTCCGTCCGCCTCGGCCGGGTTGAGAGCGGCGTCGACATCGGTTTCCAGCGACTTGAGGTCCCTGGTCTCGGACTCGTATGCAGACATGACACCATCCCCTACGGGAATTGCGATTTCGCCAACACAGACCAGTGGAACGCACGTACGGAATCCCTGCAACCGCAGCGGCACGCCAGGGAATTCCGTGGAAGGTTCAACCGCGGATCGTGCCGGAGTCCGCAGTGGACACGAGCCCGCCGCCCCGTACGGGGCGCCCCGTCGCAGGGTTGCCGCCCTCACGCCGGTTCAGCGCGGCCAGCAGCGCGCAGCACAGCGCCGCCAGCACCGCGCCCGCGCCCAGCAGGGACGGCACGGAGAAGGGGCCGGAGAGCAGCGTCACCGCGTATGGCGCGAACATGCCGAGGTAGGCCAGCGTCCACAGCAGCGCCGTCAGCCGGGCCAGCCGGTCCGCGGGGGCCAGCGCCGTCACCTCGGTCAGCCCGTAGGTGAGGGACAGGCCGTAGCCCGCGCCCAGGACGGCCGCCGCGGCCAGGGCCGGCGCGGGCTGGGCCGCCGAGGCCGCGGGCACGGCCAGCGCCAGGCCGAGGGCGATCACCGCGAGCCCGGCGGCCCCGGTGGTGATCCGGTGCCGTGCCGCCAGCCGGCGGGCGAGCGGCTGGACCAGCATTCCGGCGCCCGGCACCACGGCCGTGGCGATCCCGGCGTACACGGTCCGCCAGCCGTCCAGACCGCCGTCCACCAGGCCCGGCAGCGTGATGAAGCCGAGGGTCGGCGCGGCGAAGATCCACGGTGCGAGGGGGAGGATCGCCCGGCGGAACCGGAACCAGTCGACGGCACCGTGCGCGCCGTGCCCCCGCGGGCCCCGCCCGCGCACGACGGTCTCGGGCGCCTTACGGGCCGCCAGCCAGGCCGCCGCCGCCAGCAGCAGATGGGGGACGTACGCGCACACCCGGGGGTACGGCGCCCACTGGGCGATCAGGGACGCCACCAGGCCGCCCGAGGCGAAGCCCGCCGAGACGAACAGTCCGGAGCGCCGCGCGGCCGACCCGTGCGCGTCCGGCGCCGCGTACGGCGGGCTCGACAGCTCCTTCACCCACGCGCTGCCCGCCGCGAGCAGCGCGCCCGCGCCGACGCCGGTCACGAAGCGGCCCGGGAAGAGCCAGCCGGAGGCGGTGGCCCCGGCCATCAGCAGCACGCTGGAGAGCAGGTTGAGGACGAGCGCGGTCAGCGCCACGGGGCGGCGGCCGTACCGGTCGGCGAGCGGCCCGCCGGCCAGCAGCCCGGGGATCAGCCCGACGACGTACAGCGCGACCAGGCCCGTCACCGTGGACTCGGCCAGGCCGAGGCCGCTGCGGTAGGAGCCGAGCAGCGAGGAGAACTGGTTGGCGCTCCAGCCGGAGGCCGTCATCATCCAGGCCGCACGCAGCCCGGCGCGCGGCGCGGTGGGCGACTCGGTGAGCGGCTCGGCGGCGGGCCCGGCGGATCGGGAGAACGTGCTGGTCATCACCCCTGTGTACGGGGCGCCCTGCCCTTCGCGCCGCACGCGTTTACGATGCGTGAACGCCGCTGGGACCGCCGCGCGGCGCGGCGTACGCTGGGGGTATGGATCTCCGTCTGCTGTCGTCGTTTCTGGCGGTGGTGGAAGAGGGCCACTTCGGGAGGGCCGCGGCGCGGCTCTTCCTCTCCCCCGCCGCCGTCACCCAGCACATCGCGAAGCTGGAGAGCGCGCTGGGCGCCCCGCTGCTGCACCGCGGGCCGCCCGTCTCCCCCACCCCCGCGGGCCTGCGGATGGCCGGGCACGCCCGGACGCTGCTCGCGGCCGCGGACGCGGCGCGGGACGACATGGCGGAGTTCACCGGCACCGGCGGCGCCCCCGGGCGGCCGGACGAGGGCCGCCCGCTGCGGGTCGGCATCATGGGCCACGGCTCCGCCGAGCTGACGCCCGCCGCGATCAACGCCTTCCGCCGCGCACGCCCCGGCGTCCCGGTCGAGGTCGGTCAGCTGGACTTCACCGAGCACTCCTCGGCGCTGCTGGAGGACCGGGTGGACGTGGCCTTCATCCGCCCCGCGCCGGACGACGAACGGGTCGCCGTCGACGTCCTGACCACGGAGCAGCGGATCGTGGCCGTCCCGGAGTCCTCGCCGTACGCGGCGGCGCGGGAGGAGGGCCTGCGGGTGGCGGACGTCGCCGCGATCCCGTTCTTCCGCGTACCGCCGCACACCCCGCGCCCCTTCACCGAGTACCTGTACTTCGGGGACGAGGGCGCGCGGCGCGGCGACGCGTTCGCGCTGACGCCGCAGGAGGTGCTGACGGGGGTGGTCACGGGCCGCGCTGCGGGCTCGGGGCTGAAGTCCTTCGCCCGCTACTACGGCTGGCCCGGCGCCGTCTTCGTCCCCGTGCTCGACGCGCCCTGGGAGAGCACCTACCTGGCGGTGCGGGCCGACGACGCGGGACGCCCGCACCCGGAGATCCCGGTCTTCCGCGCCCTGACCCTGGCCCTGGCCCGGGAACTGGGCCCGCAGATCTCGCGGGGCGCCGCGCCCCGGTGAGACCCGGCGGCCCGCCCGGATACCCTCCCAGGGAACGGGACTTGGGGAATCATGAGCGTCCATGAGCAACGACGTAGTGATCTGCGTGCACGGGACGTTCGCGGAGGACAAGGACCAGCGGGACGACGGGCCCCGGTGGTGGCAGCGCGGCAGCACCGCATGGCACCACTTCGCCCGCGAGCTGCCCTCCGGCGTCGCCCTGCCCGGCAAGGACGAGCGCCTGTTCCACTGGAGCGGGAAGAACACCCAGACCGACCGCCTGGCCGCCGCCTCGGACCTGCTGGAGCTGCTCTACCGGCTGGAGCTGGAGGAGCGCCCGTACCACCTGGTGGGCCACAGCCATGGAGGGTCGGTGATCTGGGAGGCCCTGATCACCGCGCAGCTGCTCCACGAGAGGTACCAGCCCCTCCCCACCGAGGCCAAGCGGAGCGTGTCCGGCCTCTCCCGTCGGTTCAAGAGCTGCGACCTGGACGACCCCGCGCTCCCCGACCGTCTCCGGCTGCCCCGTCTGAAGAGCTGGACCACCGTCGGTACGCCGTTTCTGCACTACATGCCCAAGCAACGCTGGTACCACCGGGGCTGGACGCATCCACGCGTCAGCCTGGCCGGCGGCAACCCCGGCCTCACCCCCCAGTTGGACAGCGCGCGGCAGCTGCCCTGGCTCCTGGTCGTGCCCGTCATCCTCCTGAGCCTCGATCTGGCGCCCGGTGTCGAGTACAACGGGTTCGGCGAGTACGACCCCGGGAGCGGTTGGGTGGCGGCCCTCCTCGCCGCCTGCGTCCTGCTGCTGGTCGTATCCCGGCTGATGGCCGCGCATCTGCGGGTCACCCGCCGGCTGACCGACCGCGCCCGCGCCACCCGGCGGGCCCTCCCCCACTTCGGGCCCCGCTGGCTGGGCCTGTGGTCCCGCCATGACGAGGCCATCGCGCTGATGCGCAGCACCGCGCCCACTCCGCCCTCGCACTACGCATGGCTCTTCACCCCTGCTGGAGAACAGGGCGAGCGTCCGGCAGAGCCGAAGGCTCCGGACCTTCCCATCCCGGTGCAGTTCAAGAAGCCCCCGCGCGAGGTCGACCACTTCTCCGCTGTCGTCCGGGGCAGGCGCCCCTTCTCGTCCCTGCTCACCCCCCTCTACTGGCTGTACAACCGGCTGATCGCGCCACGGGCCCAACGGTTCATCTCCGGCACGCTGCTGCGCACCGCCCAGGGAAACGACCTGCCCGGCGCCGACCTCGCATACGTGTCCTGCTGGCCCCTCCCCAGACCGGAGGGGTCAGGGGAGGGGATGCCCGCCGAACTCGACGACGCGCTGCAACGGCGCAGCGCAGGCAGGGTTCAGGAGGTGGCCCCGCAACTGCAGCAGCTCCTGGCCCAGTTCGCGCTGGACGGGCTCGCCGCGTTCGGCCGGGGCGAACAGCGCGCGGAGCTGTCCGGCGCCGCCGACGTCCTCGTCCACACCGGCTACTTCGACGATCCCGAACTGATCCGGCTCATCTGCCGGCACATACACACCATGTCCCGGCACGACAAGCCCACAGCCCCCAGAGCCCCGAGGGCGAACCACCCCTGGCTCCGCCAGGCATACCGCGACCGCCGGACCGCGGAGCTCCCCTGAACACCCCGAACCCGGCCGGGGGGGGCGAGGCCCACATGGAGCGCCTGGAGCCCCCCCCCGTTATGGTCTTCGCGGTCCTGCAAGAGGGCTGCTGGCCTCCGGGCCCGGCATGGCTGTTCCCCCCTGTTGGAAGTCGATGACCTGGGGGGTGGTGCCACCGGGCCCGAGAGGCGCCGTTGGA
>NZ_JAAKZZ010000044.1 GCF_011045075.1 Streptomyces boncukensis
CTCCCGCAGCCCCGCGCCGCGCAGGATCGCCTCGCGCCCGGCCGCGGTCTCCAGGCACCCCCGCGCCCCGCAGCGGCAGCGCGCGCCCTGAGGCCCCGGGTCCACGCACATATGGCCGATCTCCCCGGTGAAGCCGTGCGCGCCGCCGAACAGCCGGCCGTTCACCACGAAGCCCGCGCCGATGCCGACCTCGCCCGAGACGTAGACGAAGTTCCGCAGGTCCATGTGCTCGCCGCTCCACAGCTCGGCGCAGGCCGCCAGGTCCGCCTCGTTCGCGAAGGAGACCGGGAGCGGGAAGGGCGCCCGGAAGCGGGCGGCGAACGCGGCGCCCGTGTCCACGTCCTGCCAGCCCAGGTTCGGGGCCAGCCGGAGGATCCCCGTCGCCGTCTCCACCAGGCCCGGCACCGCGACGCCCACCCCGCACAGCGCGGTGCCCGCCGCCTCCGCCTCCGTCCGCTCCACGCGGGCCAGGTCCGCCGCGCGGCCCAGGACCTCGGAGGGGGAGCCGGCGCGGTTGTCGGCCGGGTGCTCGTGGTAGGCGCGTACCCGGCCGGTCAGGTCGACCCGGCAGACGGCCAGGTAGTCCACCCCGATCTCCAGGCCCAGGCCGTAGGGGCCGGAGTCCGAGAGGGTGAGGGCCGTCGCCGGGCGGCCCCGGCCCGCCACGGGGCGGCGGCCCGTCTCCGTCGCCAGGCCGGCCGCGCGCAGCCGGTCCACCAGCATGGACACCGTCGCCTTCGCCAGCCCGGTGCGCGCCGCGATGTCAGCGCGGGAGACGCCGGGCGCGTCCGCGATCGTGCCCAGGACGAGCGCCGCGTTGTGGCGCCGTACGTCGTTCTGGCTGACCGGTCCTGACACCTTGCCGCTCCCGTTGACAGTTCCCATTGACGGAGGACCACGAGGTGATCCACTGTTTTAGTCCAACCGTCAAACTAAAACATCGGGAGCGCTCATGGCTGCTCAGCCCCTCACTCCCCAGCCCGAGGACAGGTTCAGTTTCGGTCTGTGGACGGTCGGATGGCGCGCCGTCGACCCGTTCGGGGAGGCCACCAGGCCCCGGCTCGACCCGGTGGAGGCCGTGCACCGGCTCGCCGGGCTCGGCGCCTGGGGCGTGACCTTCCACGACGACGACCTGATCCCCTTCGGCGCCGACGGCGCCGAGCGCGAAGGCCATATCGCGCGGTTCCGCGAGGCCCTGGACGAGACCGGGCTCGTCGTCCCCATGGCCACCACCAACCTCTTCACCCACCCTGTCTTCAAGGGCGGCGCCCTCACCAGCGCCGACCGCGACATCCGCCGCTACGCCCTCCGCAAGGTGATGCGGAACATGGACCTCGCCGCCGAGCTCGGCGCCCGGACGTACGTCCTGTGGGGCGGCCGGGAGGGTGCGGAGACCGACGCGGGAATCGACGTACCCGCCGCGCTCGACCGCTACGCCGAGGGTGTCGACACCCTGGCCCAGTACGTCCTCGACCAGGGCTACGACCTGCGGCTCGCCCTCGAACCGAAGCCCAACGAGCCGCGCGGCGACATCCTGCTGCCCACCATCGGCCACGCCCTCGCCTTCATCTCCCGCCTCCAGCACCACGAGATGGTCGGCGTCAACCCCGAGGTGGGCCACGAGCAGATGGCCGGGCTCAACTACGTGCACGGCATCGGGCAGGCGCTGTGGTCCGGCAAGCTCTTCCACCTCGACCTCAACGGCCAGCGCGGCCCCCGCTACGACCAGGACTTCGTCTTCGGCCACGGTGACCTGCTCTCCGCCTTCTTCACGGTGGACCTCCTGGAGCACGGCGGCTACGAGGGCCCCCGCCACTTCGACTACAAGCCGCTGCGCACCGAGGACGCCGACGGGGTGTGGGCCTCCGCCGAGGCCAATATGCGCAGCTATCTGATTCTGCGGGAGCGGGCCCGCGCCTACCGCGCCGACCCCGAGGTGCGCGAGGCGCTGCGCGCCGCGCGCGTGGACCAGCTGGCCGTGCCCACCCTGGAGCCCGGCGAGACCCCGGCCCGGCTCGCCGCCGACCCCGGCGCGTTCGAGGAGTTCGACGTGGACGCGGCGGCGGCCCGCGGCGGCGGCTTCGTCCGGCTCTCGCAGCTCGCACTCGAACACCTGACGGGCGCGCGGTGAAGCGGCGGCTGGTCGCGGGGGTCGACTCCTCCACCCAGTCCTGCAAGGTCGTCGTACGGGACGCCGCCGACGGCGCCCTCGTCCGCGAGGGCAAGGCATCCCATCCGGACGGCACCGAGGTCGCCCCTGCGCACTGGCTGAGCGCGCTCGGCACCGCGCTGGAGGAGGCGGGCGGGCTCGCGGACGTCGCGGCCGTCTCGGTCGGCGGCCAGCAGCACGGGATGGTGTGCCTGGACGGGGAGGGCGAGGTCGTACGGCCCGCGCTGCTCTGGAACGACAACCGGTCCGGGGACGCGGCGCGCGAGCTCACCGAGGAGCTGGGCGCCGAGCGCTGGGCCGCTGCCGTCGGGCTGGTGCCCGTCGCCTCGTTCACCGTCAGCAAGCTGCGCTGGCTCGCCGCGCACGAGCCCGGCAACGCGGCGCGCACCGCCGCCGTCGCGCTCCCGCACGACTGGCTGACCTGGTGCCTGGGCGGTGCGGAGGGGCTGGAGGCGCTGGCCACCGACCGCAGCGACGCCAGCGGCACCGGCTACTGGTCGCCCGCCGAGGGCGGCTACCGGCGCGACCTGCTGACGCGTGCGCTCGGGCACGACGCGGTGCTGCCGCGCGTCGCCGCACCCGGCGAGGCCGTCGGGCGGGTGGCGGGCGGCGACACCCTGCTCGGGCCCGGCGCCGGGGACAACGCCGCCGCGGCGCTCGGCGTCGGCGCCCGCACCGGGGACGTCGTCGTGTCCATCGGCACCTCCGGCACGGTCTTCGCGGTGACCGACCGGCCCACCGCCGACCCCACCGGCACCGTCGCCGGGTTCGCGGACGCGGCGGGCGGCTTCCTGCCGCTGGTGGCCACGCTGAACGCCGCCCGGGTGCTGGAGGCGGCGGCCCGGCTGCTCGGCGTCGGCCTCGACGAGCTGTCCGAGCTGGCGCTCTCCGCGCCGCCGGGCGCTGACGGGCTCGTGCTCGTGCCGTATCTGGAGGGCGAGCGCACCCCCGCCCGCCCGGAGGCCACCGGAGCGCTGCACGGGCTCACCCTCGCCACCTCCACCCCGGCCCACCTCGCCCGCGCCGCCGTGGAGGGGCTGCTGTGCGGGCTCGCGGACGGGCTGGACGCGATGGTCGCGCTGGGCGTGGAGTGCCACCGGGTGGTGCTGGTCGGCGGCGGCGCCCGCAGCGAGGCCGTACGCCGGATCGCGCCCGCCGTGCTCGGGCGGCCGGTGGTGGTGCCGCCGCCCGGCGAGTACGTGGCGGACGGCGCGGCGCGGCAGGCGGCCTGGGTGCTGGCGGGCGGGCAGGAGCCGCCGGAGTGGCCCGCCGCGCAGGGCACCCGGAGCTATGCGTCGGCGCCGACGCCCGAGGTCCGCGAACGGTACGCCGGGGCCCGCGAACTCGTCGTCGACCAGCGGTAGGAGCGCGGGGAACCATGGCGCCCCCTCGGGGCCCATGGTTCTCCGATAGTTTTGTGTGGCATACTCCCTCCCAGGTCACGAGTGACAGCGATCAAGGCCCCGGCCCGCTGTCCGGCAACCCTCCGTCCGTGGCGGGGTGCCCCGGGTGATGACCAGGTCGCAGGACAGCAAGGTCCCGCGGCAAGCGCGGATCCCTCGCGCCAGGGGTCCTGGTCTTCGAGGGAGTTCTCCGTGAGCC
The DNA here is from genome assembly GCF_011045075.1 of Streptomyces boncukensis. Taxonomy (GTDB): domain Bacteria; phylum Actinomycetota; class Actinomycetes; order Streptomycetales; family Streptomycetaceae; genus Streptomyces; species Streptomyces boncukensis. The sequence continues at coordinate 3,773 of NZ_JAAKZZ010000044.1, forward strand.
AGCGAATGCGCTAGGGCCGTTGGCCCCTTCCGGCACGTCACCCTCTTCTCTCACGTCACCTCGCGGAGCCCTGTCATGCCGTTTTCCACCTCTTTTGCGCCGATTTCCCACCGTACGTCCGCCTCCGATCCCGTGTCCTGTACCGGCGGCGACGGGCCGCTGCCCGTGCTCGGCCGCGACGTCCGGGTGCCGCTCGCCACCGGCGGAGAGGTGACGTACGCCGCGCTCGACTACGCCGCCAGCGCCCCCGCGCTCCAGCGGGTCTGGGACGACGTCGCCGCCTACGCGCCGTACTACGGCAGCGTGCACCGCGGCGCCGGGCACCTCTCGCAGCTCTCCACCGAGCTGTTCGAGCAGAGCCGGGCCGCGGTCGCCGAGTTCCTCGGCTGCCGGGAGGGGGACCAGGTGGTGTTCACCCGCGCCACCACCGACTCCCTCAACCTCCTCGCGTCCGTCCTGCCGCGCGGCACCCGGGTGTTCGTGTTCGAGACCGAGCACCATGCGTCGCTGCTGCCCTGGCGCGGGCACGAGGTGACGTACCTGGACGCGCCCCGTACCCCCCAACAGGCGGTCGCCACGCTGGAGTCGGCCCTGCACGCCGCGCCGCGCGGCCCCAAGCTGGTGTGCGTCACCGGCGCCTCCAACGTCACCGGCGAGATCTGGCCGGTGCGCGAGCTGGCCCGCGCCGCGCACCGGCACGGCGCCCGTCTGGTGCTGGACGCCGCCCAACTCGCCCCGCACCGGCCCGTGGACCTGCGGGAGCTGGACGCGGACTGGGTGGCGCTCTCCGGGCACAAGCTGTACGCGCCGTTCGGCGCCGGGGTGCTCGCCGGGCGGGCCGACTGGCTGACCGGGGCCGAGCCGTACCTCGCGGGCGGCGGCGCGAGCCGCCGGGTCGTGCGGCGCCCGGACGGGGGAGTGGACGTCGAGTGGCACACCGGCACGGCCCGGCACGAGGCGGGCTCCCCGAACGTCATCGGCGCCTACGCGCTCGCCGCCGCGTGCCGGGCCCTGAGCGAGGCGGGCTTCGCGCGGCTGGCCGCGCGCGAGGAGCGGCTGCTGGCGCGGCTGCGCGCCGGGCTCGCCGAGGTCCCGCAGGCCCGGGTGCTCTCCCTGTTCGGCGCGGACGCCGACCGGGTGGGGGTGCTCTCGTTCGTGGTGGAGGGGTGGGACAGCTCGCGGCTCGCCGCCGCGCTCGCCGACAGCTACGGAATCGGGGTGCGGGACGGGCTGTTCTGCGCCCACCCGCTGCTGCGGGTGCTGCTGGGCGCGGACGCCGACGCGTCCGGCGAGTGCGGCGCCCCGCAGGACGCGCCGCGCGAGGGGGCGCTCGACGCGGTCCGGGTGAGCTTCGGCGCGGGCACCCCGGACGAGCATGTGGACCGACTCGTGACAGCGGTCCAGGCCCTCGCCCGACGCGGCGAGAGAGGGTAGGCCGCGCCCCGAAGGGGCCCGGGGAACTGCGCGCTCAGCCACGCACGCACCCGCACCCTGCAACGAAGCCGCAAGGGGCAGCCCCGGCCCAGCAAGATCCGCCGGGCGGCCCTAGGAGTCGAGGCCGATACTGAAGGCCGTCTCCAGGTCGTGCTGCGAGTACGTACGGAACGCGATGTGCGTCTCCGTCGACTCCACCCCCGGCACCTTGCTGATCCGGCCCGGGATGACGTCCGCCAGGTCGTCGTGCCGGGCCACCCGCACCATCGCGATCAGATCGTGCGCGCCCGTGACCGAGTAGACCTCGCTGACCCCCTCCAGCGCGGCGATCTGCTCGGCGATCTCGGGGATGCGGTCGGTGCTGGTCCTGATGAGCACGATCGAGGTGATCACGGTCGGATCTCTCCCTCCGGCGGCGGGGCTGGCCCGGTCACTCTAGCCCGGCGGAACCGGATCCACGCGTAGAGGAAGCCCAGCGTGAAGCCCACGACGTGCGCCAGATACGCCACCCCCGGCCCGTCGTCGTCCTCCCGGACGGCCAGCCACTGGAGGGTGAGCCAGAACAGCAGCACCGACCAGGCGGGAAAGCGCAGCGGGAGGAAGAAGAGGAAGGGGAAGACGCTGGTGACGCGGGTGCGCGGAAAGAGGTAGAGGAACGCGCCGAGCACCCCGGAGATCGCCCCCGAGGCCCCGACCAGGGTCTCCGGCGAGTCCGGGTGCGAGGCCGCGTAGCAGAGCATGGCCAGGTAGCCGACGCACAGATAGCTCAGCGCGAAGCGCGAGGGCCCCAGCCGCTGCTCGACCATGCCGCCGAACACGTACAGGAAGAGCAGGTTGCCGAGCAGATGCAGCCAGTTCCCGTGCAGGAAGAGCGCGGTGAGCGGGGTGAGCAGCGGCTCGGCGGCTCCGCTGAGCAGCGTGCGCGGCACCACGCCCCAGCGCCGGAAGTATTCGGCCTGGGCCGCGCGCAGCTCCTCTCCCGTGCCGTAGGAGGAGGTGAAGCCGGAGGCGGGACCGATCAGGAAGATCAGGCAGCAGGAGCCGATGAGGAGATAGGTCATCACGGGGCGCGCCCGCACGGGGCCGCGGACCCCGGGCGCGCGGTCGGTGCCGTCCATGCGCGGATGATGACGGCTCGGCCACGGCGGGTACGTCCCGACACACGCGGCGGGGCGCAGGCCGTAGGGTGAGGGGGATGTCCCCGGGGTCCCGCACGCCCCTTGACGTCCAGCGGTCCCCACTCCCCAGGAACGAGGATGAGACGATGCCGGTCCCCACGCCGACCGATCAGACCCGCTGGCGCTGCACGCTCTGCGGCAACCTCACCCGCTTCGACGTGACCCGGTCCAGCAGAGCGGTGGAGTACGTCCATCTGGACCTCGCGGGGGAGTCGCAGGTGGAGGAGCGGGAGGTGCTCAGTGAGAGCATCGAATCAGTGCGCTGCCGCTGGTGTGACGCCGTGGACAAGGTCGAGCTCGTGGACCGGCCGGGCGCACAGGTCTGAGGAACGGCAGGTGTGACCGGTGGTGGAACGGACGGGCGACGGGCCGGACCCCGGGGCGCCCGGCGGCTCCGACGGCGCGGGCGGCCCTCCGTCCGGCCCCGCTGAGCCGGAGGCCGGGGCGCACCCGGAGCCCGAGGCCCTGGACCGTCCGCTGCCCGAGAAGGTGCGCCGCCGGGTGGTGGCGTTCACCGGCGAGGCGCTCGGCGGGCTGACCGTGGCCGAGCTGCCGGCGCCGCTGCGGCAGTACGCCCGCTTCACCCCGCAGCGCCGGGCCAAGTTCGGCGGCAACGCGATGGCCGCGGCGCTGGAGAGCGACGCGGTGTTCCGGCAGCGCATCGCCGGACGGCTGCGCGACCGGTTTCCCGAGCTGGCCGAAGCGCTGGAGAACGGCAGCCCGCCGCCCGCCGCCGACCCGGTCGACGTCGGAGCGCTGGCGTACGTGCTGCGCCCCGCCGGCTGGTCCAAGCTGGTCGCGGCGGCGGGCGAGGAGGCCCAGCGCGCCCAGGCCGAGCGCGCGGACGAGGAGGCGCAGCGGGAGCTGGCCCGGCTCCGCACGGAGCTGGCCGAAGCGCGGAGCGCCGCGCGCGAGGACGCGGAGCGCTCGCGGGCCGAACTGGACGCGGTGCGCAAGGAGCTGGAGTCGGCGCAGCGCAAGCTGCGCAGCGCCCAGAGCGATGTGCGGCGCGGCGAGGCGGAGGTGCGGAAGGTGCGCGCCGAGCTGGAGTCCATGCGCGCCGCCGCCGGCTCGGACAAGGCGGCGGCCGACAGCGAGGTGCGGCGCCTCAAGTCCCGGCTCGCCGAGGCCGAGTCCGCGCTGGAGGCCGGGCGGCGCGCGGCCCGGGAGGGGCGCAGCGTCGCGGATATGCGGGTGCGGCTGCTGCTGGACACGGTGCTGGACGCGGCCCAGGGGCTGCGCCGGGAGCTGGCGCTGCCCCCGGCGTCCGTGCACCCGGCGGATACGGTCGAGGCGGTCGAACCCGGGCAGATCTCCCCCAAGGACGTGGCCGCCAGGGCGCTTTCGGAGACCGACCCGGCGCTGCTGGACCAGCTGCTGGCGCTGCCCCGGGCCCATCTCGTCGTCGACGGCTACAACGTGACCAAGACGGGCTATCCCGCGCTGCCGCTGGAGAAGCAGCGGCTGCGGCTGCTCGGCGGCCTCGCGGTGCTGGCGGCCCAGTCCGGCGCGGAGGTCACCTGCGTCTTCGACGGGGCCGAGCTGGCCGCGCCGGTGCTGCTGGCGCCGCCCCGCGGGGTGCGGGTGCTGTTCTCCAAACCGGGCCAGACGGCGGATGAGTTGATCCGCCGGCTGGTGCGGGCCGAGCCGCCGGGGCGGCCGGTGGTGGTGGTCTCCTCGGACCGCGAGGTCGCCGACGGGTGCGCCGCCGCCGGGGCCCGTCCGGTGGCCTCTGTCCTTCTTCTGAACCGGCTGGCCCGAACGTAGCGTCCTGATCGGCGACAGCGGGTGACCGAACGGATGCGGCGCGTGTGGCGCGGGTAAAAGATTCCGCTTGTGAGTGCCTTTTTCGCAGAGGGATTTGATCCCGTCAGTCACGCGTGGCTAGTGTCTGGCCCGAACCTTCGCGCGGTTGCTCACCCATCCGGGGTGACCGTGAAGGCCCGTCCGAAAGCGCCGGAGTTGACCGACCGGCTGGACGGCTGAGGAAGAAGGAGCTCGCCCCAGTGGCGTCCCACCGTCGACCCAAGCAACCGGGCCGCGCTCGCGTCGGAGCCTTCACTCTGACCGCGGCGGCCGCCGTCGCCCTCACCGCGCAGGCGGCGCACGCTGAGCCCCAGCCGTCCAAGAAGGACGTCAAGGAGAAGGTCGACAAGCTCTACGAGGACGCCGAGGGCGCCACCGAGAAGTACAACGGCGCCAAGGAGAAGCAGGAGAAGCTGCAGAAGCAGGTCGAGAACCTGCAGAGCAGCGTGGCCCGCGGCCAGGCGCAGCTCAACAAGATGCGCAACGGCCTCGGTTCGATGGCCACCGCGCAGTACCGCACCGGCGGCATCGACCCCTCCGTGCAGCTCTTCCTCTCCTCCAGCCCGGACAACTACCTCGACCGGGCCTCGGCCATGGACCAGTTGAGCGGCAAGCAGGCCGAGGCGCTCAAGAAGATCCAGGCCAAGCAGCGCGCCCTCGCGCAGCAGCGCCAGGAGGCCGGGGACAAGCTCAAGGACCTCTCCGAGACCCGCAAGGAACTCGGCACGAAGAAGAAGGCCATCCAGGGCAAGCTCTCCAAGGCGCGCTCGCTGCTCAACTCCCTCACCGCGAAGGAGCGCGAGCGGCTGGAGGCGAAGCAGCGCAAGGAGGCCCAGGAGGCCGCGAAGAAGGCGGAGAAGGCCGACAGCTCCAAGCAGCAGCAGTCCGCCGGCGACGCGTCGTCGGACGCGCCGAGCGGCAAGGCCGGTTCGGGCCGCGCGGGATCCGCGTTCGCCGCCGCCAAGGGCAAGGTCGGCAGCCCGTATGTGTGGGGCGCCACCGGGCCCAGCTCCTTCGACTGCTCGGGCCTGACCTCGTGGGCGTACAAGCAGGCGGGCGTCTCGCTGCCGCGCACCTCTCAGGCCCAGGCCAACGCGGGCACCCGGATATCCAGCCAGGGCCAGCTCCAGGTCGGTGACCTGGTCTTCTTCTACAACGACCTGCACCACGTGGGTCTCTACGCGGGCGGCGGCCAGATTCTGCACGCCCCCAAGCCCGGGGCCAGCGTCCGCTTCGAGTCGATCAACAACATGCCGTTCATGTTCGGGGCCCGGGTCGGCTGACGGGTCGGCGTCGGCGGGTCAGCGGTGTGACGATAGGTAAACGTCCTTCCTCCGGGTGAATCCCGGCGAGTTGGGGCGACCCCGGTGATCCCGTCGTGACCTGCGTGGTCGCGGCCCGGTCCGGGCGTACTCGGATTTGCTTGCGAGAGACGGTGCTTGGCGCTCCGTAACGGCGCGGCTACATTCTGCGGGCGCAGTTCGCCTAGCGGAAGGAGCGCGTGCTCCAGTGGCATCGCACCGGTCCCCTCGACGTACCTCACGCCCAGTGAAGGGCTGGCCCACCCGGATCACCGTGCTGTCGGCGGCGGCGGGCGCCGCCGCCGCGCTCGCGCCCAGCGCGGGCGCGGCCCCGGCCGACGACCCCGAGCGCCCCTCGAAAGCCGGCGTCGCCGACGTCAACACCCGCGTGGACAAGCTCTTCGAGCAGGCCGAGGGCGCCACCGAGAAGTACAACGCGACAGCCGAGCGCACCGGCAAGCTGCGCGAGCAGGTCGAGCAGGTCCAGGACCGCGTCGCACGCGGGCAGGGCAAGGTCAACCGGATGCGCGACGCGCTGTCCGCGCTGGCGGGCGCGCAGTACCGCTCGGGCGGCATCGACCCGACCGTGCAGCTCATGCTCACCGAGGATCCGGACGGCTACCTCGACAAGGCCGCCACCCTGGACCGGATCAGCTCCCGGCAGCTGCTTGAGCTGCGCCGGCTGCAGAGCGCGCAGCGCGACCTGAAGCAGCAACGCGAGCAGGCCGCCGAGAAGCTCGCAGGGCTGGAGCGGCACACCCGGAAGCTGAAGGGCCAGAAGCGGACCGTGCAGCGGAAGCTCGGCGCGGCCCAGCGGCTGCTCAACCAGCTCACCCCCAAGGAGCGCGCCGAGCGCGAGCGCGCGGCGCGCGGCGGGGACCGCGACAAGGCCCCCCAGGGCGGCGGGCAGGGCGCCGACGGCGAGGCGGGCGGCTCCTCCGACACCGGCTCCTCCGCCGCCTCCGGGCGCGCGGCCGCCGCCGTCGCCGCCGCCAAGTCGGTGGTCGGCAGGCCGTACTCGTGGGGTGCCGCCGGGCCCAGCGCGTTCGACTGCTCCGGGCTCACCCAGTGGGCGTACGGCCAGGCGGGCACCTCCATCCCGCGCACCTCGCAGGGCCAGCGCACGGCGGGGCAGCAGGTGCCGCTGTCCCAGGCCCAGCCCGGTGACCTGGTGACCTATCGCGACGACGCCAGCCACGTGGGCATCTACACGGGCAACGGCCAGGTGGTGCACGCGCCCTACCCCGGCGCCCAGGTGCGGTACGACCCGGTCGGCATGATGCCGGTCTCCGCGGTGACCCGGCCCTGAGACGCCCGCGCGGCGCTCCCCGTACGATCGGGGCGTGGCGGGTCGCAGGCGTACCGGGCGGACGGCGGGCGGTGTGGTGAGCGCGGCCCTCGTCCTCGCGCTCGTCGGCTCCTGCGACGCCGCGGGCGGGGACAGCGGCGACGGCACCCGCGCGGACCGCGCCGCGGTGCAGCGGCTCCTCGACCGGCAGGCCGCCGCCGTGCGGAACGGGAACGAGCGGGCCTATCTCGCCACGGTCACCTCCCCCGGCCCGTTCCGCCGCACCTTCCGCAATCTGCGCAAGCTGCCGCTCGCCGAGTGGTCCTACCGGGTCACCCGGGTCACCCCCGACGCCGGGGACGGCACGGGCGGCACCGCCGAGGCGCGGCTGCGCTACCGCCTCAAGGGCCACGACCGGGCCGCCAGCACCGCCGTGGAGAAGCTGGAGCTGGTCCGCGCTGCGGGCCGGTGGCGGGTCAGCGGCGAGGCGGCGGACAGCGAGCGGCAGCTGTGGGAGCAGGGCGAGCTGACCGTCGTACGCGGCGAGCGCAGCCTGGTGCTGGGGGTCGGCCGCAGCCGCCGGACGCTGCGCGCCCTCGCCCGCACCGCCGACCGCGCCGTCCCCGCCGTCAGCGGCGCCTGGCCCCGCGACTGGCAGCGCACCCTGGTGGTGGAGGCGCCCGCCTCGGTGCCGGACCTCGCCCGGCTGCTCGGCGAGCCCGCCTCCGCCGCCGGGACGTACGAGGGCATCGCGGCCGTCACCACCGGGGAGGCCGGGGGGCCCGGCCGGCGTGACGCGCCGGCCGACCGCATCGTCGTCAACCCCCGCGCCTACGGCGTGCTCAGCGCGGAAGGGCGGCAGATCGTCACGACCCACGAGGCCACCCATGTCGCCACCCGCCGCCAGACCACCTCGGCGACCCCCATGTGGCTCTCCGAGGGCCTCGCGGACTGGGTGGCGTACCGCTCCTCCCCGCTGGGCCGGCGGGGCGCGGCGGCCATCGCGCCGGAGCTGGCGCGCGAGGTGCGGGAGACCGGCCCGCCCCGCGCCCTGCCCACCGACCGGGACTTCCGCTTCGGCAGCGACGCCGATCAGCTCGCCCGCGCCTACCAGGGCGGCTGGCTGGCCTGCCGGATGATCGCCGAACGCTGGGGCGAGCGGCGGCTCGTCTCGCTCTACGAGCGGGTGGGCAGGAGCGGCACCGACACCAAAGGCGCGGACCGCGCCCTGCGCGCCGAACTCGGGGTGGGCGAGAAGGAGTTCACGGGGCTGTGGCGTACATATGTGCGGGAGCGGCTGGCGGAGTGAGGGCGCCCCACGGGTTGCCCCGGCTCGCCGTGGGCGTCCGCGGGCAGGTGGGGGTACCCCCTGCTCGAGCGAAGCCGAGCGCTTGGGGGAGGCTGGGCGCGCCGCTCCCCGCGCCCCTGTTGGAGTCGGCGTTGGCCGGTGCCGCTGTGCTGCGGTTGCCGGGCGCGGAGCGCCGGGGCCGCGACACCGTGTCCTGCCACAGCCGGGCGCAGGCGACCACGCAGGCGGCGACAAGCAGCCCGTTGCGCCCCGCGAGCAGCGCGATGCCCGCGCCGTCGCTGGCCACCACATGCCCGAACCAGACGGGGAACTCCAGCACCGTCAGCGCCGTCGCGGCCAGCACCAGGACCGCCGGGAGCCCCTGGCGGCTCGCCCGCAGCGACAGGCAGACCGCCGCCAGCGCGACCAGCCAGACCATGTACTGCGGGCTGAGCACCCGGCTGGTCGTGGTGAACAGCAGCACGGCGGCGAACGCCGCGTCCGCCGGCGTGCTCGGCGTCCACTCCACCGCGCACACCCGCCACAGCAGCAGCCAGCCGAACCCGAGCACCGTCAGCACCAGCGCGGCGGCGCTCACCAGCTCCACCCCCGGCCCGAGGAACTCCATCGAGCCGTAGTGCAGCCGCACCTCCCCCTCCCAGCCGAAGTGCCGCGCCACATGCAGCACCAGCCCGCCCAGCGACTCCACCTCGGTGCCCCGTTCCTGCTGGGCCGTCAGAAAGTCCAGCGCCCCCGGCATCGCCACCGCGAACCCGGCCGTCAGCACGGCGGCGACGGCGGCGGCCGAGGCCCACCCCGCGCGCGTGGCCCGGCCCCGGGCCAGCCCCGCCAGCAGCAGCGCGGGCCACACCTTCAGCAGCGCCCCGAACCCGGCCAGCGCGCCCGCCCAGCGCGGGTGCCGCACGGCCGCCAGCAGCGCGGCGACGGCGACGGCGGCGACCATCACGTCGTAGCGCGCGTACGCCGTGGGGCCCAGCAGCGGGACGCCCGCGATCCAGACCCAGGCGCCGGCCCGCCGGCTGTCCGGACGGCGGCGGGCGTACAGCAGCAGCCCGAGGACGGCCGCGTCCGCCGCGCAGGCCAGCACATAGAACGCGGTGGCGTAGCTCAGCGCGCTCACCGCGGTGAGCGCGGCGGGGGAGAGGATGGCGAGCGCGGCGGCGGGCGGGTACTGCCAGGTCACGTCGTCCACGGGGAACGAGCCGTCGCGCAGCGTCGTGAACCAGCCGTGGTAGATCACCTCGACGTCGGTGGTCACGTCCAGCCCCGGCAGGGTGAAGACCTGGAGCACACACAGCAGCAGCGCGGTCCGGGTGGCGGCCCAGGCAGCCAGGGCCGCCAGGGTCCCGGCGCCGGATCTCGTCATGTGCCCATCATGCCAGCGACCCGTGCCCGGACCGGGGCCGCCCCGTCGGCTACTGTCTGCGGCGATGCACAAGACCCTCATCGTCACCAACGACTTCCCGCCGCGCCCCGGCGGCATCCAGGCGTTCCTGCACAGCATGGCGCTGCGGCTGGACCCGGACGAGGTGGTCGTCTACGCCTCCACCTGGAAGCGCGGGCGCGAGGGCGCGGAGGCCACGGCCCGGTTCGACGCGGAGCAGCCGTTCCGGGTCGTCCGGGACCGTACGACGATGCTGCTGCCCACCCCCCGGGTCACCCGGCGCGCGGTGCGGCTGCTGCGCGAACACGGCTGCCGCTCCGTCTGGTTCGGGGCCGCGGCACCGCTCGGGCTGATGGCGCCCGCGCTGCGCCGGGCGGGCGCCCGGCGGCTGGTGGCGACCACCCACGGGCACGAGGCGGGCTGGGCCCAGCTCCCCGGCGCCCGCGCGCTGCTGCGCCGGATCGGCGAGGGCACCGACACCCTCACCTACCTCGGCGAGTACACCCGGACCCGGATCGCCCGCGCGCTCACCCCGCGGGCCGCCGGGCGCATGGTGCGGCTGCCGCCCGGCGTCGACGAGAAGACCTTCCACCCCGGCTCGGGCGGCGACGCGGTCCGCGCCCGGCTCGGCCTCAGCGACCGCCCGGTCGTGGTGTGCGTCTCCCGGCTGGTCCCCCGCAAGGGGCAGGACACCCTCATCCAGGCGATGCCGCGCGTGCTGTCCGCCGTGCCGGAGGCGGTGCTGCTGATCGTGGGCGGCGGGCCCTACCGCGCGGACCTGGAGCGGATGGCCGCCGACCGCGGCCTGACGGACGCGGTGCGCTTCACCGGGCCCGTTCCCTGGGAGGAGCTGCCCGCGCACTACGGCGCGGGCGACGTCTTCGCCATGCCCTGCCGCACCCGCCGAGCCGGGCTCGACGTGGAGGGGCTCGGCATCGTCTATCTGGAGGCGTCCGCGACCGGCCTGCCGGTCGTCGCGGGCGACTCGGGCGGGGCGCCGGACGCCGTGCTGGACGGCGAGACGGGGTGGATCGTACGGGGCGGACGGCCACGGGAGTCGGCCGACCGCGTGATCGAGCTGCTGCGCGACCCGGAGCTGCGCGCCCGCATGGGCGCGCGCGGCCGGGCCTGGGTGGAGGAGCGGTGGCGCTGGGACCTGCTGGCGGGGGAGCTGCGGGAACTGCTGGAGCCGTGACCCCGGCGACAAGGGCGCCCCTGGCCTGACGCGGCGCGGCTCCCCCGCCGGGGGAGGGGCTACGGGGCGTAGATCGCCTCGATCTCGTCCGCGAAGTCCTTCGCCACCGCGCTCCGCTTCAGCTTCAGGGACGGCGTGACATGGCCGGACTCCTCCGTGAGCTGCTGCCTGAGGACGCGGAACTTGCGTACGGACTCGGCCTGGGACACCGCGGCGTTGCCGTCGTCCACGGCGTGCTGCAGCTCGGCCAGCAGCTCCGCGTCCGCGAGCAGCGCGTCCTGCGACAGCTCCTGCTTGCCGTGCTCCTTCGCCCAGCGCGGCAGGAACTCCTCGTCCACCGTCAGCAGCGCGCCCACGAACGGGCGGCCGTCGCCGACGACCATGCACTCGGCGACCAGCGCGTGGGCGCGGATCCGGTCCTCGATGACGGCGGGGGCGACGTTCTTGCCGCCGGCCGTCACCAGGATCTCCTTCTTCCGCCCGGTGATGGTCAGATAGCCGTCGGCGTCGAGGGCGCCGAGGTCGCCGGTGTGGAACCAGCCGTCGGCGAACACCTCCTCGGTGCCCTGCGGGTTGTTCCAGTAGCCGGTGAAGAGGTGTTCGCCGTGCAGCAGCACCTCGTCGTCGTCGGCGATCCGGATCACCGAGCCGGGCAGCGGCTGGCCGACGGTGCCGATCTTCGGCCGGTCATACGGGTTGAACGCGGTGGCCGCGCACGACTCGGTCAGCCCGTAGCCCTCCAGCACGGTGAAGCCGACGCCCCGGAAGAAGTGGCCCAGCCGCTCGCCCAGCGGGGCGCCGCCGCAGATGGCGTGCGTGGTGCGGCCGCCGAGTGCGGCCCGCAGCTTGCGGTACACCAGCCGGTCGAAGAGCCGGTGCTGGATCCGCAGCCCGAGCGACGGCCCGCCCGGCTCGTCCAGCGCGCGGCTGTAGGCGCGGGCGACGGCGGCGGCGCGGTCGAAGATCCGGCCCTTGCCGTCGGCGACGGCCTGGGCGCGCGCCGCGTTGTAGACCTTCTCGAAGACCCGCGGCACCCCCAGCACCAGGGTGGGCCGGAAGGCCGCCAGCTCGGTGGTGAGGGTCTTGACGTCGGAGAGGTGCCCGAGCTTGATCGGCGCCATCACCGCGGCGATCTGCACCAGCCGCCCGAGGACGTGTGCGACGGGCAGGAAGAGCAGGACGGAGCTCTCGCCCGTGCGGAACAGCGGCCCCAGCCGCTCGACGACGTTGCCGCACTCGGCGAAGAAGCTGCGGTGGGTGAGCACGCAGCCCTTGGGGCGCCCGGTGGTGCCGGAGGTGTAGACGAGGGTGGCGGGCGAGTCGGCGTTCGCGGCCGACTCCCGCTCCTCCACCGTCGCGTCGGACACGCCCGCGCCGTCCGCAGCGAGCCGGGCGACCGCGCCCGGGTCGTCCGCCGACGGCTCGATCCGCCACACCTGCCGCAGCTGCGGCAGCCGGTCGCGCACGGACGCCACGGCCTCGGCGTGCGCCTGGGTCTCCGTGACGCAGACGACCGCGCCGGAGTCGCCGAGGATCCAGGAGATCTGCTCCGGCGAGCTGGTCTCGTACACCGGGACGGTGACCGCGCCCGCGCTCCACACCGCGAAGTCCAGCAGCGTCCACTCGTAGCGGGTGCGGGACAGCAGGCCGACCCGGTCGCCCGGCTGCACCCCCGCCGCGATCAGGCCCTTCGCCGCGGCCCGCACCTCGTCGAGGAACTCCGCCGCTGTCACGTCCTCCCAGCGCCCGCCGCGCTTGCGCCCCAGAACCGGCACATCCGGGTGCCGCGCCGCGTTGCGGCGGATGAGGTCGGTCAGACTGCCGTCTGCGGGCACTTCGTAGAGGGCCGGAAGGCTGAACTCGCGCAAGACTGCTGCTCCTCGTCGGCGCCGGACAGGGGCCGTCGGGGGCGGCCTCCATCGGCTCGGTCCAAGAAACGCGGGGGGTTCGGATCTTGGGGATTGACGGCCCGGACGTTACCCACCGGTATAGCGCGCGGGATAGGGGAAGCCTCCAGATGTCTCGTGCGTCACACGCGGCGGGCCCGCTTCCGGCAGCGTACGCCCCGTGCGGGGGCGGCCGTGCGCGACCGTACGCTGAAGTCATGCGAGTCCACGTGGTCAGCGACGTACACGGCAACAGCAGGGATCTCGCGCGGGCCGGCGACGGCGCCGACGCGCTCGTGTGCCTGGGCGACCTCATCCTCTTCCTCGACTACCGCGACCACTCGCGCGGCATCTTCCCCGAGCTCTTCGGCCGGGAGAACGCCACCCGCATCGTCGAGCTGCGCACCGCCCGCCGCTTCGCCGAGGCCCGCGAGCTGTCCCGGCGGCTGTGGGCCGGGGTCGACCGCCAGGCGGCCACCGAGGAGGCGGTCCGCAAGCAGTACGCGGAGCTGTTCGCCGCGTTCCCCACCCCGACGTACGCCACCTACGGCAACGTCGACATGCCCCCGCTGTGGCCGGAGTACGCGGGCCCCGGCACCACCGTGCTGGACGGCCGTACGGCCGAGATCGGCGGCTGGCGCTTCGGCTTCGTCGGGGGCGGGCTGACCACCGCGATGCGCACCCCCTTCGAGATCGACGACGAGACCTACGCCGGGAAGATCGCCGCCCTCGGGGAGCGCGGGGACGTCGACGTGCTCTGCTCGCACATCCCGCCGGAGGTGCCCGAGCTGTGCTACGACACCGTCGCGCGCCGCTTCGAGCGGGGCAGCTCCGCGCTGCTGGAGGCCGTGCACGCGCTGCGCCCGCGCTACCACCTGTTCGGGCACGTCCACCAGCCGCTGGTGCGGCGCATGCGGATCGGCGCCACGGAGTGCGTGAACGTCGGACACTTCAACGCCACAGGGACACCCTGGGTGCTGGAGTGGTGACCACCGCGCTGATCCGGACCGGCGGGCGCGCGGTAGCCTTCGACGGCAGGGCGCCGGGGCATCTGGGCAGCATCTGGGCACACCACAGGCACATTCGGAGGGCCATCGCGATGGCGGAACACACCAGCTCTAGCATCACCATCGACGCGGCGCCCGGCGCCGTGCTGGAGGTGATCGCCGACTTCCCCCACTACCCGGAGTGGGCGGGCGAGGTGAAGGAGGCGGAGGTGCTCGGCCAGGACGGCCAGGGCCATGCCGAGCAGGTCCGCCTGGTGCTGGACGCCGGTGCGATCAAGGACGAGCACACCCTCGCCTACGAGTGGATCACCGGCCCCGGCTCCGGCGGCGAGGTGGACGAGGTGCGCTGGTCGCTCGTGAAGTCCCAGATGCTGCGCTCCCTGGACGGCGCCTACCGGCTCGCACCGCTCGGGGACGGCAGCAGCACGGAGGTCACCTACCAGCTGACCGTCGACGTCAAGATCCCGCTGCTGGGGATGATCAAGCGCAAGGCCGAGAAGGTGATCATCGACCGCGCGCTGGACGGACTGAAGCAGCGCGTGGAGTCCGGTGCGTCCGCGGGCGGCACCGAGAGCGGAGGCGACAGCTGAGCGCGCACACGGAGCGGCCGGAGGACCCGGAGAGCGCCGCGGGCTCCGAGGGCGCCGCGAGCTCCGAGGACTCCGAGGGCGCCGGGAGCTCCCGGGGCCCGGAAGGCGAAGAGCTGCCGCAGATCGTCCTCGTCACCGGAAGCGGCGGATCCGGGCGGACCACGATCGCGGCGGCCACCGCCTGCGCCGCCGCGGCCCAGGGCCACCGGACGCTGCTGGTCAGCGCCGAGCCCGCGGCGCTGCTCGGCACGCTGCTGGGCCCGGAGCCCGGGGTCGCGCTGCGGCGGGTCGACGCGGGCGGCGAGTTCCGCGCCCAGGCCGCCGCGCTCCAGCGGCGCGGCCAGACCGTACTCGACCTGCTGGGCGCCGCCCCGCTCGACGACGAGGAGCTGACCGAGCTGCCCGGCGCCGAGGCCGTAGCGCTGCTGCGGGCCCTCCGCCACGCGGCGGACGGCGCGGACGGTGTGGACGGCGCGGACGGTGCGCGGGAGACGGCAGGCGCGGAGCGCGTCCCCTGGGACACCGTCGTGGTCGACCTGCCGCCCACCCCGCACGGGTTGAACGCGCTGCTGCTGCCCGAGCAGTCCCGGCGCTATCTGCGCCGCCTCGTTCCGCCCGAGCGGCAGGCGGCGCGGGCGCTGCGCCCGGTGCTCGCGCAGCTCGCCGGGGCCCCGGTGCCGGGCCAGTGGCTGTATGACACCACGGCCCGCTGGGAGCGCGAACTCGCGGACCTCCAGCGGATCGTGGAGTCCCCGCGCACCGCCGTACGGCTGGTGACCGAGCCGGGCCCGCTCGCCGCCGAGGCGCTGCGCACGGCCCGCGCCGGGCTGCGGCTGCACGGGCTGGCGCTGGAGGCCGTGGTCGCCAACCGGCTGCTGCCCACCGGCTCCCCCGACCCCTGGCTCGCCGCGCTCGCCGGGCAGCAGCAGGACGCGCTCAAGGACCTCCGCGCCACCTGCGAGGCCGAGGACATACCGCTGTGCGAACTGCCGCACCTCGGGCGGGACCCGCGCGGCCCGGAGGACCTCGCCGGGCTGGCCGCTGCGGCGCGCGCCACCGCCGGGACCGCGGGCCCGCAGGAGGGGGCGCGGCAGGGCCGGGTGGAGGACCGGCTGGCCGCGGACGGCCATCTGGTGTGGCGGCTGCCGGTGCCGGGCGCCCGGCGGGAGGAGCTGGAGCTGGTGCGGCGCGGAGACGAACTCATCGTCGGCGTCGGCGCGTACCGGCGGGTGCTCGCGCTGCCGTCCGCGCTGCGCCGCTGCCGGGTCTCGGGCGCCGCGCTGGACGGCGGCGAACTCCGGGTGCGTTTCACACCGGACCCCCAGCTGTGGCCCCGGCCGATCGGGTAACGTCGGAGTCCCCAGGATTTGTGCGAGGAGCCCGCCATGAGCGACGACACCGAGCGCCAGACCGTACGGCCGCAGCCGGACGCCGATGCCTGGGCGACCGCCTGCGAGGAGGACCTGAAGGCCGAGCAGGCACGCCGCCGCGAGCGCTACGGACCGCCGCCGGTCAGCGCCGCTGAGGAGCTGCGCAAGCTGGCCGACACGGTGGCCGGGAAGGTCGCCGAGTTCGGCAAGCCGCTGGGCGGCGCCGCGGCGTCCGGGGCCGCCCAGGGGGTGGCCCAGCAGTTCATCGAGCAGGCCAGGGCGGCGGTGGAGCCCGTCGTGGCCCGCAACCCGCAGATCTTCGACCACCTCGCCGCCGCGGGCAACGAGCTGCTCGCCGCGTACCGCGCGGCCGTCCAGGACTCGGAGCGCCGCTGGACGGTGGAGCGGGACGACGACGGCCCGGAAGCGGAGCTGGACCGTATCGAGTTGGACGACCCGGTCGACCCGAAGGACCCGCGGGACGAAGCGGACTAGGGGGTGTTTCGAAAGCCCCATGCGCCGCACGGGGCTTTCGAAACACCCCCTAGTGCCGTGGCCGCGAGGGGCGCGGCCTTGAACGGGGCGGGCCCGGCCGGAATGATCCGTCGGCGCGCCACGGCCCTCCGGTACCGTGGTCCGCGGCGGGGTCAGACCGGAAAACCGAGGGATACATGGGACTCACAATCGGCGTCGACATCGGTGGCACCAAGATCGCGGCAGGCGTTGTCGACGAGGAAGGCACCATCCTCGAAACGAGCACGGTGCCGACGCCGCCCACCCCCGAGGCCGTCATCGACGCGATCGGGGACGCCGTCCGGCAGGCCAGCAAGGCGTACGAGGTGGACGCCGTCGGCATCGGAGCGCCGGGTTACGTGGACGACAAGCGCGCCACGGTGCTGTTCACCCCGAACCTCAGCTGGCGGCACGAGGCGCTCAAGGACAAGGTCGAGCAGCGCATCGACCTGCCCGTCGTCATCGAGAACGACGCCAACGCCGCCGCCTGGGGCGAGTACAAGTTCGGCGTGGGCACCGGCCACGGCGAGGTCGTCTGCATCACCATCGGCACCGGCCTGGGCGGCGGCGTGATCATCGGCGGCAGGCTGCACCGCGGACGCTTCGGCGTCGCCGCCGAGTTCGGGCACATCCGGATGGTGCCGGACGGCCTGCTGTGCGGCTGCGGCAACCAGGGCTGCTGGGAGCAGTACGCCTCGGGCCGCGCGCTGCTCCGCTACGCCCAGCAGCGCGCCTCCGCCACCCCGGAGAACGCCGCCGTGCTGCTCGGCCTGGGCGACGGCACCACCGAGGGCATCAGGGGCAAGCACATCAGCCAGGCGGCCCGGCAGGGCGACCCGGTCGCCATCGACTCGTTCCGCGAGCTGGCCCGCTGGGCGGGCGCCGGACTCGCCGACCTCGCCTCCCTCTTCGACCCGGGCGCCTTCATCGTCGGCGGCGGCGTCTCCGACGAGGGCGAGCTGGTGCTCGACCCGATCCGCAAGTCCTACCGCCGCTGGCTGGTCGGCAGCCGCTGGCGCCCGCACGCCGAGGTGCTCGCGGCCCAACTCGGCAACAGGGCGGGGATGGTGGGCGTCGCCGACCTGGCCCGGCAGGGCTGAGCGCGGCGCCGGAGCGGGCCGGGGAGAGGACGCGGGGACCGAAGAGGAGCGCACGTGACCACGCCACCAGCCGATCTGCCGCCGTCGCGCACCGAGGACGACGGCTCCGCCGTCGTCCGGCTGCTGAGCTACAACATCCGTTCCATGCGGGACGACACGGCGGCGCTCGCCCGGGTGATCCGGGCATGCGCTCCCGATGTTGTCTGCGTCCAGGAGGCCCCGCGGTTCTTCCGCTGGCGCAAGTACGCGTCACGGCTGGCCATGGCGACCGGCCTGCAGTACGTCACGGGCGGAGCCACCGCGAGCGGCCCGATGGTCCTCGCCTCCCTGCGCCCGTATGTGGAGCGGACAGCGGACGTGCTGCTGCCGCGCACCCCGGGGCTGCACCAGCGCGGCCTGGCCACCGCCGAGCTGCGGTTCGGCGAGTCGGCGCGGCTGGGCGTGCTGAGCTTCCACCTCAGCCTGCGGGACGCCGAGCGGTACGAGCAGGGCGGCGCGCTGCTGAGCCGGCTGCGCGGCCTCGGCCCGTACGCGGTGGCCGCGGGCGACGTCAACGAGCGGCCCAAGGGCCGCACCTTCCAGCGGCTGGCCGCGGAGCTGCAGGACGGCTGGGCGACGGCGCCGTGGGGTGCGGAGTACACCTCGGAGCCGGGGCGTCCGCATCAGCGGATCGACGCGGTCTTCGCGACCCGCGGCGTCGAGGTGCTGGGATGCGGGGTGCCCCGCGGTCTGGCCGGAGTGACCGCACAGGACCTGCGGGCCGCGACGGACCACCTCCCCGTACTCTCCGCCCTCCGGATCCCGCCGGCCTAGGGGTGTCCCGCGGGTCGGGGCTGCTCCCCGCACAACCGCAGAGAACCCGCACCCAGCAACGAAGCCGCAAGGGGCTGCCCCTGCCCGGCAGGGCCCGCAGCACACGACACGGCTCAGACGACGGCGCCCCGGCCCGGGTCGTCCCAGCCGTCCTCGTCGTCGTCGGTCCGCATCCGCACGACCAGCGTGCCGAACCCGCCCAGAAATCCGCCCACGCCCAGCGTGACGATCCACCACACCATCTCGACCTGGAAGAGGATCGAGCCGATCAGCAGCAGCGGGCCGCCCAGCACCGCGACCCAGGCGAACTTGGTGGTCGTGTCGGTCTGCGGCAGCGGCGGCGGCTCGGGCGGCACGAAGTGGCCCTCGTCCTCCTCGCCCCCGCTCACCTCCTCCGGGGGCGGCGTCCAGTCGCGCGGGCCCGTCCCCGCCGCGTACACCGTGAAGCTGCGCACGGGAGGATCGCCCTCGGCGCCTCCGGACCCGGAACCGGACTCGGAGCCGGAGCCGGGCTCGGGCTCGGGCCCGGACGACTCGGGCTCGGAGCCGGGGTCCGCGTCCCGGGGCTTGGTCAGGGTGTCGCCGTCCGGCTCGGCGGACCCGGGCGGCTCCGGAGCGTCGCCGTACGCCGCGACGATCTCGGCCCAGGCCGCCTCCTCGTCCGGGGGCAGCGTGGGTTCGCGGCGCGCCTCGCGAGCCTCGCCCTCGCCCTCGTCGCCGCCGCGCTCCGCGCCGGGGTCACGCTCCGTCACTTGCCGCCCTCTTCGCCGTCAGCCGGGTGATGAATCCGTACGAGTCCGCGAAGACACTCTCCGCGTCATGGTCCAGTGTGGCCACATGCAGGCTGCGCTCCAGCACGGTCTCGGTCACATCGGTGGACGAGACCCTGCTGAGCACCAGTGCCGAGTCACTGGGCGGCACCACATGGTCCGTCCTGCTGTGCAGCAGCAGCAACGGCTGGGTCACCTGTGGAAGTTCAGCGCGTACGACCCGGGTGAAATTCCGCATCTGCAGCGCGGCCCGCGTCGGCACCCGGTCGTAGCCGGTCTCCGCGACCCCCGCCTTGGCGATGTCGCTGGTGATCCCCTTCACCGAGCGCACCAGAAAGCGCACGGCGGGCAGCGCGAACCCCTGCAGCCGGGGGAAGCTCGCGGCCGGGTTCACCACCGCGACACCGCTGACGGCGGTGGAGTGCCGGGCCGCGAGGCGCAGCGCGAGGGTGCCGCCCATCGACAGACCGCAGACGAACACCTGCGCACACC
Organism: Streptomyces boncukensis; assembly: GCF_011045075.1. GTDB lineage: Bacteria > Actinomycetota > Actinomycetes > Streptomycetales > Streptomycetaceae > Streptomyces > Streptomyces boncukensis. Next base: position 23,209 of record NZ_JAAKZZ010000044.1, read on the forward strand.
GCTCCGAGAGCAGCCGCAGCTCCCGTTCCGCGGTCGCGTACCAGTCCTCCCAGCCGGTCGTCTCCAGGTCCTCCCAGCGCGTGCCGTGCCCCGGCAGCAGCGGCAGCGAGACGGTCAGCCCGCGGTCGGCGAGGTGCTCTGCCCAGGGGCGCAGCGACTGCGGGCTGCCCGTGAACCCGTGGCAGAGCACCACGCCCACCTCGGACGATCCGTCTCGGCGCAGTGGCTCGGCTCCGGGGAGGGTGGGGGGCACGGCGGGCCTCCTGAGGCGTCAGGCGTCGGTTGAGGACGGGACTGCGGTGCGGAGTGCTGCCACCTTACGCGCGCCGCGGGGCGGCGGACAGCGCCGCCGAGTGGTCCCGGGACGGGCGAGATAGGGTTCAGGGCGTCAGACACAGGAGGTCCGGTTGTTCTACGGCGCGATGAAGGTCTCGGTGGGCAGCGCCCTGAAGCTCACGTTCCGCCCCTGGGTCGAGGGGCTGGAGAACGTACCGGCCGAGGGGCCCGCGATCCTGGCCAGCAACCATCTCTCCTTCTCCGACTCCTTCTTCCTCCCCGCGGTGCTCGACCGCAAGGTCACCTTCATCGCCAAGGCGGAGTACTTCACCTCGCCGGGCCTGAAGGGCCGGATGACGGCCGCGTTCTTCAAGGGCGTGGGGCAGCTGCCGGTGGACCGCTCCGGAGTGCGGGGCGCGGGGGAGGCCGCGATCAGGAGCGGGATGGAGGTGCTGGAGCGCGGCGAGCTGTTCGGGATCTACCCGGAGGGCACCCGCTCGCCGGACGGCCGCCTCTACCGCGGCAAACCCGGCGGCCTGGCCCGGCTCGCGCTGCGCTCGGGGGCGCCGGTGATCCCCGTGGCGATGATCGACACCGAGAAGATCCAGCCGCCCGGCAAGGTCGTGCCCAAGCTGATGCGCCCCGGCATCCGGATCGGGGAGCCGCTGGACTTCAGCCGCTACCAGGGCATGGACAACGACCGGTTCATCCAGCGCGCGGTCACCGACGAGGTGATGTACGCGATCCTCAAGCTCTCCGGCCAGGAGTACGTGGACATCTACGCGACCGCCGCCAAGCGGCAGCTCGCCGACGCGGAGAAGGCCAGGAAGCAGCAGGAGCGGGCGGAGCGGGCAGAGCAGCCTGCGGAGCAGGCGGCAGAGCAGTCGGCGGAGGACGCGCCGGAGGGCGGCAGACGGGCAGCGTAGTCCCGGGACCGGGTCCCGGAGCAGCACACAGGGGACGGGAGCAGTGGCCGCACAGGGCACGAAGAGCGCCAGGAAGATGTCGGTGGAGCAGCCGCTGTGGCACGCACTGACCGGTTACCGGCTGCTCACGCTCGCCTACGCCCTGGCCGTCTTCGGCTGGGAGGCCGAGGACTACTCGCACCCCGTGCCCGGCGGGATCTATCTGGCGGCGCTGACCGTCTGGACGCTGCTCACCCTGCGCAACGTCTCCGGCGCCCGGCGCTGCACCCGCCCGTTCCTCGTCGCCGACATCAGCTTCGCGCTCGTCGGCATCCTGATGTCGCCGCTGATCGACACGCATGGCCGGGTGGGCCCCACGCTGCCGTCCATCTGGGTCGCCGGGCCGGTGCTCGCGTTCGCCCTCAAGGCCGGCTGGCGCTGGGCGGCGGGGGCCTCGCTGCTGGTCGGGATCGCGAACGTCGTCGAGCGGGGCGCCATCACCCGGCCGACCCTCCACAACGCGCTGCTGGTCTGCGTCGCCAGCGTCGCCATCGGCTACGTGGTGGAGGTGGCCCGGGACAGCGAGCGGACCCTCGCCCGCGCGCTCCAGATCGAGGCCGCCACCCGGGAGCGGGAGCGGCTGGCGCGCGACATCCATGACAGCGTCCTGCAGGTGCTGGCGATGGTGCAGCGCCGGGGGACGGTGCTGGGCGGCGAGGCCGCCGAGCTGGGGCGGCTGGCGGGGGAGCAGGAGGTGGCGCTGCGTACGCTCGTCTCCGAGGGGGTCGTGCCGCGGCGCGCACCGGGAGCGGAGCGGCGGGCCGCGCCGCCGGGAGCGGACGGGCGCGCGGACCCCTCAGCGGGCGGCCCGGCGGGCGGCCCCGCCGGTGACAGCGGTGCGGCGCGGGACGCGGGGGACGGAGCGGATGCAGGAGACGCGGGAGACGC
>NZ_JAAKZZ010000450.1 GCF_011045075.1 Streptomyces boncukensis
CTTGCTCGGTCAGCTCTACCACTGCCTGCACAACCGGCAGCTCTTCGACGAGCATCACGCATTCACCTCCTTCTCAGCAGCTCCAGCCGCCGCAGCTTGACTTCTTAGGCACGTGAGATGTCTCTCAAGTACCGCTGTCGCCAGTCCGCCGGGTAGGAGGGAGCGGCAGGTCACGATCTGGGTGCCTCTCCCTCTGCCTCGCCCGCCCCGGACGCCGAGGTCTACATGGCCGCGCCTGCCCGTGATGCGGCGAGTCACTTCACCTCTCACAAAAGACGGAATCCCGACTGCCACTTGCCACCCCAGAATCCCCAGTAGCGAAGAGTTCACGTATAGTCACAACCCGCTCAACGGGCACGACCGTTCCACTGGTGTCAAAAGCCTGGAGGTCGCACGATGAAACATGCTCGGAAGAGACTCGTACGGTTAGCTCCTGCCGCGCTCTTGGTCACTACCGTCGCGGCGTTCCCGGCATCCGCCGATGAATCCCCGAAACCTCTCACCAGTACGACCCGAGCGCAAGCACTGGTGGACAGACTCGGCGAGAACCGTACCGGCGGCGTCTACTACGAAGGCGGACGCCTCACGGTCGCCGTCACGGACCAGGCGGGGGCGCAATCCGTCCAGGCGGTAGGCGGGATCCCGAAGCGAGTGCCGCGCAGTACAGCCGAGCTCAAGTCCATTCACGGAACGATTGGCCAACTGGACCTGCGTAATACGGCGTGGGGTATCGATGCAAGCGCCAACCAGGTATCGGTCGAGATCTTCGACGGAGCACCCGCCGACAGCCGGACCCGGATCGAGAAGGTCAGGTCGGCGCACCCGGGGGCGATACGTGTCGACCGGATCCGGCAAAAGCTGAGGTTCAAGGACACCAAACTTCGCGGCGGAAATGGGATTGCCTCCAGTGGTTGGGTGTGCAGTGCCGGGTTCAACACCAAGGACTCCTCGGGGAGGATCTACACGCTTACCGCTGGTCACTGTGTGCCGGGCACCGGCAATGTCTGGTACATGGACTGGAACGGTGTCAGGATCGGGACCCAGACCGCATGGGGTTTCGGCGGCAAGCATGGCGACTGGGCCACCATCAGGGCGAACGGCCCCGGCCTCACCCCGTACGGGACAGTTCGCTACTGGGGCGGCACGTACAAGCAGATCGACAGATCCCGTTATCCGGCAAAGGGAGAGGGAATCGATCGGATCGGGGTCTCCAGTCAGGATACGACAGGCAAGATCACCAATGACTATGTGAGCGTCAACATCGACGGGGTCCGGCTAGGAGGCATGTTCGAGTCGGACGTATGTGCTCTCGGGGGCGACAGCGGGGGGCCAGCGCTTCGCGGAACAACGGCCTTGGGTCTCCTCTCCGGCGGCACCAGCGAGACAAAGTGCAACTCCTCCTCCAACGGCACCTACCGGAACTACTTCACCCCCGTGCAGAGAGTGTTGGAAGAGCGCGGCCTTCACGTCTACTGAGACGCGCCGTCCCCGTCTGCCGCAACCACGGGAACCTGTCCTGGGCCGGCTCCGTCACAGAACGGGGTGGCGTGCCACCCCATGCCTCCGGGAGGTCACATGCAGATACGGTCAGCACGTTCCCTCGGTCTGCTCGCCGCAGTGGTCTTGTCCGCCACTGGCCTGGGGGTCACCTCCGGTTGTGGCAACCAGCAAGAAGCCGACGGCAGCGCACAGGAGTCCGACAGCGACAGAGAAGCGCAGCCCCATCGTGCCCGGCAGGTCGCCGCGGCCTGGGACGGATCCCCCGCGGCTGCCGCGTGGCGTGCCGGCTACCACCCCATGGGCGACGTGGTCCAGCTGCCGCGAGGCGGTCTGCGGAGCCGGGCCGACGAGCAGGCATACGAAGACCGCAGCTTCGTCCTGCGAGTCAAGCTGCCCGCCACCCGGCCCGAGGACGGCCGGGTGGCGTGGGCCGGGGGTAAAACGCTCACACGGCCGTTGGAGGGGGCGGACGAGTCGTACAAGGCCCTGGCCGACGAGCATGCCGGTGAAAGACCGCACCTCACGGTGACCAAGGTGAAGCTCGGTGAGATGACCGTTGCCACCAGCCGCGGTCCGGCAGTAGTCCCCGCCTGGATGTTCACCCTGGATGGCTATGACTCTCCCCTGAAACGGGCCGCTGTCATCCCCTCGAAACTCCCTCAGCCACCGATCGGGAGGGCCCGCGACGTTCCAGGCCCTCCGCTCCACCACCTGGTCCGGATTGCCGCAGACGGGCGCTCGGTGACCGTGGTTGCCCTCCATGGTGTCTGCGACGACGGTCCCGCGGTGGATGTGCTGGAGACCCGCGGCAGCGTGGTGCTGTCGCCCTCCGTCAAGCACCGGAAGCATGAGGGCCATTGCACAAAGCAGGGGAAACTGCAGCAAGTGACAGCGAAGCTGGACCGTCCCCTGGGTGACCGGGTCCTGCTCGACGTGATCACCGGTCGGCCGATTCCCTACAAGCCGGAGCGCGGGCCCTCACCGAGCTGGAGCTGAACGACACCTCCGCGACCATGCATTGATGATGAGGTGATCCGTCCGGCGTAGGCGGTACGCCTTGCGTCCGACCGGGACGGCACGGTCGATGACGAAGGGCGCACTGCTCCACACTGCCTGGTGCAGTGCCAGCGGAGCGGTGACACGCACCGAGCAGCCCTGTCCACGGCGGATAAGTTCGCAGATCACCAGCGACGGCACCGGCAGGGACAGTGCCTGCACCCGGTCGACGGGGCGGGCGTCGGAGGCCGGCATGTCGTCGACGAACCCTTCGACGACATGCCGGCTCCGGGGCCGGCGCGCGGCCAGGCGCTTCGCGGTGAACTCGCCGATCACCGTCCGCCGTGCCGCGGTGTGTTCCGCGCCGTCCAGGCCGACCATGGGCGGCGGCTGGTGGCGCAACCGCTCCCGGAACCCGGGGTCGCCGCTGGGGTTCGGGGAATTGTCCTTTCGGCGGTCCGAGGAGAACCGGCGATCGGCGAGGATGGCTGGGGCCTCGGCGTACGCGGACACCCACCATGCCTGTTCGCCGCCGTACAGACGGACCTTCCTCGATCACCCTCGACCACGCAGATTCGGGGTCAAGGGTCGTGAGTGGCGCCCGGGTTACTCCTTCCTCGCTCCGGTGGGGTCCGCGGATGGGCTGGGCATCGGCGCGGTGGCGAGGCGCTGGCCGTTGCGAGCGGCGGCGTCCTTGGCCCAGCTGCTGGTGGAGATGACGCCCAGCGCGAGCACGACGAGTCCGCAGCCTCCGAGGACGGCCCAGGCGGCGTGGCTTGAGTTGATGAAGCCGGCGCCGGTGCCGGCCACGATCGAGCCGGTGACGGCGACGCCTATGGAGATGTCGAACTGGCGGGCGCTGGCGGCGAGCGCGCCGGCGACACCGACCTGGTCGGGCGGCAGTCCGGAGACGGCGGTGTGGCTGACCGGCGGGCTGACCATGCCCGCGCCGAGGCCGAAGACGGCGTAGGCGGCCAGCAGGTAGACGCTCTCGGTGTGCGCGGTCAGGGGGACGAGAAGGAAGCCGCCGACGGCGAGCAGCGCACCGCCCAGCGTGAGGGGCAGGCGCTCGCCCCGGGAAGCGAGAAGCCGCCCGGAGAGCTGGGAGGCGACGGCTTGGCCCACGGCCAGCGGGATGATCATCAGCCCGGCGCGCAGGGGGCTGAAGTGGCGGAGGTCCTGGAGGTAGAGGGTGCTGAGGAACAGGAACCCGCCGAGGCCAGCCGACATCATCATGGAGATCACGTTTGCGCCGGAGAACGGAGGGCTGCGGAAGAACCGCAGGTCGATCAGCGGCTCGGCTCGCCGGGGCTCGACGACGAGTATCCCGACGAGGGTCAGGACGGCGAGCACGAACAGCCCGACGATCCAGGGGTCTGCCCATCCGTGGCGGGGGCCCTCGATCGTCGCGGCGATGATCGCGGCGAACAGGACGATGATCAGCGCCTGGCCGGGCGGGTCGAACGCGCGGGGCCGTGCGGCCTTGGACTCGGGGACGAACCTCTGGGTGAGCAGGATGGCGGCGATCCCGGTCGGGAAGTTGACCCAGAACACCGATCGCCAGCCGATACCGCTGACCAGCAGGCCGCCGAGCACAGGCCCGGCCGCGACGGTGAGCCCGATCACCGACCCCCACACGCCGACCGCTCTTGCCCGTTCCCGGCGATCGGTGAACACGCCGACGATGATCGACATCGCGACCGGGTTGAGCATCGAACCGCCCACCGCCTGCAGGCCGCGGAAGGCGATCAGCCACCCGACGCTCGGCGCCAGGCCGCAAAGGAGGGAACCGAGGGAGAACAGCGACAGCCCGAGCTGGAAGATCCGCTTGCGGCCGAAGCGGTCGGCCATGGAGCCGGACAGCACCAGCAGGCAGGCCATGACCAGGGAGTAGGCGTCGACCGTCCACTGCAGGCTGCCGACCGAGGCATGCAGGTCCTTGCTTATCGACGGGAGCGCCACGTTGACGATGGAGAGATCGATGCCGGTCACGCCCACGCTGAGACAGCAGATCGCCAGCACCAGCCGCCGGTGAACGGGACGCGATGGGCCGGTGCTCGCCGGCGGCCCGGGGGTATCTGCTGTGCTCATGGCGGATCCTTGAACAGATTCGGTAAAGTCTCCAACAGAAACGGAGAGGGTGCCCACATCACGGGGCGGAGACCCTGCCCACTTATGCAAGGACGTCTCAAGTGACTGACCATCCACCCCGCAAAAGGGCCGACGCGGCCCGCAACCGCCAGCGGATCCTCGAAGCGGCACGCACCGCTTTCGCCGCCACCGGAGCCCAGACGTCAATGGCCGAGGTCGCCCGCAGATCCGGGGTCGGCTCGGCAACCCTCTACCGCAACTTCGCGACCCGCCACGAACTCCTGGAGGCGCTACTTGTCGACGAGGTCGACGACGTCTGCGCCGCCGCCGCGACAGTCGAGGGCGACACCCCGGGGGACCGGCTCACGACCTGGCTGCGCCGGTTCTTTCAGTACGTCACCACCAAGCGGCCGGTCGTTCTCGCGCTGCTTGAGCACACCGACAGAACCGATCCCGTCTTCGACAGCCGGGGCCGGATGCTCGCAGCCGGCCAGCCGCTGTTCTCCGCCGCCCAGGACGCACACCAGATCGCCGGCGGCCTTGGCCTCGACCAGGTCCTCGACCTCGTGGTAGCCATCGCGAAGATCCCCGGCACCCCGGAATACCGGCAGCCGATCCTTGACGCGGCGCTCGCCGGACTGCGCAGACGCAGCACCTGACGTCCGCGCAGCGCAGCGCACGGTGCGCAACCCCGCCTAGGCATGTAGTTCGGGGAGGTTGGTGACGCGGGGCGGTTCTCGGCTCGCGGCTCGCACCGCTCACCGCGGGCCGGGCACCGGGCCCGTCTCCCCCGTACCGCTGTCCAGGAGCGCGGATTCGGCCGTCGGTTCGGCGTTGGAGGAGATGCGCAGCGCCTCGACCAGTTCGCCGTAGAGGGCGTCCGTTGCCAGGAGTTCCGCGTGGCTGCCCCGGGTGCGGACGCGGCCCGCCTCCATCACCACGATCGTGTCCGCGTCGATCACGGTCGACAGCCGGTGGGCGATCGTGACCACGGCGCCGGACGTCGCTCGGGCGGATATGCAGCGGTGGACCGCTGCCTCGGTCAGCCCGTCGAGCTGGGCGGTCGCCTCGTCCAGCAGCAGGACGTCCGGGGACTGCAGCAGCGCTCGGGCCAGGGCGATGCGCTGCCGTTCGCCGCCGGAGACCGTCGCGCCGGACAACGGGGCGTCCAGCCCTTCGTCCGGGGCTTCGACCCTCTCGGCCAACTGGACCTCGCGCAGCACCCGGTGCAGTTCGCCGTCCGTCGCGCCGGGGCGGGAGAGCAGCAGGTTGTCGCGGATGGTGCCGGGCAGGAGGGGCGTGTCCTGTTCCACGTACGCCAGTCGCGCCCGGACCTCGTCGTGGGTGTGGTCGCGGTAGGGGCGGCCGTCCAGGAGCAGTTCGCCGTGTGTCGGCTCCAGGAAGCGCAGGACGAGCGAGAAGAGGGTCGTCTTGCCGGCCCCGGACGGGCCGACGATCGCGGTGTGCCCGCGGCGGGGGACGGCCAGCTCGACGTCCCGTACGGCCGGCTCGGCGTCGGGACCGTAGGCCGCGGTGACGTTCCTGAGCTCCAGCACGGGGGCG
>NZ_JAAKZZ010000451.1 GCF_011045075.1 Streptomyces boncukensis
CCAACGGCGCCTCTCGGGCCCGGTGGCACCACCCCCCAGGTCATCGACTTCCAACAGGGGGGAACAGCCATGCCGGGCCCGGAGGCCAGCAGCCCTCTTGCAGGACCGCGAAGACCATAACGGGGGACAGCACCACCCCCGGACCCCGCTCAGCACCAGTGCACAGATCATTGTGCACAGCGCATTGTGTACGTATGAGCGAGCCACCGAAGCCACCCGGACCCGTAGAGATCAACGATCTGGCCACCCTCAGGGCGCTGGCCCACCCCCGCCGGCAGCAGGTGCTCCAGCACCTCACCGTGCACGGGCCCGCCACCTCCGCGGGCCTCGCCCGCGCGCTCGGGCTCAACACCGGCGCCACCAGCTACCACCTGCGGGAGCTGGCCCGGTACGGGTTCGTGGAGGAGGCGCCCCGCGCCGGCGCGCACGGACGCGAGCGGTGGTGGCGGGCCACCCCCGGCGACCGGCGGTTCCCGCCCCGCTCCCGGCAGACGCCCGAGATGCGGCTCGTGATGGACGAGCTGAACCACCACGCGTACGCCCAGGACCTGGAGCTGTTCGAGCGGGCGCAGCGGGAAGCGGACCCGGCCGACGACGCGTGGGCGGACGGATTCCCCTACTCGCGGGGCACGATCCGGCTCACCCTGCCCGAACTGCGGGAGTTCTTCGAGGAGTACATCGCCCTCCTGAACCGTTACAAGCGGTCCGAGGACGAGACGCCGCCCGGCGCCCGCACCGTCCTCACCCGCCTGCTGGCCCACCCGGCACCCGCCGCGCCCAGTGAGCCGGATGAGCCCCGCGAGCCCGGTGAGCCCCGCGAGTCCGGCGCGGGGGAGCCGACATGATGCTCCGGTACGCGCTGCGCACGGTCCGCGCCCGGCTCGGCGGGTTCCTCGGCGCGTTCGTGGCCCTGTGCTGCGCGGCGGCCCTGATCACGGCGTGCGGCGGGCTGCTGGAGACGGGGCTGCGCGGCAAGGCCGCCACCGAGCGGTACGGCGCCGCGCCGCTGCTCGTCGCCGCCGACCAGAACGTCCACCAGACCGTCGTCAAGCGCAAGAAGGGCAAGGCCAAGGTCAAGCACAAGGCCAAGCCGCTCGCCGAGCGCGCCTGGCTCCCGGCCGGCACGCTGCGCACCGTGCGGGGGACGCCCGGCGTGGCGCGCGCCGTGCCCGAACTCACCTTCCCCGCACGGCCGGTCGGTGCCGCGGCCCCCGACGGCGCCTCGTACGGGCACGCCTGGTCGTCCGCCGCGCTCACCCCGTTCCGGCTGGTGCGGGGCGGCGCGCCCGGCGCGTCGGGGGACGTGGTCGTCGACCGTACGACCGCCGAGCGGGCCCGGCTGACGCCCGGCGACCGGCTGACCGTGCAGTCCACCCGCGCCCCGCGCACCTACCACGTCAGCGGCGTCGCCGAGCCGCGCGGCGGCGAACTGCGGCACCAGCGCACCCTCTTCTTCTCCGCAGCCGAGGCGCGGCGGCTGGCCGGGCGGCCCGGCGAGGTGACCGCGATCGGCGTCGTCCCGGAGCGGGGGACGAGCCCCGACCGGCTGTCCGCCGCGCTGCGCACGGCGCTCGGCGAAGGACCGGGCGCGCCGCGGGTCGCCGGCGGGGACGGGCGCGGGCCCGTGGAGTTCCCGGAAGCGGCCGGGGCCCGCACCAAGCTGGTCAGTATGGGCGGCGCCATCGGCGGGACCGCGCTGCTCGTCGCGGTGCTGGTCGTCGTCGGCACCTTCGCCCTCGCCATCCAGCAGCGGTACCGGGAGGTCGCGCTGCTGCGCGCCATCGCCGCGACCCCGCGCCAGATACGGCGGCTGCTGGGCCGCGAGGCGCTGCTCGTCGGGCTGGCGGCCGGGGCGCTGGGCGCGCTGCTGGGGCTGCCGCTGGGCGGCTGGCTGCACGGCAGGTTCGTGGCGACGGGCGCGATTCCGGCGACGCTGGAGCGCACGGCCGGCGTCCTCCCGCCGGCCGCCGCCCTCGGGGCCACGCTGCTCGGCGCCTGGGCGGCGGCCCGCGTCGCCGCCCGGCGGATCAGCCGGATCCGGCCCGCCGAGGCGCTGGCGGAGGCAGCGGTGGGGCGTGCGCGCCCGGCGCGCGGCCGGATCCTCGCCGGACTGGCACTGCTGGCGGGCGGCGCCGCGCTGGTGGCGGTGCTGAGCACGCTGCGTACCGAGCCCGCCGCCACGCCCGTGACGTTCCTGGCCGTCGTCGTGCTCGCCGCCGCCGTCTCGCTGCTGGGCCCGCTGCTCGTACGGGGCGCGGCGGCGCTCCTGGCCCGGCCGCTGCGGTGCGCCGCCGGAGCCCAGGGGAAGCTGGCAGCGGCGAACCTCCGGGGCAACGCGGCGCGGATGGCCGCCGTCGTCACCCCGCTCACCCTGCTCATCGGCATGACCTGCACGGTGCTCTTCGTCCAGCCCACCCTCGGCGACGCGGCCCGCGCCCAGGTCCGGGAGGGGACGCGCGCCGACTGGGTGCTCACCTCGCGCGGCCCCGGCGTCCCGGCCGAGGCCGCGGAGCTGGCCCGGACGCGGGGCGGGGCCGAGGCGACCACCGAGGTGGTGCGCACGACGGTCCGGGTCGGGCTCGACAAGTACCCCGCGCAGGGCGTCAGCGTCCGGGGCCTCACCCGCACCTGGGACCCCGGCGTCACCAGCGGCACCCTGCGCGGCTTCGGCCCGCGCTCCGCGGCCGTCAGCGAACGGGCCGCCGACCGGCTCGGGCTGCGGCCCGGCAGCCCGCTGAAGCTCACCCTCGGCGACGGGCCGCCCGTCCGGCTGACCGTGGCCGCCGTCTACGCCCGCGGGCTCGGCTTCGGCGATCTGACCCTGCCCCACGCGCTGGTCTCCCGGCATGTCGACAACCCGCTCGCCGAGGCGGTCCTGGTCACGGGCGGCCGGCGGGCCGATCTGGCCTCGGCCGTCCGGAGCGTTCCCGGCGTCGAGGTGCGGGACCGGTCCGCCGCCGACCGCCTCCAGGCCGCCCAGCAGCAGGAGAACGCCGAGGTCAACTACCTCGCCATGGGCCTCGTCCTCGCCTTCACGGCCATCGCCGTCGTCAACACCCTCGCGATGACGCTCACGGAGCGGGTGCGGGAGTTCGCGCTGCTGCGGCTCGCGGGGGCCACGCGGGGGCAGGTGCTGCGGATGCTGCTGCTGGAGGCGCTGGCCGTGCTGCTGACGGCGGCCCTGGCGGGGAGCGGGATCGCGCTGGCCGTGCTGAGCGCCTTCAGCGCGGGCATGACGGGCTCGGTGGCCCCGGCGGCGGCCCCGACGGGCTACGCGGCGGTGCTGGCGGCGGCCGCGCTGCTGGCGCTGGTGGGCACGGGCGTACCGGGCCGCGCGGCGCTCCGGGAGCGGCCGGTGTCGGCGGCGGTCCAGGGCCCCTAGGGCCGTGTCCGGAAAGGTTTGCCGTCTCGCGTCGTCCGGTGCAGGGGGCACCTCCCAGCGGTAGCTGGGGGAGCATCGCAAGGCGCCGGATCGCGGCTCGTACTGGGCGTACTCGCGTGATCCGGCAACGCCGCGAGGCGCCGTGCCTGGGGGCACCTCCCTGCTCGAGCGGAGCCGAGAGCTTGGGGGAGGCGCGAGGCGGTGAACCTTTCCGGTCACGGCACTAGGGCCGTGTCCTGCGGATCCTGCCGGGTCGGGACTGCCCCTTGCTGTCGCGGCGCAGCCTGCGGGTGCGAGGGGGCACCCCTGCTGGAGCGGAGCCGGGTGCGCACCGCTGGCCGGAACTCCGCCTTACCGTCGCCGCCCGCCGCCGCCACCATGAGCACCATGGCTGATGTACGGCATATACGCGCGCTCTGCGCGGCGGCGCTGGGCCTGCTGCTTCTGGTGGCGGCGCTTCCGGCCGCTCACGCGGCGGGCGCGGGCGCGGGCGCGGGCGAGCGGCAGTCCACCGTGCTGCGGGGCGGCGATGCGCTCTACGGCAGCGGCGGCGTACGCTGCACGCTCGGCTTCAACGCCACCGACGGCACCGGCGTCCACGGCATCCTGCCCGGCCACTGCGGCAACGTGGCCGACTCCTGGTACGCCGACCCCGAGCGGAGCGTCCCGGTCGGCCGGACGTCCGGCGCGACCTTTCCCGGCAGCGACCACGCCGCGATCCGCTACACCGGCCCGGACCTCGAAGCGCCGAGCGAGGTGACCACGTACGGCGACGGCCCGCGCCGGGTCGAGCGGGCCGTCGAACCGCGCCCCGGGATGCCGGTCTGCCGCTCGGGACCGGCGAGCGGCCGGCAGTGCGGCACGGTCACGCAGGTGAACGTGTCGCTCCCGGGCGGCCTCGTCGACGGCCTGTTCACGGTGGACCTGTGCGCCGAGCCGGGGGACGACGGCGGGCCCGTCGTCTCCGGGGACGCGGCCGTCGGCTTCCTCGTCCACACCCCCGGCGACTGCGGGTCGACGGGTACGACCTACTACCAGCCCGTCCAGGAGCCGCTGGCCGCGTACGGCCTGGAGGTGGGGTACGGGGGGACAGGCTGAGCCGGCGGTGGTCAGTCCGCGGGGTCCGGGGGCCAGGGGCCCGGCTCCGGCAGCGCACGGGCGTCCGTCCGCAGCGGGCCGTCGGTGCCGCGCCCGGCCATCCACGCCGCGAGATCCCGCACCGGCCCGGAGACCTCGACCGCCGCTCCCGACCCCAGGGCCCGGGAGAAGCCGTCATCCGTGGCCCGCAGGACCAGCAGCGTCCCGGCCGGAGCCCGGGGCGCCAGGAAGTCCAGGGCGTGCAGGGCGAACGGGAGCGACCAGTCGCGGGGGCGGTGGCCGGCGGCGAGGTCGACCGCGTGGATCTCGGCCTCGCGCCGGCGCGCGAGCGCGGTGTCGAGCAGGGTGGCGCTGCGGAAGCGGACCGGGCGCTGCCAGTCCGCCGCCGTGAGCGTGCTCCAGGTTTCCTCCAGGGCGTGCTGGGCCCGGCGCAGCTCCTCGCTCAGCCGCGCCTGCGGGCGCGCGGCGCGTAGCGCGCCTGGCGCTCGAAGGCGAGCGCGTTGTCCGTGAGGTGCTGCACGACATGCCCCCGGGACCATCCCGGCAGCGCCGAGGGCCGGGCAGTGCCGGTGTCGTCCAGGCCGTCGAGCAGGGCCAGCAGGCGCGCGTGGGCCCGGCCGACCCGGCGTGTCACACCGTCAGCGGCAATCCCCGAGTCGACCACTGACACAGGCTACCGTGCCCCGGCAGGGGCGCGGGGAACTGCGCGAGCGACCACGACGGTGCCGCAGTCCGCAGTGCACGGGCCGGGGCAGCCCCGGCCCGGCAGCCCCGGCAGAGGGCAACCGTGATCCGCCGGGTACGCCCTAGCCGACCACCGAGATGCGCTCGCGGATGTGCGCGGCGCTCTCCAGCTCGTCGACGAAGGCGATCGCGTAGTCCTCCGCGCTGACCGCGCTCCGCCCCTCCGCGTCCGTCAGCAGCCGGTCGCCGCCCAGCCGGTAGCGGCCCGTGCGCTCACCGGGCGCGATCTCCGCGGCGGGCGAGATGTACGTCCACTCCAGGTCGTCCACGCCGCGCAGCCGGGCCAGCAGGTCGTGGTGGGCCAGCGCCTCACCCCGGTGCGCCTCGGGGAAGTCCGGGGTGTCCACCAGCATCCTGCCGGGCCCCACCAGCAGGCTCCCGGCCCCGCCGACGATCACGAGGCGCCGCACACCGGCTTGCCGCACGCCGCGCAGGACGTCGTCGTACAGCGCGGTGAACGGCTCGCGCGGGTCCGTGCCGTCGCGCGGGGGCACCAGCGCGGCGGCGACGGCGTCGTGCCCGGCCGCCAGCTCGGCGAGCCGCGCCGGGTCGGCGGCATCGGCGGCGACGGCCGTCAGATTCGGGTTCCCCTCCTCGGGGGCCAGGCCCGACCGGGTGAGGGCGGTGACCTGGTGCCCACGGGCGAGGGCCTCCGTGGCGATACGGCTGCCCACCATGCCGGTGGCACCGAGCAGGACGGTCTTCATGGGGAGCCTTCCTCGTACGGCGACGCCTCCGCCTTCCACCGTAGGACGCCGCCCCCGCGCGGGCGCGGCGAGCCGCCCTAGGAGTTGTCTTCAAATGTCACGTCCACATCAGGAGCGAGGCGAGGGCGACGGCTCCCTGGTAGGACTCGGCGGTCTTGTCGTAGCGGGTCGCGATGCCGCGCCACTGCTTGAGGCGGTTGA
>NZ_JAAKZZ010000452.1 GCF_011045075.1 Streptomyces boncukensis
GTCAGGGGCTACCCGCCGCGGCCGTCCGGGCCCGCCCAGAAGCCGTCGTCGCCCGGAGTCCCGCCGTCCGGAGTCCCGCCGTCCTGGTCGCCGCCCGGCTGGCCCTGGTCGGCGCCGCCGGGGTCCTGCCCGCCGGGGTCCTGGCCGCCGGGCTGGCCCCCGGGACTGCCGCTGTTGCAGGTCGGGTCGGTCGGCCGACAGGAGTCATCGGGCTTGTCGGACTTATCGGGCTTGTCCGGCTTATCCGAGCTCTCGGTCGCGGACGGCTCCTCGGAGGGCGGCTTGGTGGTCTTCTCCGGGGTGTCCTCCGGCGTCTCGGGCGCCGAGGGGGTGTTGGTCGGCGCCGACGGGGTCGTGGACGGGCTGGCGCCGTCGCCGAAGACGGTCTCGCCGATCGGGCCGGGCTTCGGGAACTTCATCACCCGCTCGCCCTTCAGCGCCCCGCGCATGTACTCCGTCCAGATCTCCGCGGGGAAGGACGCGCCGTGAATGGTGTCCTGGCCGCCCACGCCGTACATCTTCAGGAACTTCTGCGTCTTGGCCTGGTCGTCGACCCGCCACATGCCGATGGCCGTGGACAGCTGCGGGGTGTAGCCGGTGAACCACGCCGACCGGTTGTCGTCCGTCGTACCCGTCTTGCCCGCCGCCGGGCGGCCCAGCTTCTTGGCCGGGGTCCCGGTGCCCTTCTTGACGACCGTCTCCAGCATGCTGGTGATGTTGTCGGCCACCGCCGGGTCGAAGGCGTTGGTGAGCTTCTTCTCGGTGCGGAAGGCGACCTTGCCCTTCTTCTCGACCTTGGTCACCGAGTAGGGCTCGGAGCGCTGGCCGCTCTTCGCGAACGTCCCGTACGCGTTCGCCATCCGGATCGCGCTCGGCGCCGAGGTGCCCAGCGAGAACGTCGGGGTCGTCTTGGCCAGCTGGTTCTTGGTGAGCCCCGAGTCCAGCGCCGCCTGCTTGACCATGTCGGTGCCGACGTCCATGCCGAGCTGGATGAAGGGCGTGTTCATCGAGAACTGCATCGCCGTGCGCAGGGAGATCATGCCGCGGCTCTCGCCGCCGTCGTTCTTCTGGTGCCACTCCTTCCCGTCCTTGTCGCGCCAGACGGTGCCGTCGTAGTTGCGCAGCTTGATCTTGTTGTCGCTGTTGTAGACGCTCTTCGGGGACGCCTGCTTGCGCTGCTGCCGGTTCTGCTTGGGCCCGAGCTCCGGATTGCGCACCCCGTCCCGCATCGCCGCCGCCATCACGAACGGCTTGAAGGTGGAGCCGACCTGGACACCCGTGTAGTCCGCGTTGTCCCGGAAGTGCGTGGTGGCGTCCTCGCCGCCGTAGATCGCCTCGATCGCGCCGTCGCCCGGCCGCACCGAGGCGCCGCCGAACTGGACGTGCTTGTCGACCTTGCGCTTCTTCGGGTCGATGTTGGCCTTCTTCACCTTCTCGACGGCCCGGCTCAGCTCCTTGGTCTTCCGCTGGTCGAAGGTGGTGTAGATCCGGTAGCCGCCCTGGTCGAGCTGGCGCTTGGTGATCCCGCTGTCGGGGTTGTTGATGATGTAGCGGTTGGCCAGATCGACGAGGTAGCCCGTCTGCCCCTTCAGCTCCGTCGCCTTCTTCGGCGGCTCGGGGTGCGGGAACTTCGCCGCGATGATCTTGTCGTGCTGCTTCTGCGACATCCGGCCGGTCTCGACCTCGCGCTTGAGCGTCCAGGCCCAGCGGGCCTCGGCCCGCTTGGTGTTCTTCTCCGCCGTCGCCGCCGAGCCGACGCCGCCCGCCGGGTCGTAGAGGTTCGGGCCGTTCAGCGTGGCCGACAGGAACGCGCTCTCACTGGCGCTCAGATCCGAGGAGTCCTTGCGGAAGTACGCCTGGGCCGCCGCCTGGATGCCGTACGCGCCCCGCCCGTAGTACGCGGTGTTCAGGTAGCCGGCCAGGATGTCGTCCTTGTCCTGGGTCGCGCCCACCTTGATCGAGATGAACAGCTCCTTGACCTTGCGGGAGACCGTCTGCGACTGGTCGAGGTAGGTGTTCTTGACGTACTGCTGGGTGATCGTCGAGCCGGACTGCGTCTCGCCGCCCTGCGCCATCTTGACGACGGCCCGCGCGACGCCCATCGGGTCGATACCGCTGTCGTCGTAGAACGACTCGTTCTCCGCGGAAATGACCGCGTTCTGCATGGACTTGGGGATCTCCGACAGCGGTACGATCTGCCGGTTGTGGTCGCCCTCGCCCGCGACCACCATCTGCTTGCCGTTCGACCAGTAGTAGACGTTCTTCTGGGCCTTCGCCGCGGCGTTCGGGTTGGGCACCTCCACCATCGCCAGCGCGATGCCCGCCATCCCGACCAGCAGCGCCAGAAAGCCGAAGGCCAGGCCCAGCATCTGCTTCCAGGACGGGATCCAGCGGCCCAGCCCCCGCTTGCCGGAGCGGGGGTAGTCGATCCACCGCTTGCGCTGCGCGGCCTGCCGCGCGCGCCCGCGCGCCGCGGCCCTGCCCCCGCCGCCGGGTCCGCCCCCGGAGCCGCCCGGCGGGCCGTGGGCGCCACCGCGCGCCCGCCGGGCGCCCGGCGGTGCCGACGCGCCCGGGGGCGCCGACTCCCGCATTCCTCGCCGGGCCTCCGCTCGGCCGCCGGACGAGCCTGGGCTGGCGCCGCGGGGGGCCGCCGCGCGGTGGCCGGACGACGCCGGTGGCTGCGCTGCGCGTCGGCCGCGCCCCTGCGGCGGCTTTCGACGGTGCTCGCTCATGTGGAACAGCTACTCCTCGGGCAGGCGGCCCTTGCGCCTGAAGGTGGCAGTTGACTTCTGGTCCCCCCGAGTGCGGCCCGGTCGCTTCCGGGCTTCCGGCCGCACTGCACCCAGGACGAGGACGCTCACACGCGCCGCACGGTTCCCAGTGATGGTCTGCACGCCGACAGACTACGCAGCTTCAAACTCCTCCTTACTTCCTATACGCCTCAATCGACCCAAAGCTCCGGCAGCGAATCAGCGATGTGAGTCCCCTCACCGGATCCCCACTTGTCGCTTCCGGCGGTACGTTCTATCGTCGGGATGTATCGACTCGATACATCGGCGCGTCAGCACGGCGCCGCGGCAGCACGACGGAGGTGTGGCGAAGCATGAGCAGGCGCTCCGGCATCCTCGAATTCGCCGTCCTGGGTCTGCTCCGCGAATCCCCGATGCACGGCTACGAGTTGCGCAAGCGGCTCAACACCTCGCTCGGCGTCTTCCGCGCCTTCAGCTACGGCTCGCTCTATCCCTGCCTCAAGGGTCTCGTCGCACGCGGCTGGATCGTGGAGGAGGCGGCCGGCCGGCCCCAGGAGCCGTCCGCGGCCCCGCTCGCCGGGCGCCGGGCGAAGATCGTTTATCGGCTGACGGCCGAAGGCAAGGAGCACTTCGAGGAGTTGCTCTCCCAGACGGGCCCCGATGCCTGGGAGGACGAGCACTTCGGGATCCGCTTCGCCTTCTTCGGCCAGACCTCGCGCGATGTCCGGATGCGGGTGCTGGAGGGCCGCCGCAGCCGGCTGGAGGAGCGGCTCGCGAAGATGCGCGCCTCCCTGGCCCGCACCCGCGAACGGCTGGACGACTACACCCTTGAGCTGCAGCGCCACGGCATGGAGTCCGTGGAGCGCGAGGTCCGCTGGCTGAACGAACTCATCGAGAGCGAGCGTGCCGGGCGTGACCAGCGTGATCAGCGTGATCAGCGCCCCGAGGACACCGACACGTGAGGCCCCGACCCGAGCGGGACCGCACCAACACACACAGCATCGAGAACTGACAGGGAGCAACCGCAATGGGTTCGGTTCGCGTAGCCATCGCCGGCGTGGGCAACTGCGCCGCCTCGCTGGTGCAGGGCGTCGAGTACTACAAGGACGCCGACCCCGGCGGCAAGGTCCCGGGGCTGATGCACGTGCAGTTCGGCGAGTACCACGTGCGCGACGTCGAGTTCGTCGCCGCGTTCGACGTGGACGGCAAGAAGGTCGGCCTCGACCTCGCGGACGCCATCGGCGCCAGCGAGAACAACACCATCAAGCTGTGCGACGTCCCCCCGGCGGGCGTCAGCGTCCAGCGCGGCCACACCTACGACGGCCTGGGCAAGTACTACCGCGAGACCATCGAGGAGTCCGACGCGCAGCCGGTCGACGTCGTCCAGGCCCTCAAGGACGCCCGCGCCGACGTGCTCGTCTGCTACCTGCCGGTGGGCTCCCAGGAGGCCGTGGAGTTCTACGCCCAGTGCGCCATCGACGCGGGCGTCGCCTTCGTCAACGCGCTGCCGGTGTTCATCGCCGGGACCAAGGAGTGGGCCGACAAGTTCACCGAGGCCGGCGTCCCGATCGTCGGCGACGACATCAAGTCGCAGGTCGGCGCCACCATCACGCACCGCGTCCTGGCCAAGCTCTTCGAGGACCGCGGCGTCGTCCTGGACCGCACGATGCAGCTCAACGTCGGCGGCAACATGGACTTCAAGAACATGCTGGAGCGGGAGCGGCTGGAGTCCAAGAAGGTCTCCAAGACCCAGGCCGTCACCTCCCAGATCCCGGACCGCGACCTGGGCGAGGGCAACGTCCACATCGGCCCCTCCGACTGGGTGGCCTGGCTGGACGACCGCAAGTGGGCCTACGTCCGGCTGGAGGGCCGCGCCTTCGGCGACGTGCCGCTCAACCTGGAGTACAAGCTGGAGGTCTGGGACTCCCCCAACTCCGCGGGCGTCATCATCGACGCGCTGCGCGCCGCGAAGATCGCCAAGGACCGCGGCATCGGCGGCCCGATCCTCTCCGCTTCCAGCTACTTCATGAAGTCCCCGCCGGTCCAGTACTTCGACGACCAGGCCCGGCAGAACGTCCAGGACTTCATCGACGGCAAGACCGAGCGCTGACCGCTGAGGCTCAGCCGACGAGAGGGGCCGAGGGGTTCGTTCCCTCGGCCCCTCTCGGCTCTTCTCGGTTCTTCTCTGATCAGGGGCTGCCCCTGGCCGTGCCGTGCAGAGTGCGGCGTGCGTCCCGGCTGGTCGCGCAGTTCCCCGCGGCAGGGTCAGCGGTCCACCGTGCGGTCCACCATGGTCGTGGTGTGCCGGAGAATCGCCGTCAGCTCCTCCCCGACCTTGGGCTCCGGCGCGTCGGAGGGCACGAACAGGATCGACACCTGCATATGCGGCGGCTCCGCGAACCACCGCTGCTTGCCCGCCCACACGAACGGCGCCAGATTGCGGTTGACGGTCGCCAGACCGGCCCGCGCGACGCCCTTCGCCCGCGAGGTCATGCCGTGCAGCGCCTTCGGCGCCTCCAGCCCGACCCCGTGCGAGGTGCCGCCCGCGACGACGACCAGCCAGCCGTCGCCGCCCGACTTCTGCTGCCGGTAGCCGAAGCGGTCGCCCTTCGCCACCCGCGTCACATCCAGGATCGCGCCCCGGTACTCCGTCGCGTCGTGGTCGCCCAGCCACAGCTGGGTGCCGATGCGCGGCCGGAAGAGGGTCTGCGGGAACTGCTGGCGCAGCGTGGCGAACTCGTTCGCCTTCAGATGGCTGACGAACAGCGTGTCCAGCGGCAGCCGGGCGGCGCGCAGCCGGTCCATCCAGCCGATCACCTCGTCCACGGCGTCCGAGCCGTCGGCGCGGTCCAGCGGCAGATGCAGCGCGAAGCCCTCCAGCCGCACCTCGTCGATCGCCGCGTGCAGCTTGGGCAGGTCCTGCTCGGTCACCCCGTGCCGCTTCATGCTGCTCATGACCTCGACGACGACCCGGGCGCCGCGCATCAGGCCCACACCCTCGACCGAGGACACCGAGCGGATGGCGCGGTCCGGGAGCGGCACCGGCTCCTCGTCCTTGCGGAACGGGGTCAGCACCAGCAGGTCGCCGCCGAACATGTCCTTTATCCGGGCGGCCTCGTATGTCGTGCCCACGGCCAGTATGTCGGAGCCCTGGCGGGTGGCCTCGTCGGCGAGCCGTTCGTGGCCGAAGCCGTACCCGTTGCCCTTGCAGACCGGGACGATGCCCGGGAACTGCTGTATCACGGACTGCTGGTGCGCCCGCCAGCGATCGGTGTCGACGTAGAGGGTGAGCGCCATGGCCGGTACGGCACCTTTCTCGATCCGGGGGTATTTCTCGTTCCGGGGGGGTGGGT
>NZ_JAAKZZ010000453.1 GCF_011045075.1 Streptomyces boncukensis
TGGACGGGCTGTCGGCGGTGGCCGGGTCGGTCCCGATGCGCTCGACGCTGACGGGTGCCGTGGTCGAGGGTCCGCTGGATGCGGCGTACTGGTTTGAGAACTTGCGTTCCACGGTGGAGTTCGAGGATGCGGTGCGGTCTTTGCTGGCGCAGGGGATGCGTACGTTCATCGAGGTGAGCGCGCATCCGGTGCTGACGGTCGGTATGGAGGAGACGGTGGAGGTGTCCGGCGGTGAGGCCGCTGTGCTGGGTACTCTCCGTCGCGATGAGGGCGGTATGCGGCGTCTGCTGTCCGCTTTCGGTGAGGCGTGGAGGGCCGGGGCCGATGTCGACTGGTCCACCGTGCTCACCGGCCGTCAGGTCCCGCTGCCGACCTACGCCTTCCAGCACCAGCACTACTGGCTGCGGCCCCGCACCGGTGCCGGAGACGTCGCGGCGGCGGGCCTGGTCGGGGCGGACCATCCGCTGCTGGGTGCGTCGGTCGCCCTGGCCACCGCCGAAGATGTGGTGCTCACCGGCAGGCTGTCGGTGGCGGCGCAGCCCTGGCTGGCGGACCACAGGCTCCACGGCCGCATGGTGGTCCCCGGAACCGCCTTCGTGGAACTCGCGTTGCGAGCCGGATACGAGGTCGGCTGCGGCGAAGTCAGGGAGCTGACGCTCCACGAGCCCCTGCTGCCGTCCCCGGTAGGCGGCGCGCGGATCCAGGTGCGCGTCGGCGCGCCCGGTCCGGACGGCGACCGCGACGTGTCCGTCTACGCCCAGGAGGACACCGCAGGCGGCGACTGGGTCCTGCACGCCGACGGCGTGCTCGCCGACAGCACGGCCACCAACACCGCGGTCTCCGACGCGTTCGACCTCTCCGCGTGGCCGCCGCCGGGCGCGGCCCCCGTCGACCTGAACGGGTTCTACGCGGATCTGACCGATTCGGGCTACGGCTACGGACCGGCGTTCCAGGGCCTGAGCCGGGCGTGGCACGTTGGGGAGGAGGTCTTCGCCGAGGTGCGGCTGCCCGCGTCCTCGGGCGAGGACGCGGCCCGCTTCGGGCTGCACCCCGCCCTGCTGGATGCCGCGCTCCACGTCCTGGGCGTCGGCGGGCTCCTAGAGGACCCGAGCGCGACCCCCGTGCCTTTCGCATGGTCCGGGGTGTCGCTCCAGGCGACCGGCGCGTCGGTGCTGCGCGTCAGAGTGTCCCCCGCGGGCCCTGACACCGTGTCGCTCCAGATCGCCGACGGCACCGGTGCGCCGCTGGCGCGGATCCGCTCGCTGACCGTGCGCCCGTGGGCTGCCGGGGACGCCGCGCCTGCCGTCGGCGACGCGCTCTTCGCCGTCGAATGGCAGCCCCTGCCGACCGCCCACGGCACCACGGCCCCCGACGCCACCGACACCGCCACCGACGCCGATACCGCAGGCGGGCCGTGGCAGCTCGAAGACCTCACCTCCGCCGTGTCCGGCCCGTCACCCGACTCGGCGGCCGACCGGGCGCGCGCCCTGACCGTCCGGGCGCTGGAGGCCATCCAGCAGCGGCTGGGCGGCGAAAGCGAGCAATCCACTCCGCTGGTCCTGCTGACCCGCTCCGCGGTGGCGACCGGCAGCGCCGACGCACCGGCCGACCCGGCCGCGGCAGCGGTATGGGGCCTGGCGCGGGCCGCGCAGACCGAGCACCCCGACCGCTTCGTCCTGCTCGACGCCGACGACCCGGCCGCGCCGCTGCCCGGCTGGGAACGGATCGAGCGCGCCGTGGCGGACGGCGAGTCACAGCTGGCCGTACGCCGCGGTGAGCTCCTCGTACCGCGCGTCGTCCGGACGACGCCAGCCGAACGCCGGGCCGTGCCAGGGCCCGAGGGACTTCACGGCACCGTGCTGATCACCGGCGGGACCGGCGTCCTCGGCGGGCTGGCGGCACAGCGGCTCGCACGCGAACCCGGGGTACGACGGCTCCTGCTGCTCAGCCGTCAGGGCCCTGAAGCGCCCGGCGCGGCCGACCTGGCGGACACCCTGCGCGAAGCCGGCGTCGCCGTGGACATCGTGGCCTGCGACGTCGCGGACCGGGCCGCCCTGGTGGAGGTGCTGGCCGCCATCCCGCACGACGCCCCGCTGACCGGGGTGATCCACGCAGCCGGGGCGCTCGACGACGGCATGGTCGAATCGCTGACCGCACGGCGCGTCGAGACCGTGCTGCGCGCCAAGGCGGACGGTGCGGTCAACCTCCACGAACTCACCGCCGACTCGGGCCTCGGCCTGTTCGTCCTGTACTCGTCGGCTGCCGCCACCTTCGGGGCGGCCGGCCAGGCAGGCTACGCCGCGGCGAACGCGTTCCTGGACGCCCTGGCGCACCGGCGCCGCGCCGAGGGACGGCCCGGCGTCTCGCTCGCGTGGGGCCTGTGGCAGCAGGCGACCGGTATGACCGGCCATCTGACGGCCACCGAGGCGACGCGCGCGGCCGAACTGACCGGCGTGCTGTCCGCCGAGGAGGGCATGGCACTGTTCGACGTCGCCCGCGCCTCCGGTCGTCCGCACGTCCTGCCGATCCGGCTGAACACGGCGGCGCTGGACGACGGCGACACCCCGCCGATGCTCCGGGCCCTGGCCCGCCGCCGGCTGCGCCGCGCCGACGACGACGCCGGAGCCGGTACGTGGACGCGGCGGCTGGCCGCCCTCCCCGACGCCGAGCGGACCAGAGCCGTCCTCGACCTCGTCCGGGCCGAGATCGCCGCGGTCCTCGGGCACGCCGGGCCGCAGGACGTCGAGCCCGGACGCCCCTTCAAGGACCTCGGCTTCGACTCGCTCCTCGCCGTGCGGCTGCGGAACCGCCTCCAGGCGGCGACCGGCCTGCGCCTCCCGGCCACACTCGTGTTCGACCATCCCACGGCGCTGGCTCTCGCCGAACACCTGTGCAGCCAGGTCATCGGCGCTCGGCGGGCCGTCGCGGCCCCACCCGCCGTCGCAGGCTCCGACGAGCCGATCGCGATCGTCGGCATGGCCTGCCGCCTCCCCGGCGGAGTCACCTCGGCGGACGACCTGTGGGAACTGGTGGCCGGCGGCACCGACGCGATGTCCCCGTTCCCGGCGGACCGGGGCTGGGACGAGGCCCTGCGGCGTGCGGCGTTCGCACCCGTCGGCGGCTTCGTCCGCGACGCGGACCGGTTCGACGCCGCCTTGTTCGGCATCTCGCCGCGTGAGGCCCTGGCCATGGACCCCCAGCAGCGGCTGCTGCTGGAGACCTCTTGGGAGACGTTCGAGTCGGCGGGCATCGACCCCACCTCCCTGCGCGGCAGCCACACCGGGGTCTACGCCGGTGTGATGTACCACGACTACGCCGCGCGCATAGGCCGCGTCCCGGACGGTGTCGAGGCATTCCTCGGCACCGGCAACGCGGGCAGTGTCCTGTCCGGCCGCGTTGCTTACGCCTTCGGCCTCGAAGGACCGGCGATCACGGTCGACACGGCATGTTCGTCGTCGCTGGTGGCCCTGCACTCGGCGGTCCAGGCACTGCGCGCCGGCGAGTGCTCGCTGGCCCTCGCCGGTGGTGTGACAGTCCTGGCGACGCCCGACATCTTCACCGAGTTCGACCGGCAGGGCAGCCTCGCGTCGGACGGCCGCTGCAAGTCCTTCGCGGCTGCCGCGGACGGCACCGGCATGTCGGAGGGCGTTGCGGCGGTGCTGGTGGAGCGGCTGTCGGACGCGCGGCGCAACGGCCACCGGGTGCTGGCCGTGGTCCGGGGCAGTGCCGTCAACCAGGACGGTGCGTCGAGCGGTCTGACGGCGCCGAACGGCCCCTCTCAGCAGCGCGTGATCCGCCAGGCGCTGTCGAACGCCCGCCTCACGGCTGCGGACGTGGATGCCGTGGAGGCGCACGGCACCGGCACCCGCCTCGGGGATCCGATCGAGGCGCAGGCGCTGTCGGCGACCTACGGCCAGGAGCGCGGCGAGGACGGTGAGCCGGTGTGGCTGGGCTCGGTCAAGTCGAACATCGGGCATACGCAGGCGGCGGCGGGCGTCGCGGGTGTGATCAAGATGGTGATGGCGATGCAGCATGGCCTGCTCCCGGCGACACTGCATGTGGATGAGCCGTCACCGCAGGTGGACTGGTCCGCCGGCGCGGTGGAACTGCTGACCGAGCCCCGGGAATGGTCGGCGGCCGACCGGCCGCGCCGTGCGGCGGTGTCGTCGTTCGGGATCAGCGGCACGAACGCGCACGTGGTCCTGGAGCAGGCGCCCCCACAGGCTGAACCGGCTCTCGGCTCTGCGACGTCTCAGCCCCCTGCGTCGGTGCCGTGGGTGGTCTCGGGGAAGTCCGAGGCCGCGCTGCGGGGGCAGGTGGAGCGGTTGCGGTCGTTCGTGGCGGAGCGGCCGGAGCTGGACGCGGTGGATGTGGGCTGGTCGCTGGCCA
The DNA here is from genome assembly GCF_011045075.1 of Streptomyces boncukensis. Taxonomy (GTDB): domain Bacteria; phylum Actinomycetota; class Actinomycetes; order Streptomycetales; family Streptomycetaceae; genus Streptomyces; species Streptomyces boncukensis. The sequence goes on from NZ_JAAKZZ010000453.1 coordinate 4,390, forward strand.
CGGCGCGGGCCGGGCTGGAGCACCGTGTGGTGCTGGCCGGGGATGCGACGCTCGCCTCCGGCGTCGCCGGGGAGGGTCGGTTGGCGTTCCTGTTCACGGGGCAGGGCGCGCAGCGTGCCGGGATGGGCCTGGGGTTGTATGAGGCGTTCCCGGTGTTCGCCGAGGCGTTCGATGCGGTGTGTGCGCGGTTGGATGTGCGGTTGGAGCGTCCGCTGCGTGAGGTGCTGGCCGGGGGTGTCGGTCTGGAGGGCACGCTGTGGGCGCAGGCGGGGTTGTTCGCGCTCGAAGTGGCCCTGTACCGGCTGGTGGAGTCGTGGGGCGTGGTCCCGGATGTGGTGCTGGGGCATTCGTTGGGTGAGATCGTCGCCGCGCATGTGTCGGGGATTCTCGATCTGGATGACGCGTGCACGCTGGTTGCCGAGCGTGGCCGCCTGATGCAGGGGCTGCCGCCGGGTGGCGGGATGCTGGCGGTGCAGGCGACGGAAGCTGATGTCGCCGATTCCGCCGATTCCGGGCTGGATGTGGCGGCGGTCAACGGCCCGCGCTCGGTGGTGCTCTCCGGCGACCTGCAGGCTATCGAGCGCTACGCAGCCGAGTGCGCGACGCGTGGCTGGCGGACCAACGCCCTGACGGTCTCGCACGCCTTCCACTCAGCCCTGATGGAGCCGGTGCTGGAGGAGTTCGCGAGCGTCCTGTCCGGCCTGTCGTTCAGCCCGGCGCGGATCCCGGTGGTGTCGAATCTGACGGGCGCGGTGGCTGAGCCGGGATTGATGCAGGAACCGGAGTACTGGCTGCGCCAGGTGCGCCGGACGGTCCGTTTTGCCGACGGCATCACGGCCACGGCTGAGCTCGGTGTGACCCGGTTCCTGGAGCTGGGTCCGGACGGCGTGCTGTCCGGCATGGCTCAGGAGAGTGTCGGCGATGCGGTGTTCGCACCGGTGTTGCGTAAGGACCGGGACGAGGTGGAGACAGCCCTCGGCGCGGTGAGCCGTCTGTGGACGTCCGGTGTCGAGGTCGACTGGGCGAAGGTGTTCGCGGGCTGGGGCGGCCGGGTGGTCGACCTTCCCACCTACGCCTTCCAGCGTGAGCGGTACTGGCCGGAGACCTCAGTGAGGCAGGCTGGCGGCGATGTGACCGATTCCGCGTTCTGGGATGCGGTCGAGCGTGAGGATCTGGAGGAGTTGGCCGGTCTGGAATCGGCGCTGCCGGCGCTGTCCGCGTGGCGCAGGCGTCACCAGGAGCGCTCCACGCTGGATTCGTGGCGTTACCAGGTCACCTGGAAGCCGCTGACCGATCTGCCTCCGGCGGCGTTGTCCGGTACCTGGGTGGTCATCGGGTCCGGGGGTGGTGAGGTGTTGGGGGCGCTGTCCGCGGCGGGTGCGACGGTGGTGAGTGTCCCGGTCGGGGAGGTTGCGCAGCTGCCCGATGTGTCCGGTGTGGTGCTGCTTGCGTCCGGGTGCGCGGACGCGCTGTCTGTGGTGCAGGCGCTGGGTGAGGTCCCGGCGCCGTTGTGGGTGTTGACGCGGGGTGCGGTGTCGGTGGGCCGTTCGGATCGGCTGGAGGATCCGGACTTGGCGGCGGTGTGGGGTCTGGGG
>NZ_JAAKZZ010000454.1 GCF_011045075.1 Streptomyces boncukensis
CTCCCTCTCCCTCCTCCTCCGCCGAACCGGCGGTCCCCCTTGCCCGCGCCCGGTGTAACGCTTCTGCCGCGCCCCGCCAAGTAAGGGTGATGTCCGGTTCGACGAGGAGGTACGCACCTTGACATCCGACACCCGAAACCGGCGCGGACCCGCCGCGGCGATACGCGATCCCGCGGCGTTCGAGGTCTTCTACCGGCGCCATGTCGACGCGGTCACCCGCTTCATGGCCAGACGCGTGTCCGATCCGCACACCGTCGCCGACCTCACAGCGGAGACCTTCCTCGCGGTGATCGACTCCGCGCACACCTACCGTCCGGGCCGCGGCAGCGAGACCGCCTGGCTGTACGGCATCGCACGGAACACCGTGTCGGCGGAGTTCCGGCGCAGCGCGCGGCAGGCGGAGCTCGGCAGCCGGATCGCCGGGCGCCGGCTGCTGGACGAGGACGACATCTCCCGGCTGGAGGACAAGCTCGACGCGGAGCGCGCCGCGCGGCGCGCCCTGGCCGCGCTCGACGGCCTGCCGGAGAGCGAGCGCGCGGTCCTCGAACTCGTGGTCGTGGACCAGCTCACCGTCGCCGAGGCCGCCACCGCGCTGGGGATCCGCCAGATCGCCGCACGGGTCCGGCTGCACCGGGCGCGCAAGGCGCTGCGGTCGGCGGCAGCCGTAGACGTCCCGGACACGGCAGACACGGCGAACGCAGCGGGCACCGCGCCGGGAACTCCGGGTCCTGCGGGACTCGCGTACACCAGGGGAGAGGCATGAGCACCCAGACCTTCGAGGACAAGCTGCTGAACGAACTCAAGCGCGAGGTGCTCCTCGCCCCCGGCGCCCCTGAGGAGGCCGCGCGGGCGCGCCGCCGGGTCACGCCGCGGCGCGCGGTGCTCGCCACCGCCGCCGTCGGGGCCGCGGCCGCCGCGGCGGTCGCCCTGCCCGCCTCCACCGGCAGCTCGGCGGCGTACGCCATCCACAAGCACCGGGACGGCAGCATCACCCTCACCCTGCACGAACTGCTGGTCGACCGCGCGGAGCAGCACGAACTCGCCGAGCGCCTGCGCTCCGAGGGGGTCCGGGTGAGCTTCGACGAGCTCAAGCCCGGCTACCACTGCGGTCAGCGGCGTGGAAACGGCACCACGCACATCCTGCTCGGCATGCGGACGGGGCCCACGTTCGAGGAGCCGACGGGGCGCCCAACCGTCACCGAGGCCGAGCCGGCCCGCGAGGACCGGTGGAAGATCCGGCTGAGCCCCGGCGACTACCTGGGTTTCGAGAACGAGGCCCGCGACGGCGGCAAGCTGACCATGCGGAGCTTCTTCACCTCCACGACCGAACCGAAGCCGTGCAAGCCCGTACCGGACGCACCGGCACCGCCCGAGCCGCGTGGATGACGCGGAGCACCGCCCCGTACCCAGCCGCGCTTCGCGGGTTACGGCGGTGGCGCGGCTCGCACCAGGGTCACCGACTCCTCCGCGCAGCGGCGTTCCAGGTCCTGCGGGGCCTCCGTGTCGGTGATCAGGGTCCAGCCCTCCCCCGGGAGGGCCCACGCGGGGGCGTCCGGGGCCAGCTTCGCCGCGTCGGCCAGCACCGCCACCCGCGCGGCGCGCGCCGCGATCCGCTCCTTGACCGCCGTCTCCTCCAGCGTCGGCTCCCCCACCCCGCGTACCGGGTCCACCGCGTCGGCCCCCAGGAACGCCGCCGCGAACGACAGCCGGTCCAGCGCCAGGTCGACCAGCGGGCCGACCATGCCGTGGCTGAGCGGGCGCACGCTGCCACCCAGCAGCACCAGTTCGATCCCCGGCGCGTCCGCCAGCAGCGTGGCCGTCTCCAGGCCCCGGGTGACGACCGTGCCCTCGTGCCCCGCCTGTGCGAGCCGCCGGGCCAGGGCCGCGCAGGTCGTGCCCGCGTCGATGAAGACCGCGCCCCGCTCCGGGACCAGCGCGTGCGCCGCCGCCGCGATGGCCGCCTTGGCCTCGGGCCGCACCAGGGCGCTTTCCGCGACCGGCCGCTCCTGGAGTGCCTCCGGCACCACGGCCCCGCCGTACGTCCGCGCCACCCTGCGGTCCTCCGTCAGCCGCCCCAGGTCGCGGCGGACGGTGGACGGGGAGACGCCCAGCGCGGCGGCGAGCTCGTCGACCTGCGTGGTGCCCTCGCGGAGCAGCCGCAGCAGGCTCTCGTGGCGGGCACGGGTGCCCCGGCGGGGTGAGGGGGTGTCAGTTGCCATCGCTGTCAGGTGCCGTAGGTCTCGCGGATCAGGGGGGCGTACGGGGCGTAGTCGACGGCCGCGCGGTACGCGGAGAGCATCGTCGCGTGGTCGGCCCTGCCGGTGCCCGCGATGTCGAACGCCGTGCCGTGGTCGACCGACGTGCGCAGGATCGGCAGCCCCACGGTGACGGAGATGGTGCCGTCGAAGTCGTAGGTCTTGGCCGGGATGTGGCCCTGGTCGTGGAAGTGCGAGAGGACGCCGTCGAAGCGGCCCGTCAGGCCCTGGTGGAAGACGGAGTCGGCGGGGACCGGGCCCGTCACCTCCAGGCCCTCGGCCCGCGCCGCCGCCACCGCCGGGGCCAGGTGGACGATCTCCTCGTCGCCGAAGGCGCCGTTCTCGCCGCCGTGCGGGTTGATCGCGGCCACCGCCAGCCGCGGGTGCTCGGTGCCGAAGACCCTCAGCGCCGTGACCGCCTCCCTGATCGAGTGCCCGACGCGCTCCTCGGTGATCTGGTCGAGGGCCCGGCGCAGCGACACATGCCTGGTGGTGAAGAAGATGCGCAGGTGGTGTCCCTGCGCGTGTCCCTGCGCGGCGGTGTTCCGCACCACGAACATGGTGTCCTGGCGCGTGACCCCGGTCAGTTCCCCCAGCATCTCGGTGTGCCCGAGGTGCCGCGAGCCAGTCTGCCAGATAGCCTCCTTGTTGATCGGGCCGGTGACGATGCCGCTGACCGCGCCGTCCAGCGCGGCGCGCGTGGCGACCTCGATCGCGGTCACGGCGGCCCGCCCGGCCCGCGCGTCGACGGTTCCCCACTCCGGTACGTCCGCGCCGAGCACCCCCGTGTCGTGGACGTCGATGACGCCCGGCCCGGCGGGCGGGACGGCGAAGTCGCGCACTTCGCGCACCTCGACGTCGACCCCGGCGGCGCGCGCCCCCTTGCGCAACGCCTCCGCGTCGCCGACGGCGATGCCGTGGTGGCCCTCCTCTCCCGCGATCTCCGCGAGTGTCCGCGCGGTGATCTCGGGACCGATGCCCACGGGGTCGCCGAGGGTGACGGCCAGTACGGGACGGTTCATCAGTCCTCCTTCTGTGCGGTCTGTGTGTGTTGTGTGTGCTGCGTGTGCTGTGGTTGTTGTGTGTGCCGTGGTTGGCCCGGGGTGTTCCTCGCGTCCGCCGCGCGGACGTGTCTGCGGGCCACGGCCGCGGCGCGCCGCAGATAGCTGACGCAGTCCACGGTCGTGCCGGCGTCCCCGACGAGCCCGCCCTTGGTGACCACCGGCAGCCCGGCCCACGGCCCGCCCACGAAGCTGCCCGCGACCGCGAGCGGCACCAGCTCCTCCTCGACGTCCAGGCCGCGCGCCGCCAGCTCCGCGAACAGCGCCGCCGCGACGTCGCCGCCGGTCGCGAACAGCCCGTCGACCCTGTGCCGTTCGAGTGCCCGGCGTGCGGTACGGGCCAGGGCGCGGGGCAGCAGCTCGGCCTCGCGGGGGCCGATCCGGTCGACCACGTCCGCGTCGTCGAGCACGGTCGTGAGCAGCACCACCTCGTCCGGGCCCGCGCGGCCCAGCGCCGCGTCCAGCCGTGCCGCCGCCTCCTCGGCCTCGGCCGGGGTGCCGCTGCCCGGTATCCGTACGGCGGTGACCGGGAACTCGGCGCGCAGCCGGGCGAGCTGCAGCCGGGTGAGGCGGGTGGCCGAGCCGGATACGGCGAGCACGGGCGCGCCGCCGGTGTGCCGGGTGAGGCCCAGCGCCCGCGCGAGCGCCACCGTGCCGGGGCCCGGGTCGACGCCGACCCAGACAGGGTCCGGATCCGCGTCGTCCCGCGCGGTCGCGCCGACGGCGGCCTCGGCGACCCGGTCCAGGTGCTCGGTGGTGAGCGCGTCGGCGATCAGCACCTCGGCCCCCTCGGCGAGGGACTTCGCGACGAGCGCGCGCAGCTCGCCGCCGTCGGTTCCGGTGACGGCCTCCAGCGGCAGCAGGGCGGTACGCAGCTCCGCCTGCCGCCGCAGCAGCGCCGCGACGTCCGAGGTGGGCAGCGGCGAGCGGGGGTCGCGGGCCAGTTCGGTCTCCTCCAGCCGTACGCCGTCGAGAAGCTGGCGGCCCTGCACGGTCAGCCGTCCCGCCTCCGGGTGCGCGGGCGCGCACAGCGCGACGGCGCGCCGTCCGGTGGTCTCGCGTACGGCGCGGAGCGCGGCCTCGGTGGTGGCGCCGAGGTTGCCGCGCAGCGTGGAGTCGACGCGGTTGCTCACCAGCGCGGCGGACGGCCCCGCGGCGCGGATGAGGGCGCGCATCCGGGCTGCGGCCTCGGCGGGCGGGCTGTGCCGGGCGTCGGTGCTCGCGACGACCACGTCGAAGCGGGTGGCGAACTCCGCGGCGACGCGCGGGTCCTGGTCGGCGCCCACGGTGACGGCGCGCATACCGGTGCGGGCGAAGGCGGCCGCCGTCGCGTTGGCGCCGGTCAGGTCATCGGCGATGACCAGCACTCCGCTGTTCACAGTGCCTCCTTGTGGCTGCGACGTACGCCTGCGGCGGGCCTCTCCCCTATCCCGCCCCTTCCCGCAGCGTAAGTTGGGGACTGCATCCGATAGCGGCTTCGCCGCGGGCCCCCAAACCCCCAGCCGCACACCCGGCATCGGGCCGCGGACACCCGCCTCGCGGGCGTCCTGCCGGGCACGCCCGCCGCCGCCGCTCCGGCGGAGCGCCGCTTCTGCCGCTGCGAGCGGCGCGAACGTGGCCGGAGAGCTCCTGACGCCCTCAGCGCAGGGCGAGTCCAGGGGCTCCGCCCCTTCGCAACCCCCGCCTGACGGCGGTGGGGGTGCGCCGCCGTTGGCGGGTGCGGGGCTGCGCTTGCCCACCCTGCGCCCCTGGCGCAGACTGCCCAAGCGCCGGGGGAAGGGGCGCGCAGGTGCGCCCCGTCAGGGGCGCGGGAAACTGCGCGAGCGGCCACGGCGCCAGGCGCAGACGGCGGCGCAGCAGGGCCCGGCAGACGCGTCCCCGGGCGCCGTCCCGGGAAGAGGCGGGCGCTCACAGGACCACGCTCGCGACCAGCAGCAGCGGCAGCGAGCCGAGCCACACCGCCGTCGTGATGCCGGACCAGCCGCGCAGCGCCGCGACGCCGTCCAGCCCGGTGAACCGGGTCACCACCCAGAAGTAGGAGTCGCTGAAGTAGCTGAAGACCATCGAGCCCGCACAGCAGCCCAGCGCCGCCAGCAGCGCCGAGATCCCCAGCCCGTCGACCAGCGGCGCGGACACCGAGGCCGCAGTGATCATGGCTACCGTCCCGGACCCCTGAGCGAGCCGCACCAGGGTCGCGATGAGGAACGGTACGAGCACCCCCGGCAGGCTCCAGGAGGCGATGGCCTCCGCCATCTCGTCCCCGACCCCGGACGCGCGCAGCACCTGGCCCAGCGCGCCGCCCGCGCCGGTGATCAGGATGATGAGCCCCGCCGAGGAGGCGGCCTCGGACAGCCAGCCGCTCACCTGCGTACGGGTCGTCCAGCGCGGCAGCAGCACATAGACGGCCAGCACCAGGCCGATGAGCAGCGCCACGACCGGGCTCCCGATGAAGGAGAGCGCCTCCGGGACGGGCGAGGGATCGTACTTGTCGTCGTCGCCGACGGCGTGCTGCGCGTTCTGGTCGATCGCGGTCGCGACCGTGTTCGCGACGATCAGCAGCAGCGGCACGAGGAGGGGAAGGAAGGCGGTGAACGCGGAGATCCGGTGCGGCGCGGCCCCCTCGGGCGGGGTACCGAGCGC
>NZ_JAAKZZ010000455.1 GCF_011045075.1 Streptomyces boncukensis
CCCCCTCCCGACCGCCCGTGCCGCCCGTGCTGAGCGGCAGGACGCTCGCCCCTGCGGCGTCAAGGGCCAGCCTGTTCGCCGTCCAGCCCTCCCCCGCCAGCCGGGACACCTTGTCCGCCTCGCCCTGGTCCGCGGCCAGCGCCAGCACCGTGGGCCCGGCCCCGGAGACGACCGCGGGGACGCCGTCGGCGCGCAGCCGGGTCACCAGGTCGGCGCTCTGCGGCATCGCCGGAGCACGGTACTCCTGGTGCAGCCGGTCCTCCGTCGCCGCCAGCAGCAGCTCGGGGCGCCGGGTGAGGGCCTCGACCAGCAGCGCGGCGCGGCCCGCGTTGAAGGCGGCGTCGACGTGCGGGACGGTGCGCGGCAGCAGGCCGCGCGCGGTCCGGGTCTGCAGCGGCCACGCGGGCACGAAGACCACCGGGACGAGGGACGCGGCGGGCTCCAGCCGGATCGCACGCGCGGCCCCCGCGTCCGTCCACGCCAGCGTGAGGCCGCCCAGCAGGCAGGCGGCGACGTTGTCCGGGTGGCCCTCGATCTCGGTGGCCAGTTCCAGCAGCGCGGTGTCGTCCAGCCGGGCCTCGCCTCCGGTGGTGACCGCGCGGGCCGCCATCACCCCCGCGCAGATGGCGGCGGAGGAGGAGCCGAGGCCGCGCCCGTGCGGGATGCGGTTGGCGCAGACGACCTCCAGCCCGCGCGGCTGGCCGCCCAGCAGCTCGAAGGCGGTGCGCAGGGAGCGTACGAGCAGGTGGCTCTCGTCGCGGGGCAGGCTGTCGGCGCCCTCGCCCGCGATGTCGATGTGCAGCCCGGCGTCGGCGACGCGGACGACGACATCGTCGTACAGCCCCAGGGCCAGGCCCAGGGCGTCGAACCCGGGGCCGAGGTTGGCGCTGGAGGCAGGCACACGTACCCGGACGGCGGCGGCGCGGAAGGCGGGACCGGCCATCTCCCGATGACTCTCCTTGGTTTGGTTGCGGCAGCCTTGGTCTGGTGGCAGCACCCCTGGAACCGCGGCAGCGGGCCGGACCGGTCACGGCTCCCGAAACCAGCAAGGGGGGTGTTCGCGAGCCGGGGTGAATCCCGGGGTGAATCTCAGCCTATCGAAGGAAGGTTCAGTGGCGACATAGGGCGCACGGGAGGCGCACGATGCGTGTCGCAAGCGGTCCCGTGCCCCAGGGAGTCCTGACGGCAGCGACGGGGGCGTCCCGCCAGGGGCGCGGGGAACTGCGCGACCAGCCGCACATCACCCGCACCCCGCAACGCGCGCACGGGGCAGCCCGTACCCAGCAGGACCCCACCGGGCACGGGCCGGGCCGGGCACGCCCCGGCCCCCTAGGCCAGCCCCAGCTGCCGGGCCGCCGTGTCGGCGTCCACCGGAACCGTGATGGGCTGTGGCGCACCCGCCACGGCCCAGTCCGGATCCTTCAGGCCGTTGCCGGTGACCGTGCACACGACCCGCTGCCCCGGGGCCAGCTCGCCCTCCTCCGCGGCCTGCAGCAGGCCCGCGACCGAGGCGGCCGAGGCGGGCTCCACGAAGACGCCCTCCTGCGCGGCCAAGAGCCGGTAGGCCCGCAGGATCTGACGGTCGGTCACGGCCCGGATGGCGCCGCCGGACTCGTCCCGCGCCTGCTCGGCCGGCTTCCAGGAGGCCGGGTTGCCGATCCGGATCGCGGTGGCGATGGTGCTCGGCTCCGCGACCGGCGCGCCGCGCACGATGGGCGCGGAGCCGGACGCCTGGAAGCCCCACATCCGGGGGGTGCGGGTGGCGGGGCCGTCCGCCGCGTACTCCTGGTAGCCCTTCCAGTACGCCGTGATGTTCCCGGCGTTGCCCACCGGGAGGACGTGGAGGTCCGGCGCGTCCCCCAGCATGTCCACGATCTCGAAGGCCGCCGTCTTCTGGCCCTCGATCCGGGACGGGTTCACCGAATTCACCAGTGCGACGGGGTATTTCTCGGAGAGCCCGCGGGCCAGCCGCAGACAGTCGTCGAAGTTGCCGTCCACCTGGAGGATCTGGGAGCCGTGCACCAGCGCCTGACCCATCTTGCCCAGTGCGATCTTGCCCTGCGGGACCAGTACGGCGCAGACCATCCCGGCCCGTACGGCGTAGGCGGCCGCCGAGGCCGAGGTGTTGCCCGTGGAGGCGCAGATGACGGCCTGGGCGCCGTCCGCCCTTGCCTTTGTGATCGCCATCGTCATGCCGCGGTCCTTGAAGGAGCCGGTGGGGTTGGCCCCCTCGACCTTCAAGTGGACCTCGCAGCCGGTCTGTTCGGACAGCACCCGCGCGGGAACGAGCGGAGTGCCTCCCTCACGGAGCGTCACGGGAACGGTGTCCGCGCCGACCGGGAGCCGGCCCCGGTACTCCTCGATGATGCCGCGCCACTGATGGGTGGCCGGTCCGCCGACGGGCTGCCCGGCGGCGCCGGGCATTCGGCCCGGCGAGGAATCCATCACGGTCACTTTCCTACTCTCCTTCGACCCGCATGATGCTGGCGACACCGCGCACGGTGTCGAGTTGACGCAGCGCCTCGACGGTCGCGCCGAGCGCGGCGTCCGGCGCGTGGTGGGTGACCACGACGAGCCAGGCCCCGTCGTGCCCGCCGTCCTTGCCCTTCTGGCGCACGGTGTCGATGGAGACCCCGTGCTCCGCGAAGACCGCGGCGACCTGGGCGAGGACGCCCGGGATGTCGGCCACGTCGAGGCTGATGTGGTAGCGCGTGACCACCTCGCCCATCGGCGAGACCGGCAGCTGGGTGTAGGCGGACTCGCCGGGCCCCTTCGCCCCGTTCAGCTTGTTCCGGCAGGCCGCCACCAGGTCCCCGAGCACGGCGGACGCGGTGGGCGAGCCGCCCGCGCCCGGCCCGTAGAACATCAGCCGGCCCGCGGCCTCGGCCTCCACGAACACCGCGTTGTACGCCTCGCGCACCGAGGCCAGCGGGTGGCCCAGCGGGATCATCGCGGGGTGCACCCGGGCGGTCACGGAGCGGCCGTCGACGGCGCGCTCGCAGATGGCCAGCAGCTTCACCGTGCAGCCCATGCGTTTCGCCGAGGCGATGTCGGCGGCCGTGACCTCGGTCAGCCCCTCGCGGTGGACGTCGTCGAGCCGCACCCGGGTGTGGAAGGCGATACCGGCGAGGATGGCGGCCTTGGCGGCCGCGTCGAAGCCCTCGACGTCGGCGGTCGGGTCGGCCTCCGCGTAGCCGAGCGCGGTGGCCTCGTCCAGCGCCTCGCTGTAGCCGGCGCCGGTGGAGTCCATCCGGTCCAGGATGAAGTTCGTCGTGCCGTTGACGATGCCCAGCACCCGGTTGACCGTGTCGCCGGCGAGCGACTCGCGCAGCGGGCGCACCAGCGGGATGGCGGCGGCGACGGCGGCCTCGTAGAACAGGTCGGCGCCGTACTTCTCGGCCGCCTCGTGCAGCGCGGCGCCGTCCTCGGCGAGCAGCGCCTTGTTCGCGGTCACCACGCTGGCGCCGTGCTCGAAGGCGGAGGTGATCAGGGTGCGCGCGGGCTCGATCCCGCCGATCACCTCCACCACGGCGTCGACGTCCTCCCGGGCGGCCAGCGCGGCGGCGTCGGTGGTGACGAGGGACGGGTCGATCCCCTCGCGCACCCGGTCGGGCCTGCGCACCGCCACCCCGGCCAGCTCGACCGGGGCGCCGATGCGCTGGGCGAGGTCGTCCGCGTGCGCCGTCATGATGCGCGCCACCTCGGAGCCGACGACCCCACAGCCCAGCAGCGCCACCTTCAACGGACGCGTACGCATCATCTGACCTCGTTTTCCGTCTGTTCTTCCGTCTGTGCCCTCGCATGGAGGATGGTCCCAAGTCTCACGTACCGAGCGGGAGAATCCACGCGGGTACCAGTATGTGGGACTCAGATCTCGCTAGCCGACATCGAGCCGCAGCAGATCCTCCTCCGTCTCCCGCCGGACGATCACCCGTGCGGCGCCGTCCCGGACGGCGACGACCGGCGGGCGCAGGGCGTGGTTGTAGTTGCTCGCCATCGAACGGCAGTACGCACCCGTCGCGGGCACGGCCAGCAGGTCGCCGGGGCCCAGATCGGCGGGCAGGAACGCGTCCCGCACCACGATGTCACCGCTCTCGCAGTGCTTGCCGACGACCCGGCTGAGCATGGGAGGCGCCGGGGAGGAACGGGAGACGAGCGCCACGCTGTACTCCGCGTCGTACAGCGCGGTGCGGATGTTGTCCGACATGCCGCCGTCCACGCTGACGTACGTGCGCAGGCCCTCCAGCTCCTTGAGCGTGCCCACCTCGTACAGCGTAAACGCGGTCGGGCCGACGATGGCCCGCCCCGGCTCCACGGACAGCCGCGGCACCGCCAGCGCGGCGCCCTCACACTCCCGGGTGACGATGTCGCGCAGCGCCTTGGCGATGTCGTGCGGCTCGGCGGGGTCGTCCTCGGAGGTGTACGCGATGCCCAGGCCGCCCCCGAGGTCGATCTCCGGCAGCTCGATCCCGTGCTCGTCGCGGACCTCGGCCAGCAGCCCGACGACCCGCCGCGCCGACACCTCGAACCCGGCCATGTCGAAGATCTGCGAGCCGATGTGCGAGTGGATGCCGGTCAGCTCCAGGCTGTCGAGCTGCAGCACCCGGCGCACGGCCTCGGCCGCCTGCCCCTCGGCGAGCGCCAGACCGAACTTCTGATCCTCGTGCGCCGTCGCGATGAACTCGTGCGTATGCGCCTCGACACCGACCGTGACCCTCAGCTGCACCCGCTGCCGCACCCCGAGCCGCGCGGCGGTGTGCGCGACGCGGACGATCTCCTGGAAGGAGTCCAGCACGATCCGGCCGACACCGGCGCCGACGGCCCGCTCGATCTCGTCCTGCGACTTGTTGTTGCCGTGCAGCGCGATCCGCTCGGCGGGCATCCCGGCCCCGAGCGCGGTCGCCAGCTCGCCGCCGGAGCAGACGTCGAGGTTCAGCCCCTCCTCGTGCAGCCAGCGGACGACGGCGCGGCAGAGGAACGCCTTGCCGGCGTAGAAGACGTCGGCGTCGGCGCCGAAGGCGTCGCGCCAGGCGCGGCAGCGGGCGCGGAAGTCGGTCTCGTCGAGCACATAGGCGGGCGTACCGAACTCGTGCGCGAGCTTCCGTACGTCGATCCCTCCCACGGTGACGGCCCCCTCGGGGGTCCGCCGTACGGTCTGCGCCCAGACCCGGGGGTCCAGCGCGTTGAGGTCGGCGGGCGGCGCGGTGCTTCCGGCGGAGCGCCCCTCGGGCAGCACATCGGCGTGCCGGGGGCCTGCGGGGTGTGCGGAACGGCTCATGACTCGTGGTGGTCCCTCTGGTACTCAGATACGGGCGGGGGCGGTGACGCCGAGCTGGGCCAGGCCGCCGGCCAGCACCGCGCCGGTGGCCTCGGCGAGGGCCAGCCGGCCGCGGTGGGCGGCCCCGGGTTTCTCGTCACCGGCGGGCAGCGGGGGGCAGGCGTCGTGGAAGTCGAAGAAGGCCCCGGCAACGGCGTCGAGATGCCGGGCCAGCGCACCGGGCTCCGTGACCCGGGCCCGGTCGGCGAGGAGCGCGAGCAGCGCGGCGGAGCGCCCGCCGCCCCCGCCCCCGGAGCCGGCACCGAAGGCGGCCTCGGGGACGGGGTCGGCACCGGGGACGGCCCCCTCCACGTCCACACACCCGGCGTCGGGCAGCACGCCGACCTCCCGCCCGTACCGCAGCAGCGCCTGGGTGCGGGCGTACGCGTACTGCACGCGGAAGAGGGAACTGGCGCGAGCGGTCCGCACGGCCAGCCGGGCTGCCGGCTCCCCGGTGGCGGCGGCCCAGCGCGGAATGTCGACGCCCGGCCGGTCACACGGGCTGGGCCCGGTCCCGGACGCGGCCAGCTCCCGTACGAGGGCGCACCGGGCCCCGCGCTCCAGGGTGACGTTCACGAACCCCGGACCGACCACCCGGGCCTGAGCGATCCCGGCCTCCCCCAGCAG
>NZ_JAAKZZ010000456.1 GCF_011045075.1 Streptomyces boncukensis
CTCCCGGGGCGGGGCCCCGCGGCACGGCGGGGGTCGGCGCCGGAGAGCGGAAGCCCGTCCGCGGGCGCCCGGACCGTCCCCGTGCTGATGTACCACGCCATCGCCGAGCATCCGGCGCGGCCGGTCCGCGCGCTCTCCGTCGCGCCCCGCGCGTTCAGGGACCAGATGGCCCTGCTCGCGGACCACGGCTTCACCCCGCTCACCACCCGTGAGCTGGGCGACGCCTGGCGGACCGGCAGCCCGCTGCCGCCCCGCCCGGTCGTGCTCACCTTCGACGACGGGTACGCGGGCGTGCACACCCACGCCCTCGCCGCCCTGGCCGAGCACCGCTTCCACGCCAGCCTCTTCGTCTCCACCGGCTGGCTGCCGGGCCCGCACCACACCGGCGGGGAGCTGGACACCATGCTGACCTGGGAGCAGGTGCGCGAACTGGCGGACGCGGGGATGGAGATCGGCGGACACAGCCATACGCACCCCCAGCTGGACCAGCTCCCGGACGCCACGCTGCAGTACGAGATCGCGCACTGCCGCGACCTCATCGCGGCCGAGACCGGCACCGTCCCCGTGTCGTTCGCCTACCCGTTCGGGTACTCCAGCTCCCGGGTGCGCCGGGCCGTGCGGGACAGCGGCTACGGTCTGGCGCTCGCCGTCAACAACGCGCTGGCCCACACCCGGCAGAGCCCGTACGCGCTGACGCGGCTGACCGTGCGGCGCGGCACGGACCTGGCGGAGTTCACCCGGCTGATCGAGGGCCAGGCGCTCGGCCGCAGCTTCGCCCGCGACCGCGCGCTGGGCAAGGGCTACGCCGTCGTCCGGCGCGCCAGACAGGCGTACCGGACCGCACTGAACGGAACCGACGCCAGAGGATCGCGCACCCCGTGACGGACACCACCACCTCGGCAGGGACAGCCACCGGCCAGTCAGGACAGCGGCCCCCCGGCGACGGCGGTGTCAGCGCTCCGGCCGAGGGCGGCGGGCGCGGAGGCAGCCAGCTCTTCCGCAATGCCTACGCACTGATGCTGAACACCGGCATCTCCGCCGTCCTCGGCCTCGGCTACTGGGTCGTCGCGGCCCGCTACTACACGGATGACGCGGTGGGCCAGGGTTCGGCCGCCATCGCCGCGATGAAGTTCCTGGCGGGCCTGACGGCGGTCACCCTGATGGGTGCGCTGGCCCGCTTCATCCCGGTGGCGGGCCGGACCACGGGGCGGCTCATCTTCCGTACATACGCGGCGAGTTCCGCCGTGGTGGCGTGCGCGGCTGTGGTGTTCCTGCTGACGCTGGACTGGTGGGGCCCCTCGTACCGCTTTCTGCACGGCGCGCTGCCGGGCGCCGGGTTCGTGCTGGTCGTGGTCGCCTGGTCGCTGCTGACGCTCCAGGACGGCGTGCTGACGGGGCTGCGCAGCGCGAAGTGGGTCCCGGTCGGCAACACCGTGTTCTCGACGGTGAAGCTGGTGCTGCTGGTGGTGCTCGCCGCCGCGGTCCCCACCAGCGGGGTGTTCGTCTCCTGGGGGCTGGCCATCGGGCTGTCCACCATCCCGCTGGGCTGGCTGGTCTTCCGGCGGCTGGTGCCCCGTCATATGGCGGCGACCCAGGAGACCGCGCGCCCGGCCGGCTACCGCGAGATGGGCCGCTTCCTGGCCGGCGACTACACGGGCGCGCTGTTCTCGCTCGCCGTGGTCTACCTCGTGCCCGTGATCGTCGCCGCGCAGGTCAGCTCGGCGGACAACGCGTACTTCTACATCACCGCCACCATCGGCGGCACCGTCAACCTCCTCGCCATCAACATGGGCGCCTCGCTCACCGTCGAGGGCTCGCACACTCCGGAGCGGCTCGCGGACAACTGCCGCGCGGCGCTGCGCCGGATGACCCGGATCATGCTGCCGGTGTGCGGCGGGCTGTTCCTGCTGGCACCGCAGATCCTCGGCGTCTTCGGCGACGGGTACGCCGAGGCGGCGACGCCGCTGCTGCGGCTCTACGCGGTGGGCGCCGTGCTCCGCGTCGTCATCGAGACGTACTACGCGGTGCTGCGGGCGCAGAGCCGCACCTCGGGACTCGCCTACCTCCAGGGGCTGCTGTGCGTGCTGGTGCTGGGGCTGACCGTCGCGCTGCTGCCGTCGCTGGGCCTGACGGGCGCGGGCATCGCCGAGGCGGGCAGCCTCACGGTGGTGGCCGTGATCGCCGGATGGAAGCTGCGCGGGGTGCTCAGGAGCAGCCCGCCGGGGCGTGGCGACGGGACGGGGCACCAGGTCCCGCCGGACGGCGACCTGTCGGACCTGGCGGCGCACGGCGACCAGTCCGCGCCGGGCTGGGCGCACGCCTGCGCGGCGGACGCGCCGACGCTGCAGCTGCGGGCCGACATCGAGCACCTGGAGCGGCATCCGAGCCCGGCCCGCCATGAGCGCCCCGAAGGGGCGCGGGGAGCTGCGCGACCGGCCACAGCGGACCCGCAGCCCGCGGCGAACAGCGGGCCACGGCACCTGACCGGCGCCGTCGGGCTCTGGGCGCTCCTCGCCCTCGCGACAGCGCTCTACTGGCTGCCGCTGGCCCGCGTGGGCGAGGCCGAGCTGGCGGACATGGGCGGGCTCGGGCTCGTCTCCGTGCTGCCCCCTGGCACCCTGCTCGGCGCGGCCGGGCTGGTCGCCGTCTTCGCGGGCGCGCTGTGGACGCGGCGCCAACACCGCGCGCTGCTCACCGCCGCGCTGCTGGTCACGGTCGTCTCGCTGCATGCCGTCCCGGCCGTGCTGGAGGGCCCGCCGCGGTTCGCGACCGCGTGGGAGCACCTGGGCTTTCTGGACCACCTCGCCCGTACCGGCACCGCGGCGCCCGAGCTCGACGCGCGCTGGAGCTGGCCGGGCTTCTTCGCGGGAGCGGCGTTCCTCGTACAGGCGTGCGGGGTGGACGATCTGACGGGCCTGATCCGGTGGTGGCCCACCCTGATCCAGCTCGCCTACCTCGCACCGCTCGCGCTGCTGCTGCGGGCGGTGCGCGCGGGCTGGCGGGCGAAGTGGTGCGCCGCGTGGTTCTTCGCCCTGGCGGGCTGGGTCGGCCAGGACTACTTCTCCCCGCAGGGCTTCACCTTCCTCTTCTACCTCCTCTTCGTCGCCCTGCTGCTGGTGTGGTTCCGGGAGCCGCGCGTCCTGCGCGGCGGCCGGGAGCCGGGCGAGTCCGACCCGCCGGACGGCGCACCGCGGGGCGAGCGCGGGGTGCTGCTCGGGGTGCTGCTGGCGCTGTTCCTCGCCTCGGTCGCGGGCCACCAGCTCACGCCGTTCGTGATGCTGGGCGTGCTGACCGGCCTGATCCTGGTGCGCCGCTGCGTGCTCCACGGGCTGCCGCTGCTGTGCGGGGTGCTGCTCGCGGTGTGGATCGGCTATCTGGCCGAGCCGTACTGGTCGGGGCACTTCGACGAGCTGTTCGGCGGGGTCGGCGGGGTGGGCGGCAATGTGTCGTCCTCCGTCTCCGGGCGCATCGAGGGCGGCAGCGAGACGCACAAGCTGGTGCTGTACGCGCGGGTCGGGCTGGCGGGCGGCACGCTCGCGCTGGCCGCCTTCGGGCTGCTGCGGAGGCTGCGCGGGGGGATCTCGGACCGGGCGCTGGTCGTCCTGACGGCGCTGCCGTTCCTCGCGTTCGGCGCCCAGTCGTACGGCGGTGAGATCGCCCTGCGGGTCTTCCTGTTCGCCGCTCCCGGCGCCTGTGTGCTCGCGGCGCTCGGCCTCTTCCCGCGCCCGCACGCGCGCCGCCCGCACTGGCTCGCGGGCGCCGCCACGCTGCTGATCGGGCTGACGCTGATGGGGGGCTTCCTGGTGGCCCGCTGGGGCAACGAGCCCTTCGAGCGGGTGCGGGAGGGCGAGGTCGCGGCCATGGAGTACGTCTACGCGCACGACAGGCCCAGCGCCCGCGTGCTGTGGCCCAGCAGCGACCCGGTCAACAACGTCACCCCGGCGATGCCCTGGGGGGCCCGCGACATGGCCCGCGTCGCCTACGTGCCGACCCGCGCCCCGCTCTCCGCGCGCGAGGCCCCGGCGCTGGTCGAGGCGCTCCGGGAGGCGGGGCCCCACTCCTATCTGATGCTGAACGAGGGCCAGTCCACCTCGCTCCACTTCGACGCGGGGTACCCGGAGGACTGGCGGCAGCGGATGATCGCGGCGCTGGACGTGCGCCCGGAGCTGCGGAAGGTCGTGGCGAACGAGGACGCGGCGGTGTACGAGCTGCGGGTGCGCTCCAGAGCCGCGGCCGATCCCCCCGATCCCGGCCCTGCGGGGCCGCGCGTCACCTGGACGTCGTGGTCCGTGACGGGCGGGCTGGCGGCCCTCGTGCTGCTCGTCCTGCTGACCGCCCGGGAGGCCGTGCGGGTGGTGGGGCGTCCGGGAGAGCGGAAACTGACGTGGCTGCAGAGCACGTTCTGGTTCAGCCTGCCGCTGGTGCTGCTGTTGGCGGCCTCGCTGGTCCAGCGGTTCGTCACAATGTCCTGAGCCGGTGTCCCTTGCGGGGAGGGGGCGCCCCTTCGGGGCGCCCCCGGTGGGCGGAGAGCGCGGGGTCAGCGCTTGAGCCAGCGGACCTCGTAGGGGGCCATGTCGAACGTACGGCCGTCGATCTTCGCCTCGATGCCGCGTGCCAGGGTGTTGACCACCAGTACGGCGTCGTCGTCGGCCAGGACCCGCACGTTCGGCGCGTCGTCCTCCGCGATCCGCACCCGCTCGAACCGCGTCCCCGGCGGGAACTCCCGTGCGAAGCGCGTCAGCAGCCGCATCATCGGCAGCGGCTCGCCGCCGTCCGCCAGCCGGGTGTTGCGCCACAGGCACCCCGCGCACGCCGCACGGCTGTTCTGCGGGTTCCAGTAGAAGGCCGTCGCGGTCCGGCCGCGGGCCAGCGCGATGAGCGCGCCGGCGTGCACCGCCACGCGGTGCGGCTCGCTCCAGCCGTCCCGCTCGTCGCGCTCGTCGCCGACCTCGACGTACCACTCGGCCCACCACACCGGCAGGCCCGTCTCCCGTCCCACCCAGCGGGTCACGGCGGTCAGCTTGTCGGTCGCCCGGAACTCGTCCGGCAGCAGCCGGTCGTCCATCGTGTAGCTGGAGCCGTCGACGACGGCGAAGTCGGCGCCCTTCCTGTGCTCGCTCCAGTAGGAGACGGCATCCAGCGCGCGCTGGTCCAGCGCGCCCCAGGGGCCGCGGACCCGGGAGGCGTTGTCACTGGCCTTGCCGACGCTGTCCATCACGACATACGGGCCGCCGACCAGATTGTCCTTGCCGGCCTTCTTCAACTCGGTGTACACGAGGTTGTAGAGGCGGGTGTAGCCCTCGTAGTCCCAGCGGCGGGCGGTGTCGTCGTAGAAGCCCTTCATCTCGTTCCAGACGATGAAGTGCCGCACGTCGGGGTAGCGGCGGGCGACCGTGCCCGCCAGTTTCGCGAAGTCCGCGAAGTGCCGGGGCGCGGGCGCCTCCTCCAGCCTGGACCAGTCGGTGGAGCCGGCCTTCCCGCCGCTCTTCATCCAGTCCGGCGCGCAGCACAGGGTGATGACGGGAGTGGCGCCGCTCTTGCGCATGAACGCGACACGCCGGTCCAGCGCCTCGAAGTCGTACTGCCCGGGGGACGGCTCGGGGTTGTCGGCGCCCCAGCCCATGATGTGCTGGTTCTGCGGGAGCCGGGCGGCCGACAGCAGCCGGGCCGCGCGGTCCCTGGCGCCCCGCTTCCCCTCGTCCGCGCTGTTCTGTGTGTGGGTGAAGCCCCAGCCCAGCTCGGTGCTCGGGCTGCCGCTCCGCGGCCGCGGGTCGCCGTAGACCCCCGGGCCGCCGTCCCCGTCGCCGCCGTCGCCCCACGGCGGGAGGCCGACGAAGGCGAGAAGCAGCGCCAGCACCGTCGCACCGATCCCGAACAGGCCGGCCTTCCGCCGCCGCACGACGTTCATCGCACCCCGTCCCCCACTGTGCAGCCCCATGC
>NZ_JAAKZZ010000457.1 GCF_011045075.1 Streptomyces boncukensis
CCCCGGGCCCCCCGGACCGGCCGGGCCCGCGCTGTCCGCGCACCGGGTCAGCGTGGTGTACGGGGGCCGGGCGGGCGGAACCGCCGGGAGCGCCGGGAGCGCCGCGACCGCCGGCACCGTCGCCGTACGCGAGGTGGACCTGGAGCTGGCGCGCGGCCAGGTCACCGCCCTCATGGGCCGCAACGGATCCGGCAAGTCCTCCCTGCTGTGGGCCCTCCAGGGCTCCGGGCAGCGGCACGCGGGCCGGGTGGCGGTGGCCGGGCAGGACCCGGGCGCGGTGCCCGCGCGCACCGCCAGGTCGCTGGTCGGGCTGGTGCCGCAGACCGCGAGCGACCTGCTCTACCTGGAGACCGTGGAAGCGGAGTGCGCGCAGTCCGACGCCGACTCGGGCGCGGCGCCGGGCACGTCGCGGGCCGTGCTGGACGCGCTGGCGCCGGGCGTGCCGGGCGACCGGCATCCGCGCGACCTCTCGGAGGGCCAGCGCCTGGCCCTCGTCCTGGCCGTCCAGCTGTCGGCGGCGCCCGGTGTCGTGCTGCTGGACGAGCCGACCCGCGGCCTCGACTACCACGCCAAGGACGCCTTCGCCGTGCTCGTACGCCGCATCGCCACCGAGGGCGAGGGCCGCGCTGTCGTCGTGGCCACGCACGACGTGGAGTTCACCGCGCAGGCCGCCGACCGGGTGCTGGTGATGGCGGAGGGCGAGACGGTGGCGCACGGTGCGACGCCGGACGTGGTGGTGTCGTCGCCCGCGTTCGCGCCGCAGGTGGCGAAGGTGCTCAGCCCCCAGGAGTGGCTGACCGTCGACCAGGTACGCCTCGCCTTGGAGTCGACGTGAGGGGGAACCCGGCGTCGGAGCCGCCCGCGCTGGACGCGTCCCGAAGGGGCGCGGGGCCCCGTTCGATTGCGGCTTCGCCGCAGGGCGCGGCCGGCTACGACGAGCCCGCAGTCCGCAACGCGCCCCAGGGGGCACCCCGTGGCCAGAGCCGGAAAAAGGGCACGGGAAGACTCCGGGCGATCCCCCTCCGGGCGCGCACCGCAACCGTGCTGGTACTGGCCTCCCTCGCGGGGCTGGCCATGTTCTGCTGGCCCCTCTTCATCGCGCCGGGGCCCGCGCCCGCGGCGCACACCGCCGACGCGCCGCTCATCTTCCTCGTCACGATGCCGGTGCTGCTCGCCGTCGTCCTCGCGGAGATGTCCTCCGGCGGCATCGACCCCCGGGCACTCGCGATGCTGGGCGTGCTGTCGGCGGTCAACGCCGGGCTGCGCCCGCTGGGCGCGGGCACGGCCGGCATCGAGACGGTGTTCTTCCTGCTGGTGCTGGCGGGCCGGGTCTTCGGGCCCGGCTTCGGCTTCGTCCTGGGCGCCACCTCGCTGTTCGCCTCCGGGCTGCTGACGGCCGGCGTCGGCCCCTGGCTGCCGTTCCAGATGATCGCCTCCGGCTGGATCGGGCTCGGCGCCGGACTGCTGCCCCGCCGGGTCACCGGCCGCGCGGAGATCGCGATGCTGGCGGCGTACGGCGTCCTCGTCGCGTATGTCTTCGGGTTCCTGATGAACCTGTGGTTCTGGCCGTTCACGGCGGGCGCTGACACCCAGCTCTCCTACGAGGCCGGTGCGCCGGTGCTGGAGAACCTGCACCGCTTCGCCGTCTTCACCCTGGTCACCTCCACCTTCGGCTGGGACACCGGCCGGGCGGTGACGAACCTGGTCGCGCTGGTCGCGCTGGGCCCCGCGGTGCTGACCGTGCTGCGCCGCGCCGCACGCCGCGCCGCGTTCGAGGCGCCGGTCGCCTTCACCCCTCCAAACAAGCCGCACAAGCCGCACAAGCCGCACAAGCCGCACGAGGAGCACGAGGAGCACACCCATGCCCCACACCCGAAGAGCGCTGGCATCGATACCGGCGACGGCGCTGACGGCCACCGTCCTGCTGCTGCCCGGAACCGCCCAGGCTGACGCCGAGGCGGACGAGGACTTCACGTCCCCCGCGAACGCCGCGGCGACCTGGATGGCGTCCCAGCTCACGGACGACACCCACGCGCGGGGCGACCACGGCCTGACGGCGGACGCCGTACTGGCCCTGGCGGCGACGCGCACCGGCGGCACCGTCCAGAAGAAGGCCACCGACTGGCTGGCGGCGAACAGCGCCGACTACGTCAACCGGGGCGGGGCGGGCCGGGTCTTCGCGGGCGGCGCCGCGAAGCTCGCGCTCGTCGCGGTGGTGGAGGGCCGCGACCCCGCGAAGTTCGGCGGCCTGAACCTGACGAAGACGCTCCGGGACCGCCTCCAGCCCAGCGGCCGGTTCACGGACAACCTGCCGACCGGCGACGGCTCGAACCAGTTCACCCAGTCGCTGGCGGTGCTGGCCCTGGAGCGCGCGGGGAAGGCCCCGGCGAAGGCGGTGACGTTCCTGGCGAAGTCCCGCTGCGCGGACGGCGGCTACCCGCTGGCGTTCAAGTCCGACCCCGCCAAGTGCAAGTCCCACATCGACAGCACGGGCCTGGCCGTGCAGGCGCTGCTGAGCGCGGGCCGTACGGCGGACGCCGAACCGGCCCTGGAGTGGCTGGAGGACCAGCAGCTCAAGGGCGGCGGCTTCCGGGACAACTCCTTCGGCACCCCGCCGGCCAACGCCAACTCCACGGCCCTCGCCGTCCAGGCCCTGGCGGCGGGCGGCCGGATCGAGGCCGCGGGCAAGGGCGTGGGCTGGCTGCGGACCGTCCAGGTGGGCTGCGACGGCGCGAAGGCCGACCGCGGCGCGGTCGGCTACTCCAAGCCCAAGGCGGACGGCATGGCCCTGCGCGCCACGGCCCAGGCGGTCCCGGCCCTGGCCGGCAAGTCCCTGGCGGACGTGGACGGCAAGGGCTCGGCCCCCGGTCTGGAGCCGGTGACCTGCGAGCCGGGCGGCGGCAGCAGCGGTACGACCAGCGCAGGCGGCACGGACAGCGCGGGCGGCAGCGCCGACGGAGGCACGGACGGAGGTGCGGACGGCGGCGCCGCGAGCAGCGTCGGCGGAACCTTCGGCGGCGCCTCCGGGAGCGGTTCCTCGGGCACCGGCGGCGACACGGCGGGCGGCGACGGCTCGGGCGGCGCGTCCTCCTCAACCGGCACGGGCGGCACTGACGGCACCGGCGGCACCGGCGGCGGCTCCGCCACGGGCGGCTCGGGCTCGTCTTCCTCCTCCGGCGCGGACGGCGCAGCCACGGGCGGCACGTCGGAGTCCCTGAACTCCACCGGCTCCGACGGCGGGCCCTCCGGGGGCCTGGCCGCGACCGGCGCCGCCGTACTCCCGGCGGCGGGGGGCGCGGCGGCCCTCATCGCGGCGGGCGTGACGGCGGTGGCCGTCACCCGCAAGCGCCGCGCGAAGACCACTGCGTAACGCACCACCGAACCACCCACAACAGGAAAGGCAAACCCATGCGCAACGCCCTCACCACCCGCAGAGCCGCACTCGTCACGGCGGCGGCCGCGGCGGCCCTCACCCTGACGGCTGCCCCGGCGGCGACGGCCGCGACGGCGGCCCCCGCGCCCCAGGCCAACGACCCGGTCACCGTGGCGCTGAGCGTCCAGGGCCCGGACGGCTCGATCTACGACGACACCCTCAGCACCACCGGCCACGACGTCACCACGCCCTCCGGCGGCACCCACCCCTGCGACGGCACCAACAACGGCGCCAACGACACCCCGGGCGCCACGCCCACCGCAGCCCTCGACGACGCCGCCAAGAACGAGGGCTTCACCTGGGACGGCCCCTGGTACCCGTCCTTCGAGGACTACCTGGTCACCACGATCGACGGCAAGAGCGGCGGCCAGGACGCCTTCTGGAGCATCTCCGTCAACGGCACCCCCACCGAGGTGGGCGGCTGCCAGCTCCATCTGAAGGAGGGCGACAAGGTCGCCTTCACCTGGACCGAGCTGTAACCGGAGCCGGGAGCTGAGCCCCTGTCGGCCGACAGGGGCTCAGCCGCCCCGTACGCCCTACGCTGCTCTGTCATGCATCAGACGCGGCTCGACACCGACCGGGTCCGGGCGGCCCGCCGGATCATGGACCCGGCCTTCCTCGACACCCCCCTGTACCGCTGCGAGGCGCTGGAGCCCGGCCTCGGGTGCGCGGTGAGCGTCAAGCTGGAGACGGCGAATCCGGTCCGCAGCTTCAAGGGCCGCGGCACCGAGGTCGTCGCGAGCCGGCTCGCCGACGGCGGCTCGCGGTCCGCGGTGTGCGCCAGCGCGGGCAACCTCGGCCAGGCCCTCGCCTGGTCCGGCCGCGGCCGGGGGCTCGACATCACCGTCGTGGCGTCCCGCTCCGCGACGGCGGCCAAGCTGGAGCGCATCCGCGCCCTGGGCGCCCGGCTGGAACTGGTGGACGGCGACCACGAGGCGGCCCGCGAGCGGGCGGCGGCCATCGCGCGCCGCGACGGCATCCGGCTGGTCGAGGACAGCCTGGACATCGAGACCTGCGAGGGCGCGGCGACCATCGGCCTGGAACTGGTGGACGCCGCGCCGTCGTTCGACGCCGTGCTGATCGCCCTCGGCGGCGGGGCGCTGGCCACCGGCGTGGGGCATGTGGTGAAGGCCATGGCGCCCGGCACCGAGGTGATCTGCGTCCAGCCGCTGGGCGCACCGGCGATGACCCGCTCGTGGCGCCGGGGGAGCGTCGTCACCACCGACACGACCGACACCATCGCCG
Source organism: Streptomyces boncukensis (assembly GCF_011045075.1). Lineage (GTDB taxonomy): Bacteria > Actinomycetota > Actinomycetes > Streptomycetales > Streptomycetaceae > Streptomyces > Streptomyces boncukensis. The sequence continues at coordinate 4,679 of NZ_JAAKZZ010000457.1, forward strand.
ACGGCGTCGCCGGCCGGCGCCCCATCCCGGCCGTCCTCGACGACCTCCTGCTGGTCGCCGACGACGCCGTCCTGGTCCGGGAGCCGTCGATCACGGCCGGTATGCGGATGCTCCTCGACCACGCGGGCCTCGTCGTCGAACCGTCGGCCGCGCTCGGCATCGCCGCGATCCTCGAAGACCGCGCCCGCTTCGCGGGCCGGCACGTGGTCACCATCGTGTGCGGCAGCAACGTCGACGTGGACGCCTATCACCGCTGGGTCGGCGGCACGGACGGGCGCAGCACCAGGGTGAGGAACCCGAAGGAGTCGCGGTAGGTGCGCAGCCACTCGTCGCGGTGGGTGCGGGCCGCCGCCAGCGCCTGCCCGGCGTCCGGGTCCCCGGGGTGGTCCAGCGCCCAGGAGGCCAGCGAGCCCGTCCACGCCCACTCGTAGTCGTCCAGCTCCCGGCGGGTGCTGACGTGCCCGTGGACCGGGGTCCACCCGGCGGCGGCGACGCGGTCCACGGTGGTCGGCAGGTCCGCGAAGTCCCCCAGCATGGCGACGGCTTCGGGGGACGGCTCCCGCTCCCAGATCCCGTCACCGACCAGCACGCGGCCGCCGGGGGCCAGATGCTCGCGGGCCGCCGCGAGGGTGGCGGGCAGGCCGCCGAAGGCGTGTGCGGCACCGACGCTCAGCACCAGGTCGAACCCGTCGCCGGGCGCCGTGGTGAAGTCCGCGGCGTCCGCCTGGTGCAGGACCAGCCGGTCCTGGACGCCCCGGGCGTGCGCGGCCTCGCGCGCGTGGGCCAGCGCGCTCTCCGCGCGGTCGACGCCCTCCGCGCGCAGCCGCGGGTGCGCGGCCAGCGCCCGCAGGAGCCACTCGCCGCCGCCGCAGCCGAGATCGAGGGCGCGCGGGGCGTCGTCGGTGCCGCCGCGCGGAATGGCGTGGTCCAGCAGCCGGCGCACGGCGTCGTCGTCGAGCGGGGCCGCGATCGGGTGGTCCGCGTGCGCGAGCCGGGAGATCTGTTCACGGTTCACCGCGAGAGCGTGCCATGGGAAGGGCCGGTATGCAGCGGGTTTTCCCGGGGACGGCGCGTGCTTCGGCGCCAGGATCCGAGTCCTCGCCGATGAGCCGCTGTCGGAGATGGTGTCCCGCCGAGTGCAACACCGTTGCTTTTGGTGGGCGGCGTCGGTGTCAAGGGACCCACCCGCCTGGGATCATGTCGGTGTGGAGGGTGTACTTCTGGGCCCGGCGCGGGTGGCGCTTCCG
>NZ_JAAKZZ010000458.1 GCF_011045075.1 Streptomyces boncukensis
CCGGGCGGGGAGGGGCTGCGGTTGCCCTCGCCGTCCCCGCGGTGCACGGGCGCGCAGCAGGGTCACTGGCCGCGGCGCGCGGCGTCGACCGCCCGGCGGGTCTCCTCCTCGACCAGGTCGAAGTTGATCATCGCTCCCGCGTGGACCCCCGCCGCGGCGGCGCCTATGACCTGGGCGCTCGGGTCGACAACGTTCCCCGCGGCCCACACCCCCGGGACGGGGGTCCGCCCGGTCGCGTCCGTGGGCAGCACGGTGCCGAGGGGCGTACCGCCCATGTCCCGCTCGACCGGCTCCAGGCCGAGCGAGGCGAACAGCGGGGAGCGCACGGTGAACTGCGGGGGCACCACCAGCGCCCGGCACGGCAGCACGGGCCCGCCGGCCGGGCGCACGCCGCTCAGCCGCCCCGCCGCGTCCCGCTCCAGTCCCCGCACCTCGCCGTCGACGACGGCGACACCGCGCGCCGCGAGCCGCTCGAACTGCTCGTCGTCGGGGTCGGCGGCCGTGTGCAGGAAGAGGGTGATGTCGTCGCTCCACTGCCGCCACAGCAGCGCCTGGTGGACGGCGAGCGGGCCGGTGCGGTCCGTCGCGAGGATGCCGACCGGCTGGTCGCGCACCTCCCAGCCGTGGCAGTAGGGGCAGTGCAGCACGTCCGTGCCCCACAGCTCGGCCAGGCCGGGCACGTCGGGGAGCTCGTCGACGAGGCCGGTGGCGACCAGCAGGCGGCGGGCGCGGACGGCGGTGCCGTCGTCCAGCTCGGCGAGGAAGCCGCCGTCATCCGGCTTCGCGGCCACGACGGCGGCGCGTACGGTCCGCACGCCGTAGGCGCTGACCTCCTCCCGGGCGTCGGCCAGGAGCTCGGCGGGCGGTGCGCCCTCCCGGCCGGGGTAGGCGTGGACGCCGCCGGCCGGGGCGTTGCGGGGGTGTCCGGCGTCGGCGACGAGGACCGAGCGCCGCGCCCGGCCCAGTTGGAGCGCACCGCCGAGCCCGGCGGGGCCGCCGCCGGCCACCAGGACGTCGTAGGAGTGCGGGTGCTGGGTGAAGTCGTGTTCGCTCATGCCGGCAACCGTGCACGCGGGCTCCCCGGCTTGACAAACCCCGTTGCCGGAACAGCAATAGACCCATGTCCGACGACGATCTGGCACAGGTACTGACCGCGGTGGGCCCCCGGCTGCGAGCCCTGCGCTCAGCGCGCGGCACCACGCTCGCCCGCCTCGGCGAGCAGACCGGGATCTCGGTGAGCACCCTCTCCCGGCTGGAGTCGGGGCGGCGCGAGCCGACCCTGAAGCTGCTGCTGCCGCTGGCCAGGGCGTACGGCGTGCCGCTGGACGAGCTGGTGGGGGCGCCGCAGACGGGCGACCCCCACGTCCACCCGCGCCCCTTCACCCAGCACGGCAGGACGTGGGTGCCGCTGACGCGCTATCTGGGCGGGCTGCACGCGTACAAGCAGATCGTCCCAGCGGGGCGGCGCCCCGAGTCCGAGGGGCGGCCGGAGCAGTTCACGCACGAGGGCTACGTGTGGCTGTACGTCCTCAACGGCCGTCTGCTGCTCGCCCTGGGCGAGCACGACCTGGTGCTGACGGCGGGCGAGGTGGCCGAGTTCGACACCCGTACCCCGCACGGCGTCGGCAACGCGGGCGAGCGGCCGGTGGAGTTCCTCGCGCTGTTCGGCCCGCAGGGCGAGCGGATGCATGTGCGCACCCGGATCACCGACGAGTGGGGCGCGCAGGGCGTGCCCCCCTGACGGGGCACGGCCTCATTCCCCGTCGTCCGGTGCGGGGGCCGCGAGGCCGGCCACCCAGCCGTAGTCCAGCTCCTCGCCGTCCACCGTGACCGCCTCCACCGTGCGGGTCGCGGGGTCGATGTCCGCGACGAAGCCGTCGCCCTCGTAGCGCGGGTAGCCCGAGGCGCCCGTGCGGCCGGTGGCCTCGACGACCCCCGAGCGCACGGCCTCGCCGGGGTCGGGGTGGCCCTCCTCGTCGGTGAGCCGCGGGTACAGCAGGATCTCGTAACGGCGCGCAGCTTCAGGCATGCCGCCACACTACGGCGCGAAGGGCGCGCGACAGGTCAGGCCAGGCCCGCCTCCCGCAACAGCGTCCATATGCGGTACGGCGTCAGCGGGGTGCGGTTCAGCCCGGCCGCGATCTCGGGGACCGCGTCCGCGACCGCGCCCGCGACGACGGCCGCCACGGGCAGGATGCCGCCCTCGCCGAGCCCCTTGAAGCCGCCCTCGTTGTGCGGACTGGGCGTCCGGGTGTGCGCGACCTCGACGGGCGGCACGTCGGCGGGCGCGGGAAGCGGGTAGTCCGCGAGGCCGCGCCGCAGGGGCTGGGCCGTGGCCGGGTCGCAGTCCGCCTCCTCCAGCAGCGCCATCCCCAGGCCCTCGCCCACCGTCTGCCCCTCCGCGATCAGGGGGTTGACGAGGACGCCGCTGTCGTGGACCGCCCAGTAGCCCTCCACCGTCACCACGCCGGTGTCCAGGTCGACGGCGACGGCGGCCGCGTGCGCGGCGTGCGCGAAGGTGATGTCGGGCGGGTCGTAGTCGACGCTCTCCTCCAGCCGGATCCGGTCGTGCTCGGGGCGGCCCCAGCCCAGCCAGCCCCGCGCCGCGACCTCGCGCCAGGTGGCCGTGCGGGAGGTCTTCTCCCCGCGGAACGTCTCGTCCGCTTCGAGCCGCACGTCCTCGGGCACCGTCTCCAGCAGGGCCGCCGCCAGCGCGTCCATCCGGGCCCGCAGCCGCTCGCCCGCGCGCAGCAGCGCGGTTCCGCAGAGCACGAGCGAGCGGCTGGCCTGCGAGCTGTAGTCGGAGTGCGGGCTGGTGTCGGTGTCGCCCAGCCGGACGGCGATCCGCTCCAGCGGCAGGCCGAGCCGGTCCGCGACGATCTGGGCCAGCGCCGTCTCGATGCCCTGGCCGAGGGACACGGCGCCGGTGAAGACGGTCACGGTGCCGTCCTCGTTGATCCGGATCCGGCCGCTCTCCCAGCCGCTCGCCTCCAGTCCGATCTGCTCCAGCAGCGCGGTCGGCCCGTAGCCGGTGCCCTCCACGCTGGGCACGGCGGCCACGCCGCGCCGCAGCCGCCCGGTGCGCACCCGGGGCCGCTCGGCCACCGCGGCCATGGCCCGCTGCAGGGTGGCCGGGTAGTCGCCGGTGTCGTAGGTGGTCTGGGCGCGGACGGTGTACGGCATCTCGCCGACGGTGATCAGATTGCGCAGCCGCAGCTCGCCCGGGTCCAGGCCGAGCTCGCGGGCGGCCTCCGCGATCAGCCGCTCGCGGATCCAGCACGCCTCCTGCATCCCGTAGCCGCGGTAGGCGCCGGTGGGGGTGGCGTTGGTGTAGACACCGGTGACGGTCGCGCCCGCGCACGGGAAGCGGTAGGGGCCCTCCAGGGACAGGCCGGTGATCTGGAACGGGCCCGAGCCGCCCTGGGTGGCGAAAGCGCCCAGATCGCCGCGCACCCGGGCGTCGAGGGCGAGGAAGCGGCCGTCGGCGTCGAGCGCCAGCCGGGCCGTCGCTCGCTGGCCCCGGCCGTGGTAGTCGGCGGCCATCGCCTCGGCGCGGTCCTCGGTCCACGCGACGCGCCCGCCCAGCAGCTTGGCCGCGAGGCAGACCAGCGTCTCGTCCACGTACAGGGTGGTCTTGCCGCCGAAGCCGCCGCCGACGTCCGGGACGGTGACCCGGACCTGGTCGGCGCGCAGCCGCAGCGCCGCGGCGAGCCCGCAGCGCACGGGGTGCGGCACCTGGGTGCTGGAGCAGACGGTGAGCTGCTGGGTGGCGGGGGTCCACTCGGCGAGCAGGCCGCGCGGCTCCATCGGCGCCACGCTGACCCGCTGGACGGCGAGTTCGCGGGTGACGAGGTGCGCGGCGTCCGCCATGGCCCGTTCGACGTCGGCCTCCGGGTCCCCGAGGCGGATCCGCCCGGCGGCGTTGGTGCCGGTCTCGGGGTAGAGCAGCGGCGCCCGCGGCGCGAGCGCCGCGTCCACATCGGTGACGGCGGGCAGCGGGTCGATGCTGACCTCCACGCGCTCGGCCGCGTCCTCGGCCGCCGCGCGGCTGTCCGCCACGACCAGCCCGATGGGCTGCCCGACGTAGCGCACCGTGCGGGTGGCCACCTCGATGGTGTGCTGCCACTGGCCGGGCAGCCGCCAGAAGGTGGGCAGCGGGCCGGTGTGCCGGGCGATCCCGTCGGGGCCGAGGACGAGGTGCGCCCCGCTGTCCTCGCGGGCCGCCGTGGCGTCGAAGCGGGTGACCCTGCCGTGCGCGACGGGGCTGCGGAGGACGGCGGCGTGCAGTACGCCGCGCTGGGGTCCTGCGATGTCGTCCACGTAGCGGCCGTCGCCGCGCAGCAGGCGGGGGTCGTGCGTCCGGGGCAGCGCCCGCCCCAGCGGTCCGGGCCCTGTGGCGCCGGTGTCCTCGGTCATCGGGCCCCCTCCCCCGCGCCGCCGCCCTGGCCGGTGCCGGCGCGGCTGCGGCGGAGCGCCGCGCGGATCCCGGCGTATCCGGTGCAGCGGCAGCGGTGGCCCGCCAGCACCTCGTCCGCGGTCTCCGGCTCGGACAGGCCCTCGCGCTCGGCCGCGGTGAGGCTCATCAGGATGCCGGGGGTGCAGAACCCGCACTGCAGGCCGTGCTCCGCCATGAACGCCTGCTGGAGCGGCGTCAGTTCGCCGTCCACCGCCAGCCCCTCGACGGTCTCCACGCGCGCGCCAGCGGCCTGGACCGCCAGCAGCAGGCAGGAGCGCACGGGGACGTCGTCGAGCAGCACGGTGCAGGAGCCGCAGACGCCCTCCTCGCAGCCCACGTGGGTGCCGGTGAGGCCGAGGGTGTGGCGGAGGAAGTCGCTCAGCAGCGTGCGCACCTCGGTGCGGGCGCTGTGCGTGGCGCCGTTCACGGTGAGCGTGACGGTCCGTTCGCGGGTGCTCGGAGCGGCGGCGTCCCGGGTCATGACCTCACCTCGTCGAGGGCGCGCTGGAGGGTGGTGCGCAGCAGGGCGCGGCGGTAGTCGCCGCTGCCGTGGGCGTCGGACGGCGGGGCGGCGGACGCGGCCGCCGCCTCCGCGGCAGCGCGCGCGGTCGCGGCCGTCAGGGGGCCGCCGACGAGGGCGTGTTCGCCCTCGGGGAGCCGCACCGGGCGCGCCGCGACCCCGGATCCCGCGAACCGGGCGCGGGTGACGGTGCCATCGGTGTCGCGTACGACGCCCGCGCAGGCGCCGACCAGCGGCAGGCCGCGCTGTCCCGCGCGGGGCACCTCCTCGAAGCGCCAGCGGAACCGCTCGGCCGGCGGGAACTCCACCTCGGTCAGCAGTTCGCCCGGCCGCAGCGTGGTGCCGCCCCTGGGGTGGTAGAACGCGGCGGCCTCCACGGTGCGCTCGCCGCTCTGCGCGGCGAGCCGCAGCCGGGCGCCCAGGGCCATGGCGAGTGCGGGGAGCTCGGCCGCCGGGTCCGCGTGGCAGAGCGAGCCGCCCAGGGTGCCGCGGCTGCGGATCTGCGGGTACGCCACGAGGCGTACGGTCTGCGGCAGTACGGGCAGCACATCCGCTAACGCGGCGTGCGCCTCCAGCGCGCGGAGCCGGGTGAGCGCCCCGATACGCACCGATCCCCCGACCAGCCGCACGGAGTCCAGACCGGGGACGCGGTTGAGGTCAACCACCGCGCGGGGTCTGATGCGCCGGTGGTTGAGCAGCGGCAGCAGGCTCTGGCCGCCCGCGAGCAGTGCCGCGACGCCGTTGGACTCGGCCAGTATGCGGACGGTGTCCTCGACGGTGCGCGGCTCCAGATACTCGAACACGGGAGGCTTCACGGCCCCTCCCCCTTCCGCTTGCCGACGCCGTATCCGCACAGCCTGGGTGCGGACGTCCGGCCGGGCAAGCCCCCGTCCGGGCCCCGGCGGCACCGGGGCGGACGGGGC
>NZ_JAAKZZ010000459.1 GCF_011045075.1 Streptomyces boncukensis
TCCTCCCCCTCTCCGGCGGCCTCTTCCGCGACTGCCTGGTGCACGACTTCGACGCGGTGCGCTGGGTGACGGGCCGCGAGGTCGCCTCCGCCTACGCGGCGGGCTCCGACGCGGGCCCCGCGGTCTTCCGCGAGGCGGGCGATGTGGACACCGCCGCCGCCCTGCTCACCCTGGACGACGGCACGCTGTGCACGGCCAGCGCGACGCGGGTCAACGGAGCGGGGTACGACGTGCGGATGGAGCTGGCGGGCGAGGCGGACCAGGTCGCCGTCGGCCTGGATCCCCGGACGCCGGTCACCTCGCTGGAGCCGAGCGCGCCGCCGCCCACGGACAAGCCCTGGCCGGGCTTCCTGGACCGGTTCGGGCCGGCGTACGAGGCGGAGATCGCGGCGTTCGTGCGGGCGGTGCGGGGCGAGGTCCCGAACCCGTGCGACGGGCGGGAGGCGCTGGAGGCGCTGCGGATCGCGGAGGCGTGTGAGCGCTCCCGCGCCACGGGTCTCCCGGTCGCCCTGCCGGACGTCCGATGACCCTCTGCGCTCATCCGTGCGGGTTATGCGAGGTCCTTCACCATGTAGGTGCAGGCGTCGGCGACGCGGTGGACGACACCCGCCCCGTCCGCGTAGGACCAGCAGTCGAGGTACGGCGTGGAGGGCCGGTAGCCGAGGCGCCGGTACAGCGCCCGCGCCCGCGGGTTGTTGCGCTCGACGCCCAGCCCGATGCTCCGGCAGCCGCGCGCCGTGGCCAGCCGCTCGGCCTCCCGGATCAGCCCGGTGCCGATCCCCTGGGAGCGCAGCGTCTCCGGCCAGACGCCGAGCCCGTTCACCTCGGGGCACCCCGCGTGCACGGCCTGGACCTCGGGCGCCGCGCAGCCGTCCCAGCGCACCTCGCAGCTCCCGACCGGCAGGTCGTCCCGCCAGGCGACGAGGTACGTTCCCGCACCCGCGCACTGCCGCGCGTACCGGCGCTGGTGGAAGGAGTCCGCGCCCGGAGAGGGCATGTGCTTGTCGAGCAGTCCGACGTCTTCTTCCCGGCACTCGCTGATCCGCATGGCGCCCTAGCGTAGAGCGTGGGGCTTCCTGCCCCCGCGCCCCTTCGGGGCACCGGATTGTGCCCCGGAGGGGCGCGGGCACTGCGCGACCGGCCGGAAACGGCCCTGCACCCGCGAGGAGCGGCAAGGGGCGGCCCCTCCCGGCGTCAGAGGTCGGCCGGAACCGCGTCCTCCAGCTTCTGCAGCAGCTCGGTGACCCGCTTGGTGACCGCCTCGCGGTCCCCCTCGGCCAGCGCGGAGCCCATGCCGCAGGCCACCGCGCCCGCCGCGATCCACTCAGGGGCCCGCGCCACCGTGACGCCCCCGGTCGGCAGGACGGGCGCCTGCGGCAGCGCCGACCGCACGTCGCGCAGCCAGCCGGGGGTGTACGCCGAGGCGGGGAACAGCTTCAGCGCGTCGGCTCCCAGCTCCAGCGCGCGCACCATCTCCGTGGGGCTGGCGACGCCGGGGAAGACGGGCACGCCGTACCGGTGCCCCGTGCGTATCACGTCCGCGTCCAGGCTGGGCGAGACCAGGAAGCGGGCGCCCGCGTCCACCGCCATCCGCGCCGACGCGCCGTCCAGCACGGTCCCGGCGCCGATCACCGAGTCGTCGCCGGTCTCGCGGCGCAGCGTGGTGATGGCCTCCAGCGCGAAGGGAGTGGTCAGGGAGATCTCCAGCCCGGTGATCCCCGCCGCGAGCAGGGTGTCCGCTGTCGCCGTCGCGGTCTCGTAGTTGTCCCCCCGCACGATGGCGAGGACGCGCTGCTCCAGCGCGGCTCTGGTGATCTCCCAGCGGTACACGGCAAGTTCGCCGCCTCTCTCGTTCTGTGGTGGCCCGGCGCGGAGGGCGCTGCCCCTCCCGCGAGGGCCGCGTTCCGGCAGCCCGTCAACGGCGCACGGCGTCGGCGCCGCGTGACAGCGCTTCGAGCGCGCGGTCCCGGCCCGCGGCCGTGGGCAGCCCGTCGGTGTCCGCGAGGCCCTGCACGGCCAGCGCCGCGACACACGCCGCCTCGGCGAGCGCGCGCTCGTGGTCCAGCCCGCGCAGCCAGGCGGAGATCCACCCGGCGGCGAACGCGTCGCCCGCGCCGACCGGGTCCACGGCCCGCACCGGGAAGGGCGGCTGCTCGCAGGTGCCCTCGGGGCTGTGCGCCACCGCCGTACGGTCCCGCCGCTTGACCACCACCGTGCGGGCCCGGCCCATCTCCAGCAGGGCCTTGGCCCCTTCCGCTGCGCCGCCGCCCAGCAGCAGCTCCAGCTCGTCCTCCCCCGCGAGGACGAGATCGGCCTCGCGGAGCAGCGGGCCGACGATCCGTATCCACTCGTGGTCGGTGCCCAGCTTGTGCCGGACGTTGGGGTCGAAGGAGACCGCAGCGCCCGCCTGCCGGGCGCGTTCGACCAGCGCCCTGGTGGCCTGCGCGGCCGTCTCGGAGAGCATGGGGGTGATCCCCGTGATGTGCACCAGGCGGACCCCGGACAGCGCCTCCGGCGCGATCTGGTCGGGGCTGAGCAGACCGGCCGCCGAGCCCCGGCGGTAGTACTGCACATCGACCGCGCGCTCCGGGTGGCTGTCCCGCAGCAGCAGGCCGGTGGGAGCCTCGGGGTCGATCTCCGCGCAGGAGACGTCGATGCCGTCGGCCCGCAGCTCGCGCAGCACGGCTTCGCCGGCGGGGTCGTCCCCGACCCGGCCGATCCAGCGCGCCCAGTGGCCCAGCCGGGCCAGCCCGGCGGCGACGTTGGACTCGGCGCCCGCGACGGAGCGGCGGAAGTGGGTGGCACGTTCGAGCGGCATACCCGGTTCGGCGAGCATCAGGAGCATCGCCTCACCGCACGTAACCACCTCTGGGCCGTTTCTCACCGGTAACTCCCCATATCTACCGCCGATGCATTACTCTCTGTGGGGAACGTTACCCGTTCGGGGCGGTAAAGCCACCCCCCGGGGGGCATCCCCGGGCCCGAAACGGAACCGGACCGGAGGTGGAGACGGTACCGGTTGCAGGGGTCGTTCAGGGGCGCGCCGGGACAACGAACGGCCGCCGCACCCCGGTCGGGTGCGGCGGCCGTCGGCAGTGGGGGGTCAGCAGGTGCGGTCGACGAGGTCGAAGGACGCGTAGTGGTCGGCGGTGTAGTAGTCCTCCCGGTAGCTGTCACCGGTCACGATGCGGCGGGCGCCGCGGTCCGGTGACCCCGGGGTCTCGACGGTGTACTCGTGGTAGTAGCCGGTCTGCTGCTGCGGGAGTATCCCCTCCCGGTTGTAGAAGACCGAGCCGTCCTGCGGGTACGGATACGGGCCGCCCTGCGCGATGAGGGCCAGGGTGTCGTGGGCCTGGGAGGGCAGCGCGGAGTAGCAGATGTCACCGACGGCCGCGATCCGCGCGTGCGGTGCGGCCGGCGCGGTGACGGCGGCCGCCGTCGCGGGCGCCGTCGCGGCCGCGCCGGCCGCTGCCGCGGGAGCGCCGAGGAGGAGGCCCGCGGCGAGGGCACCGATTGCGCTGACACGGGCGATTCGTGGGGGGAATCTCATACCCCCATGCTGACGCGCGTAGATGTCATGTCAACGACAACCACGGGGAATTTCCCGGATATTCACGGCCGACAGGGCGCCCCTTCGGGGCGCGGCCCGGTACCGGGCTCCCCGGAGACCGCTACGCCAACTCCGCGTAGCGCGCAGCGAGCTGCCGGGCGCCCTCCCCGGTGAGGGAGCCGTGCAGACGGAGCCGGGCCACGCCCCCGTCCGGAAAGATGTCCATCCGCACCTGCGTGACCGGCGGCGCGTCCGCCAGGACGAAGCGGTGCACCGCGTCCGGCTCCAGCCGGGTGCGGGGCAGCAGTTCGGACCACGCGCCCCCCTCGCCGTCGCGGCCCGCGAGCGACACCCAGCCGGCCGCGTTCCCCTTGTAGCACCCGGTGTCGAGCTCGACCGCGCGGACCCGCGCCTGCGCCGCGAGGGCGTAGCGGACCCAGTCGTGGCCGTCGTCGCGGCGCCGCCGGGTCTCCCAGCCCTCGTCCATCTTCCGGGAGCGGCCCGGCAGGATGGTGTGCACCGGCGGCGAGAAGAAGCGGTCCGAGGCGTCCTCGGCCCGCCCGCCGTGCTCCAGCGCGACGAGGTCGAAGGTGCCGAGCGCGGCCAGCCACTCCGGCTCGGGCACCGCTTCGCCGTACACCCGCAGCCGGGCGATGCCGCCGTCGGGGTGCTGGCGCAGCCGCAGATGGGTGAAGCGGCGCTCCGCGGTGACGGCGAAGCCGTTCGCCGCGTGCCCCGCGACCCGGGTACGCGGCACCAGGGTGGTCCAGGGAACGCCCTCGGCGAGCAGTTCGGCGGGGGACGGGGTGCCGGGCAGGGACACCGCCTCCACGGCCACCTCGCGCGGGTAGTTGCCCCGGAAGTGCGCGGTGTCGACGACGAGTCCGCGGACGGCGCCGGGGGCGCCGAGGCGGATCAGCGCCCAGTCGTGGTCCCCGGCGGCCGGGTGCGGGACGGCGGCGGAGGCACCGCGGCGGCGGCGCGTCTCCCAGCCGTCCATCACCTTGCCCTTGTGGCCGAAGGCGGCGGGGTCGAACTCGGGGCGCTCGGGCCGCAGCAGGTTCTCGCGCTCGGCGAAGAACTCGTCGTTGGCGGCGATGACGGCGGCGCCCAGCCTGCGGTCGGCGAGGTCGGGAAGGCGGTCGAAGGGGAAGCCGTCCGCCGGGGCCCGGTAGTCGGCGTACGGGTCGCCGCCGCCGTAGGGGCGCGCGTCTCCCTCGTAGCGGGGTATGGGTATGCCACAGGTCGCGGGGGTCGCCGCAGACATTCAGCCGTCCTTTCCGTGGAGGGTGACTGGAAGGGCGTCGAGGAGCCGGCCCGCGCGCCGCTCCGGCGCGCCGTCCCGCGCGATCCGCTCGCCGCGCAGCCACGCCGAGCGGACGACGCCGTGCAGGGTGCGGCCGGCGTACGCGGTGACCTGGTTGCGGTGGTGCAGCCGGGCGGGGTCGACGGTGAAGGTCGCCTCGGGGGCCAGGACCGCGAAGTCCGCGTCGTGGCCCGGGGCGATGGCGCCCTTGCGGCCCGCGAGCCCGGCGAGCCGGGCCGGGGCCGCGGACATCCAGCGCGCCACGTCGGCGAGCCCGTGTCCGCGCCGCCGCGCCTCGGTCCACACGGCGGGCAGGCCGAGCTGGAGCGAGGAGATGCCGCCCCAGGCGGTGCCGAAGTCGGGGGTCTTGAGCCCGGACGTGCAGGGCGAGTGGTCGGAGACGACGCAGTCGATCGTGCGGTCGGCGAGCGCGGCCCACAGCGGGTCCTGGTTGTCCCGCTCCCGGATGGGCGGGCAGCACTTGAACTCGGTGGCGCCGTCCGGCACGTCCTCGGCGGTGAGGGTGAGGAAGTGCGGGCAGGTCTCGGCGGTGAGGCGCAGCCCCTCCCGCCGCGCGGCGGCCAGCGGCGCCAGCGCGTCGCTCGACGACAGGTGCAGGACGTGGACGCGGGTGCCGTGCTCGCGGGCGAGGGCGATCAGCAGGGCGATCGCGTCGTTCTCGGCGGCGCGCGGGCGGGAGGCGAGGAAGTCGGCGTACCCGGGCCCGCCGCGCTGGGGGGCGGCGGCGAGCCGCCCCGGGTCCTCGGCGTGCACGATCAGCAGTCCGTCGAAGGAGGCGATCTCCGCCATGGCGGCGGCCAGCCCGGCCGGGTCCAGCTCGGGGAACTCCTCGACGCCGGAGGGCGACAGGAAGCACTTGAAGCCGAAGACGCCCGCCTCGTGGAGCGGGCGCAACTCGGGCAGGTTCCCGGGGATCGCGCCGCCCCAGAAGCCGACGTCGACGTGCGCCTTGGCGCGGGCGACGCCGCGCTTGACGGCCAGGTGGTCCGGAGTGGTGGTGGG
>NZ_JAAKZZ010000045.1 GCF_011045075.1 Streptomyces boncukensis
GGGAAGGAGTGGGGGTGGCAGCGGGGTCCCGGAGCGGCGCCCGGAGCGCGGCGCTCAGCCGAAGACGGTCCGGTGCCAGGGCTTTCCAGCGGCGCCCGTGATGTCGGTCATGACGTGCTTGATCTGGGTGTACTCCTCGAAGGAGTACACCGACATGTCCTTGCCGTAGCCGGACGCCCGGTAGCCGCCGTGCGGCAGCTCGCTGAGGATCGGGATGTGGTCGTTGATCCACACGCAGCCCGCCCGGATCTCCCGCGCGGCCCGGCCGGTGCGCAGCACGTCCCGGCTCCAGGCTGAGGCGGCCAGGCCGTAGGGCGTGTCGTTGGCGAGCGCGATCCCCTCGTCGTCGGAGTCGAAGGGCAGCACGGCCAGCACGGGCCCGAAGACCTCCCGCTGGACGATCTCGCTGTCCTGCGGCGCGCCCGTGACCAGGGTGGGGAGGTAGTACGCGCCCTTCGCGAGGTCGCCGCCTGGCGCTGTGCCGCCGGTGACGACGGTGGCGTACCCGCGCGCCCGGTCCACGAAGCCCGCGACCCGGTCGCGGTGCGCGTGCGAGATCAGCGGCCCCAAGTCGGTGCCGTCCGCGAACGGGTCGCCGACGCGCACCCCGGCCATCAGGTCGGCGACGGCGCCGACGAACGCGTCGTACAGCGGGCGCTGGACATACGCGCGGGTGGCGGCGGTGCAGTCCTGGCCGGAGTTGATCAGCGCCCCGGCGACAGCGCCGTGCGCCGCCGCCTCCGGGTCCGCGTCGTCGAGGACGACGAACGGGGCCTTGCCACCGAGTTCGAGGTGCAGCCGTTTCACGCCGGCCGCGGCCAGCTGCGCGACCCGCTGACCGACCGCGGTCGAACCGGTGAACGAGATCATGGACACGTCGGGGTGGCCGGCCAGCGCCTCGCCCGTCTCCGGCCCGTCGCCCGTCACCACGTTGACCACCCCGTCCGGGATGCCCGCCGCGCGCGCCGCGTCCGCGAACATCAGCGCGGTGAACGGGGTCAGCTCGGAGGGCTTCAGCACGATGGTGTTGCCCGCCGCGACGGCCGGGAGGACCTTCCAGGCGGCCATCTGCAGCGGGTAGTTCCACGGGGCGATGGAGCCGACGACGCCGAGCGGTTCGCGGCGTACGTACGAGGTGTGCTCCGCGCTGTACTCGGCGGCCGCGACTCCCGCCGGCTGCCGCGCGGCGCCCGCGAAGAAGGCGACGTTGTCGATCGAGCCAGGCACGTCGAACCCGGCCGACAGCTTCAGCGGCTTGCCGCACTGCAGCGACTCGGCGTGGACGAGCTCCCCGGTCAGCTCGCGCAGCCGGGCCGCCCAGCGGTGCATCGCGTCGGAGCGCTCGGCCGGGGTGGCGCCCGCCCACCCGGGGAACGCCCGCCGTGCCGCCGCGACGGCGCGGTCCACGTCGGCCGCGCCCGCGAGCTCGTACCCGTACACCCGCTCACCGGTGGCCGGATCGACGACCGCGTGCGGGCGGCCCGAGCCGCCGGGGGCGAGCTTCCCGGCGACGTACTGCGCACCGGCGGCGAAGCGGTCGGACACATCGAAGCGCTGGGCCATCGCGACTCCTGCCTGTCACGTTCCAGTGATGACGCACCTGTGACCTGGGCCACTGTTGGCGACTGATCCTGACAGGGGTGCCCCGTTTCAACAAGGGATTCCGTCGTTTCCTTTTAGTTACACCACGGAATCAATGGCCACACAGCGTTTCCACCGCGCCCCACGCCTAGCGGCGCGCGTCGTATGTGCTGGATCCGCCGCCCGAGCCGCCGCCTCCGGGCCCGGAGCCGTCGTCGTCCGACCCGACCGTCAGCCCCACCACCAGCAGCGCGCTGACCAGCACGGACAGACAGAGCCCGACAATGCCCAGCACGAACCCGGCGGTCGCCTGCCCCTGGCCGCCCAGCTCGCCCCGGCGCACCCGGCGCCTGGCCCGGATACCGAGGCCGAGCGCGAGGCCGGAGGTGATCACGGACAGGAAGCTCCCCCAGAGGGTGAGGATCAGCACGATCGAGACGATTCCGAGCACCATGGCGGCGGTGGACAGCCCGCTGGGCGGCGGGGGCCCCTGCCAGCCGTACGCCGCCGCGCCGTAGCCGGGCAGCCGGCCGGGGCCGGGGGCCTGGACGGGGCCGTAGGGGCTCGCGCCGGGGCCGTAGGGACCCGCAGGGCCCGCAGGGCCCGTACCGGGGCCCTGGGGGCCGTACGCTCCGTAGGTGCCGTAGGTGCCGTAGGTGCCGTACGGCGGCTGGGCGCCCGCGCCGTAGCCGCCGCCCAGGGTGCCACCGGGCGCGGGCGGTATGGGGGGCGGCACCTCGTCGGACCGCCGCTGCCGAGCCTCGCCTGCCATCGCGCCCTTCCTCCCGCCTTCGCACCTTTCCGCCCGCCCGGACCATGCTATTAGCCGCACGGACACCGGTCCTACGATGATCCGGCCACTACGAGACGGAGGCCCGCTCTTGTCCGACCTCACCGCGTTCATCGCGGGACTGCCCAAGGCCGAGCTGCATGTGCACCATGTCGGTTCCGCCTCGCCCCGCATCGTCGCCCAGCTCGCCGAGCGGCACCCGGGTTCACGGGTCCCCGCCGACCCCGAGGCCCTCGCCGAGTACTTCACCTTCACCGACTTCGCGCACTTCATCGAGGTCTATCTCTCGGTGGTCGACCTGATCCGGGACGCCGAGGACGTCCGCCTGCTGACGTACGAGATCGCGCGCGACATGGCCCGCCAGCAGATCCGCTACGCCGAGCTGACGGTCACCCCCTACAGCTCCGTGAAGCGGGGCATCCCGGACGCGGCCTTCCTGGAGGCCATCGAGGACGCGCGGACGGCCGCGGAGCGCGAGCTGGGTGTGGTGCTGCGGTGGACCTTCGACATCCCCGGCGAGGCGGGGCTGGAGGCCGCCGAGGTGACCGCGCGGATGGCGACGGAGCTGGCCCCGGAGGGGCTGGTGGCGTTCGGCCTCGGCGGGCCCGAGGTCGGCGTGGAGCGCCCGCAGTTCAAGCCGTACTTCGACCGCGCCCTCGCCGCCGGGCTGCACAGCGTGCCGCACGCGGGCGAGACCACGGGCCCCGGCACGGTGTGGGACGCGCTCACCGCGCTGCGCGCCGAGCGCATCGGCCACGGCACCAGCGCGGTCCAGGACCCGGCGCTGCTGCGGCACCTGGCGGAGCGCGGGATCCCGCTGGAGGTGTGCCCGACCTCGAACGTCGCCACCCGCGCCGTCGCGGACCTGGAGAGCCACCCCCTCGCCGACATGGTGAAGGCCGGCGTGCTCGTCACCATCAACAGCGACGACCCGCCCATGTTCGGCACCGACCTGAACGGCGAGTACGCCATCGCGGCCCGGCTGCTGGGCCTCGACGCGGCGGGCGTCGCCGCTCTCGCGCGGAACGCCGTGGACGTGTCGTTCCTCGACGCGGCGGGCAGGGCTCGGCTGAACGCCGAGATCGACGCCCATCTGGCGGACTGGCAGCGGCACGAGCGATGAGGAGCGGTCAACTGAACACCCCGAACGCCCCGAGCACCCCCTGCGCCGCACGGAACGGAGCGACGGGAGTCACCGCCGTCGCGCACCGCGGTGCCCCCTATGCGGCGCGCGAGAACACCCTGGCGTCCTTCCGCGCGGCCGTCGCCGCCGGTGCGGACGCCGTGGAGCTGGACGTACGGCTGACCCGCGACGGGGTGCCGGTCGTGCTGCACGACCGCACGCTGGAACGGCTGTGGGGCCACGACGTGCCCCTCGCCCGGCTGACCGCCGAGCAGCTCGCAGGAACGGCGCCCGGCGTTCCCACCCTCGCCGCGGCCCTGGAGGTCACGCGGGACGTGCGCACCCTGGTGGACCTGCCCGACCCGGCCGCGGCGCCTGCCGCCGTCGCCGCCGTACGCGACGCGGGCGCCGGGGAGCGGGTCTACTACTGCGGCGGGCCGCGCGCGATGCGGGCGGTGCGCACTGCCGACCCGGCGGCCGAGCTGGCGCTGACCTGGAACCGGGCAGCGCCTGTCCGGGCCACGCTGCTGGACGAGCTGCGCCCGCGCTGGCTCAACTACCGCTTCGGTCTGGTCACCGGAGCGCTCGTCGCCTGGGCGCACGGGGAGGGCTATCTGGTCTCCGCCTGGACCGCCGACTGGCCGCGCACCATGCGCCGCCTGGCGGGGCGCGGCGTCGATGCCATCACGACGAACGATGTCACCCGCCTGCTCCGCACTGTCACCCGCTGACGGTGCGGAGCTCGTTCGGGAGGTGTGCGTGTGACGTCCGCGCGTGACGTCCGCGCGGACGCCCGCGCCTAGGGGAGCCCTGCTCGCAGAGCGGAACCGCTCAGCCCGGCTGGTTGCCCGCGTACGGGTTGCCGGACGGCACACCGGGCTGCCCCGGCCCCGGCTGGCTCTGCTGCGCCGTCCACGCCTCCGCGTTCTCCTTCGACACCTCGCTCATCCCCCCGCAGAACGTGCACTGCAGCGTGTGCTTCGCGGGCGTGACGGGGAAGAGCGGAATGAAGAACAGCGAGAACTTGGTCACCTTCTTGCGCAGCGCGTGCGCGGCCGGGTTCCCGCAGAACGCGCAGAGCAGGTTCAGCATGGCGAGCTGAACGACCTTGCTGCTGGTGCCGAATATGAGCACGGCGTGCCCCTTCCCCGTGTGGTGCTGTGGTCGGCCACAGCTAACCACCGGCCGGGGCAGGGGCGACAGCCGCTCCGTGTCACAAAGCCGTCATGACGTGCTTGACGCGGGTGTAGTCCTCCAGCCCGTACATCGACAGGTCCTTGCCGTAGCCCGACTTCTTGAAGCCGCCGTGCGGCATCTCGGCGACGAGCGGGATGTGCGTGTTGATCCACACGCAGCCGAAGTCGAGGGCCTTCGACAGCCGCATGGCCGTGCCGTGGCTGGTGGTCCACACGGAGGACGCGAGGGCGTACTGCACGTCGTTCGACCACGCGACCGCCTGGGCCTCGTCGGTGAACTTCTGCACGGTGATGACGGGCCCGAAGACCTCGTTCTGGATGATCTCGTCGTCCTGCCTGAGGCCGGACACGACGGTGGGCGCGTAGAAGTAGCCCTTCTCGCCGACCCGCTCGCCGCCCGCCTCGACCTTGGCGTGGGCGGGGAGGCGGTCGATGAAGCCCGCGACCTTCTCCAGGTGGTCCGGGTTGTTCAGCGGGCCGTAGAAGCAGTCCGGGTCGCCGAGGTCGCCGGTCTTCACCTCGGCGGCGGCCTGCGCCAGGGCGCTGACGAACTCCTCGTACACGCCCTCCTGGACGAGCACGCGGGTGGCGGCCGTGCAGTCCTGCCCGGCGTTGAAGAAGCCGCCGTCCCGGATGCCCTCGACGGCGGCCGGGATGTCCGCGTCGTCGAAGACCACGCACGGCGCCTTGCCGCCGAGCTCCAGGTGGACGCGCTTGAGGTCCTTGGCGCCGCTGGCCGCCACCTCGCCGCCCGCGCGCACGGAGCCGGTGATGGAGGCCATCGCGGGCGTGGGGTGCTCGACCATCAGGCGGCCGGTGTCGCGGTCGCCGCAGACGACGTTGAAGACGCCCCGGGGGAGGATCTCGCCCATGACCTCGGCCAGGAAGACCGTGGAGGCGGGCGTGGTGTCGGAGGGCTTGAGCACGACGGTGTTCCCCGCGGCCAGCGCGGGAGCGAACTTCCAGACGGCCATCATCGCCGGGTAGTTCCACGGGGCGACCTGGGCGCAGACGCCGAGCGGCTCGCGCCGTACGAAGGAGGTGAGCCCCTCCATGTACTCCCCGGCGGACTTGCCGTCCAGCATCCGCGCGGCGCCCGCGAAGAAGCGGATCTGGTCGAGCATCATCGGCAGCTCCTCCTGCCGGGTCAGCTCCAGGGGCTTGCCGCAGTTCTCGCACTCGGCGGCCAGCAGCTCGTCCTGGCGGGCCTCCAGCGCGTCGGCGATCTTCAGCAGCGCCGTCTGCCGTGTGCCGGGGGTCGCGTCGCGCCAGGCCGGGAAGGCGGCTTCGGCAGCGGCCATCGCGGCGTCGACGTCCGCCGTGCCGGAGAGCGGCGCGGTGGCGTACGACTCCCCGGTCGCCGGGTTGACCACCTGTGTGGTCCGGCCGTCCACGGCGTCCCTGAACTCCCCGTCGATGTAGTTGCGCAGCCGACGCGGCTCAGTGGTCACTTCGCACCCCTCCTGCTCCGTTGTCCAATGGATGAGACCGCCACCTTAACCGGCATCGCAACGTTTTCGATACACCTGACCCCCTAGAACGACGAAATCAGTTCTCTATCGCCTTCATCACTTCGGATTGCATTGCTAACGGGTTGCAGGACAGATGATGTCTCATGCACAGTGAGGAGCGTGGCTCGCGACTCGAAGAACACGAACGGCGACAGGTACGCGCCCGGCCTGGACGAGGTCTCCCTGGCGATCATCGAACAGCTCCAGGAGGACGGACGCCGGCCGTACGCGGCGATCGGCAAGGCCGTCGGCCTGTCCGAGGCGGCGGTGCGGCAGCGCGTCCAGAAGCTCCAGGAGCAGGGCGTGATGCAGATCGTCGCGGTGACGGATCCGCTCACCGTCGGCTTTCTGCGCCAGGCGATGCTCGGAGTGACCGTCGACGGCGACGTCGAACCGGTGGCCGACGCGCTCGCCGAGATCGACGAGGTGGACTACGTCGTCATCGCGGCGGGCTCGTTCGATCTGCTCGTCGAGGTCGTGTGCCAGGACGACGAACACCTTCTCGATCTCATCAACAAGCGTATCCGGGCCCTCCCGGGCGTGCGCTCCACCGAGAGCTTCGTCTACCTCAAGCTGCGCAAGCAGACCTACACATGGGGAACGCGATAACAGTGAGCAAGGACAGCCGGAACACCCAGGACCTCTCCAGGACCGCTCACGACCACCTGTGGATGCACTTCACCCGCATGTCGTCGTACGACAGGGCACCAGTTCCGACCATCGCCCGCGGCGAGGGCACCTACATCTTCGACACGGACGGCAGGCGCTACCTCGACGGCCTCTCCGGACTCTTCGTCGTGCAGGCCGGACACGGCCGCGCCGAGCTGGCCGAGGCCGCCACCAAGCAGGCCCAGGACCTCGCCTTCTTCCCCATATGGTCCTACGCCCACCCCAAGGCCGTGGAGCTGGCCGAGCGGCTGGCCCACTACGCCCCGGGCGACCTGAACAAGGTGTTCTTCACCACCGGCGGCGGCGAGGCCGTCGAGACCGCCTGGAAGCTCGCCAAGCAGTACCACAAGCTCACCGGCAACCCGCTGAAGCACAAAGTGGTCTCCCGCGCGGTCGCCTACCACGGCACCCCGCAGGGCGCCCTGTCCATCACCGGGCTGCCCGCCCTCAAGGCCCCGTTCGAACCGCTGGTGCCGGGCGCCCGCAAGGTGCCGAACACCAACATCTACCGCGCGCCGGTGTACGGCGACGACCCCGCGGCCTTCGGCCGCTGGACCGCCGACCAGATCGAGCAGCAGATCCTCTTCGAGGGGCCGGAGACGGTGGCCGCCGTCGTCCTGGAGCCCGTGCAGAACGCGGGCGGCTGCTTCCCGCCGCCGCCCGGCTACTTCCAGCGGGTGCGCGAGATCTGCGACCAGTACGACGTGCTGCTGGTCTCCGACGAGGTCATCTGCGCCTTCGGCCGGCTGGGCACGATGTTCGGCTGCGACAAGTTCGGCTACGTCCCGGACATCATCACCTGCGCCAAGGGCATGACCTCCGGCTACTCCCCCATCGGCGCCGCGATCGTCTCCGACCGGATCGCCGAGCCGTTCTGGAAGGGCGACAACACCTTCCTGCACGGCTACACCTTCGGCGGCCACCCCGTGTCCGCCGCCGTCGCGCTCGCCAACCTGGACCTCTTCGAACGCGAAGGGCTCCCCCAGCACGTCCTCGACCACGAGGCGGCCTTCCTGAGCACCCTCCAGAAGCTGCGGGACCTGCCGATCGTGGGCGACGTGCGGGGCAACGGCTTCTTCTACGGCATCGAGCTGGTCAAGGACAAGTCGACCAAGGAGACATTCACCGAGGAGGAGTCCGAGCGGGTGCTCTACGGCTTCCTCTCCCAGGCGCTCTTCGACGCCGGTCTGTACTGCCGCGCCGACGACAGGGGCGACCCGGTGGTGCAGCTCGCCCCGCCGCTCGTCTCGGACCAGAAGGTCTTCGACGAGGCCGAGCAGATCCTGCGCTCCGTTCTGACGGAGGCATGGACGAAGCTGTAGCCCCTTTGGCTCCACCGCTTCAGTGACCGAAGCCCTTCCCTCTCGTTCACCCGACAGGGGGAAGGGCACAGCGGCGCACGAACAAGCGGAGGTACCCCCATGGCCGCCCCACCCGACAACGACGTGCTGTGGGCACGAGGGCTGCACTACGCCTATGACGACGGTTCGCCCGCACTGCGGGGCGTGTCCCTCGGCGTGCGGGAGGGTGAGATCCTCGCCGTCACCGGGGCCCGCGGCTGCGGTAAGACGACACTGCTGCGCTGCCTGTCCGGGCAGACGCTCCCGGCCTCCGGCGAGGTCTGGTTCAACAGCGTCCCGGTACACACCCTGAACCTGGACGTGCGCGAGCGGCTCCGGCGGGACAGGTTCGGCTGGATCGACAGCACCCCGCAGCTCGTACCCGAACTGACGGTGTGGGAGAACGCCGCGCTGCCCCTGCTGCTGCGCGGCAGCCCGCACCGCATCGCGCGCAGGACCGCGCACGAGTGGCTGGAGCGGCTCGACGTCGGCGGCTGCGCCCGCAGGCGGCCCGCCGAGCTCGCCCAGGCGCAGCGCCAGCGGGTGGCCGTCGCGCGGGCGCTGGTCCACGCCCCCGCCGTGCTGTTCGCCGACGAGCCCACAGCGCCGCTGCACGAGCCGCACCGCGCCCAGGTGCTGCGCACCCTCGGCGCGGCGGCCCGGTCGCACGGCATCACCGTCGTACTGGCCACACACGACAGCCCACCGGACGGCGCCGGCACGGCGCTCGCCGACCGCACACTCGCCCTGGCCGACGGCCGCCCGGCACGCTCCCGCCCGGCCGCCTCGCGGGAAGCCCCGGGGGACGGCGGAGCGGACACCGGAGGGGCGGAGGGCCCCGGGGACTCCGGGGGCTCCCGGGGCTCCGGGAGCCCGGGGCGTCCCGAGGATCCCGAAGGACCCGACGGACCCGCAGGCCCCGGGGAGAGCCGCCGGGGTTCCGGGGACGCGGACGGCTCCGGCGATCCGGAAGGCGCCGGGAACCCGGAAGGCGCCGGAGGCGCCCGGGGCTCCCGGCGCGAGGAGGGCACGGAGGCGGACCCGGCGGCGGACCCGGCGGCGGCCCACAGCGGCAGGGGACGGTCGGCGGGGGAAGCGAAGGGCCGTACGGCGTGCTCGCTCTCCGCCTAGCCCGCGGCTCGCATCCCCTCGCCCTGCTCCGCGGGACCGCCCTGGTCTGCGCCTCGGCGGGGGTCGGCGGCCTGCTGCTCACCACGCTCGGCCACGCACTGGCGCACCCCGGCCAGCCGCGCGAGTCGCTCGCCCGGCTGCTGTGGTGCCTGGTGCCGCTCGCGTTCACCGCCGCGCTGGCCGGGACGCTCGCCCGTACGGACCCCGCGGACGCGACCCGTGCCGGGCTGACCTCGGCCGGGCTCGGGCCCGCCCGGCTGCCCCTGCTCACGGCCGCCGGCACGGCGCTGTGGTGCGCCCTGGGCAGTGTGCTGGCGCTGCTCGCGCTGGGGCTCTCGCGCGCGGGCACCCGCGGGCTGCCGCTGCCCGGCAGGGCAGGCGCCGTGCCCCTCCCGGCGCAGTCGCTGCCGCTGCCCGCCAGCCTGACGCTGCTGTGCGCCGTTCCGCTCGCCGCCGGGGCCGCGGCGGGCTGGGCCGCCCTGACGGCCACCGCACGGCCGCCGGGGCGCGTCCGGCGCCTCCTGCGCGCCGGTTACCGGCGCTCCGCCTGCCCTGCCGGTCCAGCGGGCGGGGATGTCACCGGTGCGGCGCCGGAGGGCGCGTCCCGCACCGCGCACGGAGTTCCGGCCTGCTACGCCCCCGTCACCGGTCGCGACCGGCCGCGGCGCGCCCACGGGCCGCGGCACACCCGCGCGCGGTGGCGTGCGGGCGGCGGCGCCCTCGCCCCGGTGACAGTGGCGGGGCCGGTGACGGTGACCGGGGCGGTGACGGGGGCGGT
Organism: Streptomyces boncukensis; assembly: GCF_011045075.1. GTDB lineage: Bacteria > Actinomycetota > Actinomycetes > Streptomycetales > Streptomycetaceae > Streptomyces > Streptomyces boncukensis. The sequence goes on from NZ_JAAKZZ010000045.1 coordinate 10,120, forward strand.
GACGGGGCGCAGGGCACGGCCGCGACCCCGGGCGCGGGCACAGCCGGTCCGGCCCGTCCTGGGCGGCACGCTGACCGGGTGCGGGCTGCTGGCCGCCGGGCTCGCGCTGGCGGCCGGAGGCGGGCGGCTGGGGCTGCCGCCCCTCGGCGGGTGGCCGCTGGCCGCGCTCGGCCTGGTCCTGGCCGGTCCCGGCCTCGTCCACGTCACGGGCCTGCTGCTCGCGGCCCGGCGTCCCGGCCCGGTCCGGCTGCTGTCCGGACGGCGGCTGCAGCGGGAGGCGCCGTGCGTGGGGCGGCCCCTGGGCGCGCTGTGCGCTGTGCTCTCCGGCACGCTGGCCGGCGCGGCGGCGTACCGGACGTCAGGGCGCGGAGCGGGAGAGCTGCCGGGGCTGCCCGGTCTGCCGGGGCCGCCCGGCGCGCTCACCGCGCTCGGCGGGGCCGTCGTGCTGGGCTGTGTGGCCGTCAGCGCGCTGCTCGCGGTGGTGCGGGCCCGGCACGCCCGCGCGGGCCGCGCGGCGGTCCTCCTGCGGCTCGGCGCTTCCCGGCGGCTGCGGTGGCGCACCGCGCTGCTGCGGACGGCCGTGCTGGCGACCGTGCTGGCGGCGGTCACCGCGCTCCTCGCCGCAGCGCTGGCCGGGCTCGTGCCGCCGCGCGCCTGATGTGCGCCCCGGCCCGCCCCGGACGGTGGCGCGCGGCGGGACGTGACGGAGCGCGGCGCACCGCGCTCGCCGAACGCCCCTTACCACACGTAGTGAAACACGTACCCTGTGGCAGGAGACGGTGCGTGGATCGGCCGGGAGGGGCGGTAGCCGTGCCATTCAGTTTCAGCGGACGGCGGAGTGGACAACTCCCCGCGGAGGTCACCAGTTTCGTCGGACGCACGGCGGAACTGGACGACCTGCGGGGCATGCTGGAGGCGGCCCGGCTGGTCACGCTCACCGGGCCGGGGGGCGTCGGCAAGACCCGGCTGGCCCTCCAGGCGGCCCGGCTGTGCGGCGAGCAGTACGCGCACGGCGTGCGGCTGGTCGAGCTGTCCGGGCTGAAGGACCCGGAGCTGCTGCCGCACACGGTGTCCGCCGCACTGGACATACCCGAACAGACCGCGCGCCCCCAGATCGACGTGGTGGTGGAGTACCTCGCCGAACGTGAGCTGCTGCTGATCCTGGACACCTGCGAGCACGTGCCGGACGCGTGCGCGCTGCTGGCCGACCTGCTGCTGCCCGAGGCCCCGGGGCTGACCGTACTGGCGACGAGCAGACAGCCGCTCGACGTGCCGGGCGAGCACGTGCTGTCCGTTCCGCCGCTCCCCGTGTCCAGCGACGCCCGGCAGCCGGGCGGCGACGCGCTCAGACTGTTCGCCGAGCGTGCCGCGGCAGTCGTCCCCGGCTTCACCCTGACCGACACCAACCGGCAGGCCGCACGGGCGCTCTGCCGGCGCCTGGACGGCATCCCGCTGGCGATCGAGCTGGCCGCCGTACGGCTGCGCGCCCTCCCGCTGGACGAGCTGGCCGAGCGGCTGGGCGACACGTTCGCGCTGCTGGCCGGGGGACGGCTGACCACGCTGAGCCGCCACCAGACGCTGCGCACCACCATCGGCTGGAGCCACGAGCTGTGCACCCCGCCCGAACGGCTGCTGTGGGCGCGGCTGTCGGTCTTCTCGGGAGCCTTCGACCTGGCCGCCGTCGAGGAGGTGTGCGCGGACGCCGAACTCCCCGCCGGCGAGGTCGTGCAGCACCTCATCAGCCTCGTCGACAAGTCGGTCGTGCTCCGTACCGAGCGGCGCGGGGCCACCCGCTACCGGCTGCTGGACACCATCCGCGAGTACGGCGCCGAGTGGCTGGAGTCGCTGGGTGAGACGACGGCCTACCGGGACCGCCTCGTCACCTGCTGCCACCGCCGGCTGCGGCACTTCGAGGAGCGCTTCGCGTCCGACGAGCAACTGCCCCTGTACCGCGCCCTGGCGGCCGACCGGGACAACCTCCGCGCGGCCCTGGAGTACGCCGCGGAGCGCCCGGCACCGCCCGGACCGGCGCCCGGCCCGCTGGCGCTCACCGCTTCCATGTGGTCGTACTGGGCGTGCGGCGGACTGCTCACCGAGGCCCGCTACTGGATGGACAAGGCCCTGGCCCTCGCTCCGGCCCACCGTCCCGACGGCAGCGCCGGGCACGCGTCCGACCGCGCCAAGACACTGACCTGGTACGGCCTGTTCAGCATCATGCAGGGCGCCCACGAGAGCGCGCTGGAGCCACTGCGCGAGGCGCACGGGATCGCCAGGGAGCTGGACGACCCGCTGCTGACCGCCTGGGCGGTCGGTTTCGAGGGCGCCGCGCTCACCTACCGCGGCGAGCACGAGCGCGCGCTGGCGATGACCGACGAGGCAGTCGCCATCCTGGAGCAGTCCGGCGACCATCTGACGTGCGTCATGGCGTGCTACGCGAAGGGCTTCGCCTACGCCCTCGCCGCCCGCCCCGACGAGGCGGTCGAGGCGAGCGAGAAGGGGCTGCGACTGCTCGGCAGCGCGAGCCAGGAGCGCTGGAACCAGGGCTATCTCTATCTGGTGAAGAGCTTCGGGCACATCCTGCGCGGCGAGCGCGAGGCGTGCGCTGCGGCGGCCCGGCGCGCCCTCCTCCTCAAGAGCGAGATCGGCGACGTCATGGGCGTCGCCTACAGCCTCAGCCTGCTGGCGTGGGTGTCCCAGCAGCAGGGCCGGAACCGCCGCGCCGCCTGGCTGTACGGCGCCATGATGGGGCACTGGCGGATGTGCGGGGACTCCACGTTCGGCGGCATCGCCGCGCTCCAGCTGATCTGCGAGTCGGTGGCCGAGGCCGTGCGCCAGGAGATCGGCACGGAGGCGTTCGTGCGTGCCGTCGGGCAGGGCGAGCTCCTGTCCATGGAGGCGGCCGTGCGGCTCGCCGACAGCGATATGGACAGCCTGCCGACAGCGCCGCGGCAGGCGGTCGGCAAGGGCGCCCGGCGGCGCGGCGGGACGGAGCCCGGAGCGGGCGACCGCACCGGCACGGCGTCGCTCACCCGGCGGGAGCGGGAGGTGGCCGAACTCGTCGCCGAGGGACTGTCCAACAGGGAGATCTCCGAACGGCTCGTCGTCTCCAAGCGCACCGCCGACGCGCACGTCGAGCACATCCTCTCCAAGCTCGGCTTCTCCTCCCGCGCCCAGATCGCCGCCCTGCTGAACGAGTCGGAAACGCGCGGCGCCCCCGCCACACCCCGCTCCCCCACCTAGGGAGTGCCCTGCGGATCCCGCGGGGCCGGGGCTGCCCCATGCGCTCACCGCCGGGTGCGCGCGATCCGCGGGGTGCACGCGATCCGCAGGCCGCGCGATTTCCGTATACCTACGTCCCGCGGACACCGATTCCGGGACACCCCTCGCGGCACGACGCTGAGTACTCACGGACGAGTCAGCACGCGGAGGCGGATGTGGTCATGGCAGGGATCTTCGACTGTGAGGCCGACGGCCCGCCGGACGGCGGGAGCCGGGACCTCATCGGCCGCAGTTGGGAGTCCGCTGAGCTGTCCCGGCTGCTGAAGCGGTCGCGGCTGGTGACGGTGGTGGGGCTCGGCGGGGCGGGCAAGAGCGCGCTCGCCGCGGATGCCGCCCACCGGATCGCGCGAACGTGCGCCCCGGTCGTGGCGGTCGACATGTCCGGGGCGCACGGTGTCGGGCAGGTGTTCCAGGCGCTCAGCCGCACCTCCGGGGACCACGAGACGCTCCTCGTGCTGGACAACTGCGAGCGCCTGCTGGCCGCGTCGGCCCGTGCGCTGGGCCAGTTGCTCGGCGAAGCGACGGGCGTCACGGCCCTGGTCACCTCTCGGCGGAGACTGGGCACGGCGGGCGAGGCCGTACTGCCGCTCGGGCCGCTGCGGCTGGACGACGCCGTGCGGCTGCTGGCCCTGCGCGCCCGGCAGCTGGGGGTGCGGCTGAGCGGCGGGGAGGAGGAGCGGGTGACGGCGGGCCGGATATGTCTGCGGCTCGACTGCCTTCCGCTCGCGATCGGCCTGGCGGCCGGTCAGCTCACCGGGCACACGCCGCGCGAGCTCCTGGTCCGTCTCTCCGACGCCGAGGCGTCCCTCGCCCTGTCGGGCGGCCCCGAGGTGCCCGAGCGGCACCGCACCCTGCGGCACTGCCACGGCCGCAGCCACGAGCTGTGCCTGGCGCAGGAGCGGCTGCTGTGGGCGCGGCTGAGCGCGTTCGGCGGCACGTTCACCCGCCTCGCGGCGGAGAAGGTGTGCGCGGACGAGCAGCTGCCCGTCGAGGCGATCGGCCACGCCCTGGACGGCCTCACCGCGCAGGGCCTGCTGAGCCGGGTGAACCACCGCGCCGAGCTGCTCCGCATGCCGCGCACCGTGCAGGACTACGGTGCGGAGTGGCTGGCCCGGCTGGGTGAGGAGACCCGCCTGCTGGAGCGCGTCCTCCTCTGGTCCCGCGGCCTGCTCTGATCCGTATCGGAGCGCTGCGGACAGACCGCGGCGGGCTCCCGTACGCCGTGCGGGAGCACCTACCCCGCCAGCGGGACGACCTCGGCGGGATCGAAGAGGGCACCGACCTCGGCGCCCTCCTCCGGGGCCTCGCGCAGCGAACACGCCGCCTCCAGCGCAGGCCCGCTCTCGGGCCGGAGCAGGACCGTGACCGAGGACCCGCTGCCACCGCGGAAGCTGCGGGCCTCCACGGTGCAGCGCAGCCCCTCGCCGGGCCCCGTGAGGCGGACGCCGGTGGGGCGGATGAGCACCCGGTCCGCGTCCGGAGACGTGCCGGCCGGCAGGGCGACCTTGCCCCAGGCGGTCTCCGCCGCGTCCGCGCGCACCGTCGCCGGGACCACGTTGTCGAAGCCGAGGAAGCGGGCGACGAACTCCGAGGCCGGGCGCTGCCACACCGCCAGCGGCGTGCCGGTCTGGGCCACCCGCCCGTCCCGCATGACCACCACGCGGTCGGCGAGCGCGAACGCCTCGCCCTGGTCGTGCGTCACGGCGAGCACGGTCGTGCCCAGCCGGTGGAAGAGGCCGCGCAGTTCGACGACGAGCCGCTCGCGCAGGCTGCGGTCGAGCTGGCCCAGCGGCTCGTCCAGCATCAGCAGCCGCGGCCGCGGCGCCAGGGCGCGGGCCAGCGCGACCCGCTGCTGTTCGCCGCCGGAGAGCGTGGTGACGGCGCGCCGCTCGGCGCCCGGCAGGCCGACCAGCGCGAGCAGTTCGGCGACCCGCGCCCGCGCAGCGGACCTGCCCATACCGTGCATCCGCAGCCCGAAGGCCACGTTGCCGCCGACATCGCGCTGCGGGAACAGCTGGTGGTCCTGGAACATCAGCCCGACGCCGCGCTTGTGCGGCGGCACCCCCGCCTGGTCGCGCCCGGACAGCAGCACCCGTCCGGAGTCGGCCCGCTGCAGCCCGGCGACGACGCGCAGCAGCGTGGACTTGCCGCTGCCGCTGGGGCCGAGCACACAGACGGTCTCCCGCTCGGCGACGTCCAGCCCCACCGCGTCCAGCGCGGTGCGGTCGCCGAAGCGGACGGTGACCTCGTCCAGTCGCAGCATCTAGAACTCCCCCGCGCTGTCGGTCCGTACGCGCTCCAGCGCGAGCAGCGTGGCCGCGCACACGAGCATCAGAATGGTGCTGAGGGCCATCGCCTGCCCGTAGTTCATCTCGCCGGCCCGCCCGAGCAGCCGGGCCACCGCCATCGGGAGGGTCGGCCGGTCCGGACGGGCGATGAAGACCGTGGCCCCGAACTCCCCCAGCGACACCGCGAACGCGAACCCCGCCGCGATCAGCAGCGCGCGCCGCACCAGCGGGAAGTCCACCTCGCGCCAGGCCCGCAGCGGCGAGGCGCCCAGCACGGCGGCCGCCTCGCGCAGCCGTACGTCCACGGCGCGCAGCACCGGCAGCATGGTGCGGACGACGAACGGCACGCCGACCAGCGCCTGCGCGAGCGGGACCAGGATCCAGGAGGACCGCAGGTCCAGCGGCGGCTCGTCCAGGGCGATGAGGAAGCCGAAGCCGACGGTGACGGCCGATGTGCCCAGGGGCAGCATCAGCAGCGCGTCGAAACCGCGCACCAGGCGGCCCGCGCGCCGGGTGAGCGCGGCGGCGGCCAGGCCGCCCACCAGGAGGGCGATAAGGGTGGCGACGGCGGCGTAGGCCAGCGAGTTCCCGATGGCCGCCGCCGGGGCGACCACGAACGTGGCACTGTCCGACTGCGCGGACAGCGCCCGGAAGAAGGCGAAGCCGTAGCCGTCCGGTCCGTTGAGAGCACGCTCGACAAGGACGCCGAGGGGCGCCAGGAGCAGCAGCAGGGTCGGCACCAGGACGCCGTACAGTGCCGCCCACTGCGCGGCGCCGGACGGGCGGTGCGCGGTGCTGTCGGCGGGGACCAGGCTGAGCGCCGACTCGCGCTTGCGTACCGACCAGGCGTGCACGGCCAGCAGCGCGGCCACGGCGGCGAACTGGGTGAGCGTCAGCACGGCGGCGGCGGGCAGGTCGAGCAGGGTGGCGGTCTGCCGGTAGATCTCCACCTCCAGCGTGGCGTACCGGGGCCCGCCGAGCACCTGGATGACGCCGAAGCTGGTGAAGGTGAACAGGAAGACGATCAGCGCGGCCGCGCCCAGCGACGGCGCGAGCGCGGGCAGCGTGACACGGCGCCACGCGCTCAGCCGCCCCGCGCCCAGCACCCGCGCGGCCTCCTCCTGGCGCGGGTCGAGCTGGGCCCACAGGCCGCCGACGGTGCGCAGCACGACCGCGTAGTTGAGGAAGACGTGCGCCAGGAGGATGGCCCATACGCTGGTGTCGAGCCGTACCCCGAACCACTCGTCGAGCAGCCCGCCGCGTCCCGCCAGCGCCAGGAACGCCGAGCCCACGACGACGGTCGGCAGCACGAAGGGCACGGTGGCGACGGCGCGCAGCAGCCGTTTGCCGGGGAAGTCCAGCCGCGCGAACACGTAGCAGCCCGGCAGGGCGAGCGCCAGGGTGAGGCCCGTGGAGGCCGCCGCCTGCCACAGGGAGAACCACAGCACGTGCAGTACGTCGGGGTCGCCCAGGACCTGTCCCACCCGGGCGAACTGCCAGTGCCCGCCCTCGCGCAGGCCCCGCCCGACGATGGCCGCGACCGGGTAGCCGAAGAAGACCGCGAAGAACGCGGCGGGGACGGCCATCAGTCCGAGCCGCACCCAGACGCTCCGGCCGTCACTCCGGCCGCCGCCACGGCCGCCGCCCCCGCCGAGGGGAGCGCGCGGGGCGGCTACTTCACGGCGAGTGAGGTCCATGTCTTGACCCACTGCTCACGGTTCTTGGCGATCCGGCCGGGCGCCATGGTGGCGGGATCCTCGATCCGCTCGCCGTACTTGGTGAACAGCTCCGGCAGCTTGGTGCCCTCGCGCACCGGGTTGACGAACATCGTGAGCGGCATGTCCCGCTGGAACTCCTCGCTCAGCAGGAAGTCCAGCAGCGCCTTGCCGCCCTCGGGGTTCCGCGCGCCCGTCAGCAGCCCGGCGAACTCGGTCTGCCGGAAGCAGGTGCCCTTGGCGACGCCGGTCGGCGCCTGCTCCGGCTGCGGCTTCACGCCCTGCACCTCGACCGGCGGGCTGGAGGCGTAGGAGACGACCAGCGGCTTGTCGCCCTTGCCCTTGCCGCCGCGGGAGGCGGTGAAGCGGTCGTTGTACGCCTGCTCCCAGCTGTCGACGACCTCGACGCCGTTGGCCCTGAGTTTCTTCCAGTAGTCCTGCCAGCCCTTGCCTCCGTAGCTGTCGACGGTGGCGAGCAGGAAGCCGAGACCGGGCGAGGAGTTCGCCGCGTCCTCGGTGACCAGGAGGTTCTTGTACGCGGGCTTGACCAGGTCGGCGAGGCTGCGCGGCGGTGCGAGCTTCTTGTCGGCGAACCACTTGCGGTCGTAGTTCACGCAGATGTCGCCCGTGTCGACGGGGGTGACCCGGTGCTTGTCCGCGTCGAGCTGGTACGCGCGGGGCACCCTGCCGAGCCCCTTGGCCTTGTAGGAGGCGAAGACGCCCGCGTCCAGCGGGCGGGAGAGCAGGGTGTTGTCGACGCCGAAGAGGACGTCGCCCTGCGGGTGGTCCTTGCTGAGCACCGCCTGGTTGACCGTGGCGCCCGCGTCGCCGCCGCGCAGCACCTTGACCTTGTACCCGGTCTGCCGGGTGAACTCCTTGAGCACCTTCTTGGACGCCGCGAAGGAGTCGTGGGTGACGAGGGTGACCGTCTTGGTGTCTTTCCCGCTGTCGTCCGAACCGCCGCAGGCGGTGGCGACGAGAGCGAGGGCGAGGACCGAGGTGGTGGCGGCAGCGGCACGCCGCGCATGCGTGTTCATCGTGTGCGTCGACTTCCTACCCGGCATGACCCGGGCGAGGTTCGAGGGTCTGCGGTGCCGCGTACGTGCCGTACGCCGTCCGCACTCTCAGCGCTGTGCGCGCTCCCCTGTCGGATGTTCGGTTGCGGGACCCCTGACGCGTCCCTGTTCGAACACTACCAGCCGGCGATCAGCCCCGGTTCAGCGCTCGGTCGCCGCGAGCTGTCCGCAGGCGCCGTCGATCTCCTGCCCGCGGGTGTCCCGCACGGTCACCGGCACGCCGTGCGACTCCAGGACGCGCACGAACTCCGCCTCGTCCTCGGGCCGGGAGGCCGTCCACCGGGAGCCCGGGGTGGGGTTGAGCGGGATGAGGTTGACGTGCACACGCTTCCCCTTGAGCAGCCGGCCCAGCAGGTCGGCACGCCACGCCTGGTCGTTGATGTCCTTGATGAGGGCGTACTCGACGGAGACCCGGCGGCCGGACTTGGCGGCGTACTCCCAGGCAGCGTCCAGTACCTCGCGCACCTTCCACCGGGTGTTCACGGGCACCAGGGTGTCGCGCAGCTCGTCGTCCGGGGCGTGCAGGGAGACGGCGAGACGGCACTTGAGGCCCTCGTCGGCGAACCGCAGCATCGCCGGCACCAGACCCACCGTGGAGACGGTGATCCCGCGCTGCGACAGCCCGAGCCCGTCCGGCTCCGGGTCCGTCAGCCGCCGGATGGCGCCGACGACCCGCTTGTAGTTCGCGAGGGGCTCGCCCATCCCCATGAAGACGATGTTCGACAGCCGGGCCGGCCCGCCCGGGACCTCGCCGTCCCGCAGGGCGCGGATTCCGTCGACGATCTGGTGCACGATCTCGGCGGTGGACAGATTGCGGTCCAGCCCGGCCTGGCCCGTCGCACAGAACGGACAGTTCATACCGCAGCCCGCCTGCGAGCTGATGCACATGGTGACCCGGTCCGGATAGCGCATCAGCACCGACTCGACCAGCGTCCCGTCGTGCAGCCTCCACAGCGTCTTGCGGGTGGTGTCGTCGTCGCAGCTGATGTGCCGCACCACCGTCATCAGGTCCGGCAGCAGCTCGGACGCCAGCCTGTCGCGGGAGGCGGCCGGGATGTCCGTCCACTGCTCCGGGTCGTGCGCCAGCCGGGCGAAGTAGTGCTGGGACAGCTGCTTGGCGCGGAAGGGCTTCTCACCGGCCGCGACGACCGCCTCACGGCGCTCCTGGGGAGTGAGGTCGGCGAGGTGCCGGGGCGGCTTCTTGGCGCCGCGGGGCGCGACGAACGTGAGTTCTCCAGGTGCAGGCATAACCTCACCAGTGTCGCAGAACGGCGCGCGGTTCGGCTCCGCCGGTGTGCGGCGGCCCGGGTCAGCCCGACCCGACGAACACCACGAACAGCAGCCAGGCCACCGGCGCGGTCGGCAGCAGGGAGTCGAGCCGGTCCATGATGCCGCCGTGGCCCGGCAGCAGCGTGCCCATGTCCTTGATGCCGAGGTCCCGCTTCATCATCGACTCGCCGAGGTCACCGAGCGTGGCGGTCACCGCGACGGCCAGCCCGAGCAGCAGCCCCTGCCACCAGGTCCCGTCGTCGATCAGGTACACGCTGCACAGCGCCCCCGCGCCCATGGCGAAGGCCACAGCGCCGGCCAGGCCCTCCCGGGTCTTCCCCGGGCTGATCCGGGGCGCCAGCTTGCGGGAGCCGAAGCGCCAGCCCACCGCGTACGCGCCGGTGTCGCTGACCACCGTCAGGATCAGGAAGGTCAGCACCCGCCAGGGGCCGTCGTCCGCCGCCAGCATCAGCGCGACGAAGGTGGCCAGGAAGGGTACGTAGAAGGCGGCGAAGACGCCCGCCGTGACATCCCGCAGATACTCCTGCGGCGACTCCGTCATGCGCCAGACCAGCACCGCGAGCGCCGTGAGCGCCATCGCGACCCAGGCCCCCTCCGCGCCCCGCACATATCCGGCGACGGTCATCGCGGCGCCGCCCACCGCGAGCGGCACCAGGGGGGCACGGATTCCCTTGCGCTCGTTCAGCCGGGACGTCAGCTCCCACAGGCCGACCACGACGGCGACGACGATCACTCCGACGAAGACCGGCTTGTAGAGGAAGAGCGAGGCCAGGATCACCGCTCCCAGCCCGAGACCCACTCCGATGGCCGCACGCAGGTCACGTCCCGCCCGCTTGTCGGCCTTGCCGCCGGCGGGCGCCGGCGCGGACGCGGGGGGACGGGCTTCCCGGCGCTCCTCGGCGCCGTCAGGACCGCCGGAGCCTCCGGGGCTGCCGGAACCGCCAGGGCTGCCGGAGCCGCCGGCGCCGGTCCCGTGGTCGCCGGGGTCGGACACAGTGGGCATAGGCCGAGTCTGCGACACATCGCCGCCTGCGTCGTGCCCGGCGAGCCGCCCGGCGTCACGCGGGGGAGCCGCGCCGGACAGGGCGGGCCCCTGCTCAGGAGAGCCCCAGTAGCCCGCGCTCGGTTGCGGCGCCCCCCAGGTTGAATCGTTCACGGATCGCAGCCTTCGACCTCGGACCTCGGAACTCGGGACAGTGGCGGCTCAGACTTCGAGCAGTTCGGCTTCCTTGTGCTTGAGCAGCTCGTCCACCTGAGCGACGTACTTCGCCGTGGTGTCGTCCAGCTCCTTCTCGCCCCTGCGGCCCTCGTCCTCGCCGACCTCGCCGTCCTTGACGGCCGCCTCCAGCGTCTCCTTGGCCTTGCGGCGGATGCTGCGGATCGAGATCTTCGCGTCCTCGCCCTTGGTCTTGGCGACCTTGATGAACTCCCTGCGGCGCTCCTCCGTCAGCTCCGGGAACGTCACCCGGATGATGTTGCCGTCGTTCGACGGGTTCACCCCCAGGTCGGAGTCGCGGATGGCCTGCTCGATGTTGCGCAGCGCGCTCTTGTCGAACGGAGTGACCACCGCCATCCGGGGCTCGGGCACCGAGAACGACGCCAGCTGGTTGATGGGCGTCATCGTGCCGTAGTACTCCGCCACGATCTTGTTGAACATCGCCGGGTGCGCACGGCCGGTGCGAATAGCGGCGAAGTCCTCCTTGGCGACGACGACCGCCTTCTCCATCTTTTCCTCGGCTTCGAGGAGGGTCTCTTCGATCACCACGTGCTCCTGGTTCGATGAATGAGCCTGACTGCTTCATCCGGGGCAGTGCCGCGGAGCGGCGCGCCGTACACCGGCCCCGGTCCCCGCAGTGCCCTGATGCCTGCACGGTGTCCGACCGGCAGGCTGTTGTCCATCCCCGTACCGGGTCAGTCCCGAGTGCCCTGGTTGCTCACCAGGGTGCCGATCTTCTCACCCTTCACCGCACGGGCGATATTGCCCTCCGCCAGCAGCTCGAAGACGAGGATGGGCAGCTTGTTGTCGCGGCAGAGCGTGATCGCGGTCATATCGGCGACCTTGAGGTCCCGGGTGATGACCTCGCCGTACTCCAGCGCGTCGAACTTCACGGCCGCCGGGTTCCGCGCCGGGTCGGAGTCGTAGACCCCGTCCACACCGTTCTTGCCCATCAGCATCAGCTCGGCGTTGATCTCCAGAGCCCGCTGCGCCGCCGTGGTGTCGGTGGAGAAGTAGGGCATGCCCATGCCCGCGCCGAAGATCACGACGCGCCCCTTCTCCAGGTGCCGTACGGCACGCAGGGGGATGTACGGCTCCGCGACCTGGCCCATGGTGATGGCGGTCTGGACGCGGGAGTCGATGCCCTCCTTCTCCAGGAAGTCCTGGAGCGCGAGACAGTTCATCACCGTGCCGAGCATGCCCATGTAGTCCGAGCGCGCCCGGTCCATGCCGCGCAGCTGCAGCTCCGCACCGCGGAAGAAGTTGCCGCCCCCGATCACGACCGCGATCTCCGCGCCGTCCCGGACGACCGCGGCGACCTCCCGGGCCACCTTGTGCACGACGTCGGGGTCGACACCGAGTCCGCCGCCTCCCGAGAACGCCTCGCCGGAGAGCTTCAGCAGAAAGCGCCGGCGGCGGCCGCTGTCTTTGTCGGTGTCATTGCTCATGGAGATCTCCTCGTGCACATACGAAGGAGGCCACTGCCGTCGGACCTCTCGGTTCCCTCTGCGGCAATGGCCTCCTCGTCACAACTGCCCTGTGCCCGACCTTATCGGGCCCGGACCGGTTCCGGCGCACCGAACCGGCCCGCGGGATACGTCAGGGGCGGCCGTCAGGCGCCGACGCGGAAGCGGGCGAACCGCTTCAGGGTGACACCGGCCTCGTTCAGCACCTGCTGAACGGTCTTCTTGTTGTCCTTCGCGAAGGGCTGCGCCAGCAGGGTGTTCTCCTTGAAGAAGCCCTTGACCCGGCCCTCGACGATCTTCGGCAGGGCGGCCTCCGGCTTGCCCTCCTCCTTGGCGGTCTCCTCGGCGATGCGGCGCTCGTTGGCGACGACGTCGGCCGGAACCTCGTCCTCGGTGAGGAACTTCGGACCGAACGCGGCGATGTGCTGCGCGATGTCCTTGGCCGTGTCGGCGTCCGCCTTGTCCAGCTCCACCAGCACGCCGACCTGCGGGGGCAGGTCCGGGCTGGTGCGGTGCAGGTACGAGGCGACATACGCGCCGGAGAACTGCGCGAAGCGGTCCAGCACGATCTTCTCGCCGAGGGTGGCGTTGGCCTCGTCGACGAACGCCTGCACGGTCTTGCCGGCCTCGATCTCGGAAGCGAGCAGCGCCTCGATGTCGGCCGGGGCGGTCGCCTCGACGTGCGCGGCGATGGCCTCGGCGACGGCCAGGAACTTCTCGCCCTTGGCGACGAAGTCCGTCTCGCACTTCAGCTCGACGAGCACACCGGCGGAGTTGTCGTCGGTGATCCGGACGACGACCGCGCCGTTCTCGGCCGTACGGCTCTCGCGCTTGGCGACGCCCTTCTGCCCCTTGACGCGCAGGATCTCAACGGCCTTGTCGACGTTGCCCTCGGCCTCGTCCAGCGCCTTCTTGCAGTCCATCATGCCGGCGCCGGTGAGCTCGCGGAGCTTCTTGACGTCGGCGGCGGAGTAGTTCGCCATGGCGATGATTCTCTCTCGAAAAGTCGATGCGTCGGTGGTGTGGGATCGGTCTGCGGCGCATCCGCGCACGCGGGGCCCACGGGCGTACGGCGGGGGCGCCCGGCCCCCGCCGTATCGACACCGCGGCCACGCGGAACCCGCGCGGGAGCGGTCAGCCCTGCTCGGTCTGCTCAGCCTGCTCGGTCTGCTCTGCCTGCTCCGCGTCCGCGGCCTGCTCGGTCTCGGCGGACTTCTGCGTCTCGGCCTCGGCGGCCGACTCGTCCGTGGCGGTGACCTGCTCGGCGGGCTCCGCGGGCTTCTCGGACTGCTCGGGCTGCTCGCCCTTCTCGCCCTCCAGGAGCTCGCGCTCCCACTCGGCCAGCGGCTCACCGGCGGCCTTCTCGCCCTTGCCCTCGCCGGAGCCGCCGGACGAGCGGGCGATGAGGCCCTCGGCGACCGCGTCGGCGATCACACGGGTGAGGAGGGTGACGGAGCGGATCGCGTCGTCGTTGCCCGGGATCTTGTAGTCGACCTCGTCCGGGTCGCAGTTGGTGTCCAGGATCGCGACGACCGGGATGTTCAGCTTGCGGGCCTCGCCGACGGCGATGTGCTCCTTCTTGGTGTCCACGATCCAGACGGCGCTGGGCACCTTCTGCATCTCGCGGATACCGCCGAGGGTCTTCTCCAGCTTGGCCTTCTCGCGGGAGAGGACGAGCAGCTCCTTCTTGGTGAGGCCGGAGGCGGCCACGTCCTCGAAGTCGATCTGCTCCAGCTCCTTGAGGCGCTGCAGCCGCTTGTAGACCGTCGAGAAGTTGGTCAGCATGCCGCCGAGCCAGCGCTGGTTGACATACGGCATGCCCACGCGGGTGGCCTGCTCGGCGATGGCCTCCTGGGCCTGCTTCTTGGTGCCCACGAACATGATGGAGCCGCCGTGCGCGACGGTCTCCTTGACGAACTCGTAGGCGCGGTCGATGTACGACAGCGACTGGAGCAGGTCGATGATGTAAATGCCGTTGCGCTCGGTGAAGATGAAGCGCTTCATCTTCGGGTTCCAGCGGCGGGTCTGGTGCCCGAAGTGGACGCCGCTCTCCAGCAGCTCCCGCATCGTGACGACGGCCATGGCCGTTCTCCTTGAATTGCTCGGTTGTCATCAGCGGCGGCCGGACGCCACCGCTTGCCTGACGCCCCGGGCGCGCTGCCCGGGCCCGACGACGGAGCAGGCGGAGCCGTCCGGCGGTCGTTCCCAGGACCGAGATGCGCGGCCACCGGGTGAGGGTGGCGGGGCGTGCGAAGTCAGCCCGGTCACCCGGGCCGCACCAAGAGTGTACGGGACCCGGGAAGCGGGCTGTGTCCTGCGGACGAGAGCGGACGGCGGGGACCCGGCGTGGCCCCGGCGTGGACAGTGCCGCCTCCCACGGGAGAGTGACGGGTTTCTCCACAACTGGCGAGTTACCCACAGCTTTCGCCCATGATCCCCGAGCTTCAGCGCGGCACGGCACGGTACGGACATGGAGTCGCAGAGCGGACACGGAGCGTACAGATTCACCGGGCCCCGGGCCCTGTTCACGAGGTGCACGAGGCTCACGAGGTGCACGAGGCTCACGAGCGCAGAGCACCATCGTGCCCCGTCAGGGGCGCGTGACCCGTGTCCCTTGCCGCAGACTGCGACGCGCGGCAAGGGGCAGTCCCGGCCCGGCACGATCCGCCGGACACGGCCCAGCGGCGCCCCGGCTCCGGCACGATCCGCCGGTGCCACCCGCGCCCGATCCCCAGCACACCGCGCGGCGATGCTGTGTGCGGCGGCTCTGTGCACGGCGATGCTGTGCGCGGCCGCGCTCCTCACTGCCCCCGCCGCCCTCGCC
>NZ_JAAKZZ010000460.1 GCF_011045075.1 Streptomyces boncukensis
GCCCCCTGGCTCCCCTGGCCCCCCTGGTCAGGGGATCTGCTCCACGGACTCCCGTAGCAGCTCCAGCGGGTGCCACGCCCTCCGGCTCGTGCCGTGGGCGATCTGCTGGCGGCACGACACCCCGCTGGCCACCACCACCGTGTCCGTCGGCTCCGCCTCCACCGCCGGGAAGAGCCGGTCCCGGCCCACGGCCAGCGACAGCTCGTAGTGCTCGGACTCGAAGCCGAACGAGCCGGCCATGCCGCAGCACCCGGCGTCGACCTCCTCCACCTCGGCGCCGGGGATGCGGCGGAGCAGCTCGACCGTCGCCGCCGTGCCGACCTCGGCCTTCTGGTGGCAGTGGCCGTGGTAGAGGAGGCGGCGGCGCGCGGGCCAGGCGCCCTCTCGCAGGCGCAGACGGCCGTCGTCGATCGCCTCCGTCAGCAGTTCCTCCACCTGGCGGACGCGTCCCGCGATGTCCTCGGCCGTCGGGTCGCCGGGCCGCAGTGCCCGGTGCTCGTCGCGCAGCGTCATCAGGCAGGAGGGCTCGCAGCCGACGATGGGTGAGCCGGGCTCCGTCTCCTCCGTGAGGAGGCGGGCCAGCCGGTCCGCCTTCGCCTTCGCCTCGTCCACCAGGCCCTTCGACAGGCTGGAGCGCCCGCAGCAGCCCCGGCTCTCCAGCCGCACCCGCCAGCCCGCCCGCTCCAGCAGCTCGACAGCGGCGCGGCCGATGGCCGGTTCGGTGTACGTGGTGAAGGAGTCGGCCAGGAAGGTGAGGGTGCTGCCCCGGGGACCGGCCCCCGCCGCCGCCCGCCGCCCGCGGCGGTACCAGCGGGCCAGGTCGCGCCGCTCGAACACCGGAAGGGGGCGCTCGCGCGCGATGCCGAGCGTCCGCTCCAGCAGGGCGCGCAGCAGCGGCACCCGGCCGGGCAGGTTCGAGAGCGGGGCCGTCGCCGAGCCCAGCCGGTTCAGGGCGCGGATCGCGCCGAACATCCGGGAGCGCAGCGGGACGCCGTGCAGGTCGTGGTGGTGGGAGAGGGCCTCGCTCTTGAGCGTCGCCATGTCGACGCCGAGCGGGCACTCGCTCTTGCACGCCTTGCACATCAGGCACAGGTCGAGGACCTCGTGCAGCCGCTCGTCGCCCAGCGCGCGCCGCGGGTCGGGCTCGGACAGCGCCTTGACCAGCGCGCCCGCCCGGCCCCGCGTCGAGTCCTCCTCGTTCCTCGTCGCCATGTACGACGGGCACATCGCGCCGCTGCCGCTCTTGCGGCACAGCCCGATGTTCATGCACCGGTCGGCGGCGCCCCGCATGCCGCCGACGACCTCGAAGGAGAGGCGGGTGCGGAGGGGGCCCGGCTCCGGCAGCGCCGCGTCCCGCAGATGCGCCGTCATGGGCGGGGCGTCCACGATCTTGCCGGGGTTCATCCGGTTGTCGGGGTCGAAGACGCCCTTGACCTCGCGCATCGCCCCGTAGAGCTGGTCGCCGAAGATCTGCCGGTTGAACTCGCTGCGGGCCAGCCCGTCGCCGTGCTCGCTGGAGTTGACGCCGCCGTAGGAGACGACCAGGTCCTTGATCTCCTCGGCCACGGCGCGCATGGTGCGCTCCTGCGCCGGGTCGGCGAGGTCGACGAAGGGGCGGATGTGCAGGCAGCCGACCGAGCAGTGGCCGTAGAAGCCCGCGGTCAGGCCGTGCCGGTCCAGGATCTGTCTGAAGTCGCGGGTGTAGGCGGCCAGTCGGGACGGGTCGACGGCCGTGTCCTCGACGAAGGCGAGCGGGCGGCGGGTGCCCTCGCTGGCGGCCATCAGCAGGCCGAGGCTGGACTTGCGGACCTTCAGCAGCGCCTCCTGCTGGGCCGCCGTGACCGCCTGGAGGGTGTGGTAGCCGTGGCCGTGCCGCTTCCAGAGCGCGGTGAGGCGGTCCAGGCCCGCCCGCAGCTCCCCCTCGTCGTCCCCCGTGAAGCTGACGAACAGGAGCGCCTCCGGGTCGCCCTCCAGGATCGTGCCGAGCGAGGCGTACTCGATCCGCTGCCGCGAGAGGTCCAGGATCGTGCGGTCCATCAGCTCGACGGCGGCCGGTTCGCAGGCCAGCGCGTCCTCGGTGGCCTCGATGGCGGCCTGGGTGGAGGTGAAGTGGCCGACGGCGATCACCGTACGGCGCGGCTTGGGCACCAGGTCCACCAGGGCGCGGGTGGCGAGCACGAGGGTGCCCTCGGAGCCGACGACGAACTTCGCGAGGTCGAACGGCTCGTCGGGACGCGCCAGCCGGTCCAGCCGGTAGCCGCAGGCGCGGCGCCAGAAGGCGGGGAAGCCCTCCTCGATGGCGGCGGCGCTGTCCCGGACGATGCGCGGCAGCTCGCGGTAGAGGGCTCCTTCGAGGGTGGAGTCCCGGGCGCGGCGGGCGCGTTCGCCCTCGTCCACGGGCGCGAGGCGGGCGGAGCTCGCGTCGGAGAGCACGGCGTCGAGCGCGCGGACGTGGTCGATGGTCATGCCGTGCCGCAGCGAGCCGCTGCCCGCCGAGTTGTTGCCGATCATCCCGCCGAGGGTGGCGCGGTTGCTGGTGGAGGTGTCGGGGCCGAACATCAGGCCGTGCGGTGCGGCGGCGCGGTTGAGCTGGTCCTGCACCACTCCTGCCTCCACCAGGGCCGTGCGGGCTCCCGGGTCGAGTTCCACGATGCGGTGCATATGGCGGGAGAGGTCCAGGACGAGCCCGGCGCCGACGGTCTGGCCCGCCAGGCTGGTGCCCGCGCCCCGGGGGACGAGCGGCACGCCGTGCTCGGCGGCCGCGGCGACGGCTGCCTGGACGTCCCCGGCGTGCCGCGGGAAGGCGACGCCGACCGGGGTGATGGCGTACATGCTGGCGTCGCGCGCGAACAGATGCCGGGTGTAGCCGTCGAAGCGGACCTCGCCGTCGAGGTCGCGGCGGAGTCGGTGTTCGAGGTCCGCGGCCCGCTCCTGTGCCGGTGCCTGCGCCTGCGCCGGTTCCGTACGGGTCATGCGCCCTCGCCCTCCTCGCGGAGCACGTCGAGCGCCGCGCCCAGGCCGTCGGGGGACACCGGAACGCCGGCGAGCTGGAGCCCCAGCTGCACCCCGGCCAGCGTCCCGGCCAGGGTGAGGTCGCCCAAGTGGCCCAGGTGCCCGATCCGGAAGATCCGGCCCGTGAGCCTGCCGAGCCCGGCGCCCAGCGACATGTCGAAGCGCTCCAGCACGATCTCGCGGACCTTGTCGGCGTCGTGGCCGTCCGGCAGCAGGACGGCGGTGAGCGAGCCGGAGTGCTCGCGCTCGTCGGCGCACAGGACCTCCAGCCCCCAGGCCCGTACGGCGGCGCGGGTGGCGCGGGCGTGCCGGGCGTGCCGTGCGAAGACGGCGGGCAGGCCCTCGGCCCGGAGCATGGCCAGGGCCTCGTCCAGCCCGTAGAGCAGGTTGGTGGCCGGGGTGTACGGGAAGGCGCCGTGCTCGTTGGCCTCCAGGATCGGCCGCCAGTCCCAGAACGACCGGGGCAGCCCGGCCGTACGGGAGGCGGCGAGGGCCTTCTGGCTGACGGCGTTGAAGCTGAGGCCCGGCGGCAGCATCAGCCCCTTCTGCGATCCGGCGACGGTGACGTCGACGCCCCATGCGTCGTGCCGGTAGTCGATGGAGGCCAGCGAGGAGATGGTGTCGACCAGGAGCAGCGCGGGGTGCCCCGCCTCGTCCAGGGCGCGGCGGAGCGCGGGAATGCGGCTGGTGACGCCGGTCGAGGTCTCGTTGTGGACGACGCAGACGGCCTTGATCGTGTGCCCGGCATCGGCTGCCAGCCGTTCGGCGAGCCGTGCGGGGTCGGCGCCGTGCCGCCAGTCGCCGGGGACGAAGTCGACGTCGAGGCCGAGCTGTTCGGCCATGGCGCGCCAGAGGGTGGCGAAGTGGCCGGTCTCGAAGCAGAGCACCCGGTCCCCGGGGCTGAGGGTGTTGACCAGGGCCGCCTCCCAGGCGCCGGTGCCGGACGCGGGGTAGACGACGACGGGGCCTGTGGTGCCGAAGACGGGTTGGAGCTCGGCGAGCAGCCGCCGGGTCAGGGCGGCGAACTCGGGTCCGCGGTGGTCGATGGTGGGCCGGGCCATGGCGCGGAGCACCTGGTCGGGGACGTTCGTCGGGCCCGGGATCTGGAGGAAGTGGCGGCCGGTGTGCAGGGTCACGCGAGCCAACCCCCTTGCGCTCTGTGCCGTGATACGGCACGCTGTATCGTTAGATGGCACGGCGGAGCCTAGAGACGGCCCGCCGGAGGAGTCAATGGGTGCGTACGACCCTGGAGGTGCGGTGCAGAACGTCCTGAACGCGCTGCGGGTGCTCGACGAGGTGGCCGCCCGGCAGCCGGTCGGCGTCTCGGAGCTGGCGCGCACCCTGGAGCTGCCCAAGAGCACGGTGCAGCGCGCCCTGCGCACCCTGGCCGGGGCCGGCTGGCTGCGCCAGGCCGAGGACGGCGGCACCCGCTGGGCGCTGACCACGAAGCCGCTGCTCATGGGGCGGCACGCGACGGGCGAGCTGGGGCTGCGGGATGTGGCGGTGCCGGTGATGGAGGAGCTGCGCAGCCAGTGCGACGAGACGGTCCACCTGGCCGTCCCGGAGGGCGGCAAGGTGGTGCTGATCGAGCGGCTGGAGACCTCGCAGCCGGTGCGGATCATCCTGCCGCTGGGCAAGGACCTGCCGCTGCACGCGTCCGCGAACGGCAAGGCGGTGCTGGCCGCCTGCGCCCCGGACACGATCGAGCGCCGGCTCGCCGCCGAGCTGACCCGGTTCACCGGGACGACGCTCACCGACCCCGGCGCCCTGCGCGCGGAGCTCGCCGAGATCCGCGCCCGGGGGTACGCCACGAATGACGGCGAGTGGCGCGAGGATGTCTCGGCCACCGCCTCCGCCGTGCTCGGACCGTACGGACAGCCGGTCGCCAGCGTCAGCATCAACGTCCCGAGCAGCCGCCTGACCAGCGAATCCCGTGCGGAGCACGCCGCGTTGACGCGCGAGGCCGCGGCCCGGATCGGTGCGGCGCTGGGCGGCGGCCCACGCCCGGCGCGGTGACGGACCGTCACATCACCGCGTCACGTCGCACCCCTTGACGGCGTGTGACACGGATCTCAATACTTCCCCATGCGAAATGTGCATTCCGCACTGCGGAATGACCGGTGCCCGCTGGGCACCGCACGCCGATCCCAACCTGATCATCGGCCGAAGGCGGGGAAGCCTTGTGTCAGATCACGTCATCGCCATCATCGGACTCGCCCTCATCTTTCTCATCGCCACGACCCGCTCCATCCATATGGGAGTGCTGGCCTTCGTCGCCGCGTTCATCGTGGGGACGGGATTCACCGGACAGTCGACGGACGACATCTTCGACGGATTTCCCGGAAACCTCTTCGTCGTGCTCGTCGGCGTCACCTTTCTGTTCGCCATGGCACGGAAAAACGGAACCGTGGACTGGCTGGTCCACGTCTGCATGCGCGCCGTCGGCGGCCGCACAGCCCTGATCCCCTGGGTGATGTTCCTGGTCACCACGGTGCTCGCCGGGGTGGGAGCGCTGACTCCCGCCGCGGTGGGCATCGTCGCGCCCATCGGCATGAGCATCGCGAAACGCTATGGGATCAACCCGTTGATGATGGGCATCTTCATCGCCAACGGCGGCAGCGCGGGGGGATTCTCGCCGATCGGCGTCTTCGGGACCATCACCAACGAGGTCGTGGCGGACAACGACATTTCGGCGAGCCCTGGATTGATCTTCCTGTATTCGCTCGTGTTCAATCTCGCGCTCAATGTCGTTGCCTTCCTGCTGTTCGGCGGACGGCAGTTGCTGGGGCAGCGGACGGACATGACGCAGGACCCCGGGACCGGGGCTGGGTCCGGGACCGGGGCAGGGACTGGGG
>NZ_JAAKZZ010000461.1 GCF_011045075.1 Streptomyces boncukensis
GATCGCCCTCGACCACGTCGAAGGACTCGACGACGAGACGGTGTGGAAGCTGATGCGGGGCAACGCCATCCGCATGCTCGACCTCGACCTGGACCGCACCCCGGAGCAGTACCGGGCGCGCACCCGCTGACGCACGGCCGAGCGACCGCAGGGAGCCGCGTATGGAACTCGGGGACACGGCGGAGGAAGCGGAGTTCCGGCACGCCCTGCGCGCCTGGCTGGCCGGGGCACTGCCCGCGCTGCCGCCCGCGCCGGACCCGGAGGACTGGCCCGCCCGCCGCGCGTACGACATGGAGTGGCAGCGCGCCCTGTACGACGCCGGATACGCGGGGCTGCACTGGCCCCGGGACGCGGGCGGCCAGGGCGCGCCGCCCGGCCGGCACCTGATCTTCCTGGAGGAGACCGAGCGCGCGGGCGCCCCGTATGTGGGCGCGGGCTTCGTCGGGCTGCTGCACGCCGGGCCGACCATCGCGGCCGAGGGAACGGCCGCCCAGCGCGCACGCTGGCTGCCGCCCATCCTGCGCGGCGAGGAGGTGTGGTGCCAGGGCTTCAGCGAGCCGGACGCCGGGTCCGACCTGGCGGCGCTCCGCACCCGCGCCGTCCCGGACGGCAACGGGGACTACGTGGTCACCGGGTCGAAGATCTGGACCTCGCACGCCCAGGTCGCCGACTGGTGCGAACTGCTCGTCCGCACCGATCCGCAGGCCCCCAGGCACCGGGGCATCACCTGGCTGGCGCTCCCGATGGACGCGCCGGGCGTGACCGTACGGCCGCTGCGCACGCTGGCAGGAACGGAGGAGTTCGCCGAGGTCTTCCTGGACGAGGTGCGCGTTCCGGCGGCCAACCGGGTGGGCGCGGAGGACGACGGCTGGCGCGTCACCCTGGTCACGCTCTCCTTCGAGCGCGGGACGGCGTTCGCGGGGGAGGTCGTCGCCTGCCGCCGGCTGCTGCGCGAACTGGCCGCCACGGCGCGGTCCAGCGGCCGCTGGGAGGACGCGGTGCTGCGCCGCCGGCTGGGACGGCTGCACGCCGAGTTCACCGCGCTGTGGCGGCTCGTCCAGTGGAACGTCAGCGAGGCCGGGCACACGGGGCGGCAGCGCTGCACGGGCGCTCCGGGTCCGGGCGCTCCGGGCATGGGTGTTCCGGGTACGGGTGTTCCGGGCGCCGGGGCCTCGGTCTTCAAACTGCGCTACTCGCACGCCCGCCAGGAGCTGTACGACGCGGCGGCCGAGGTGCTCGGCCCGGACGGGGCCCTGGACGCGGCTGCGGACTGGACGGCCGGACGGCTGTCCTCCCTCGCGTACACCATCGCGGCCGGCACCTCGCAGATCCAGCGGAACATCGTCGCCGAGCGCGTGCTCGGCCTGCCGAAGGGACGGTGAACCGGCGTGGACTTCCGGCTCACGGACGACCAGCTGGCGCTGCGCCGGGGCACCCGTGAGCTGCTGGAGGGCCGCACGGGTGGGATGCCGCCCCGCGGCGGTCTGGACCGGGCGCTGTGGCGTGCGCTGGGCGACGCCGGGCTGTTCGCGCTCGCGCTGCCGGAGGCGGAGGGCGGCGTCGGGCTCGGGCTCCCGGAGGCTGTGCTGGTGTTCGAGGAGGCGGGGCGGCTGCTGCTGCCCGGACCGCTGGCGGCGAGCTGGCTGGCGGCCGGGCGGCTGGGGGTGCCGGGCGCGGCGGACGGCACGTCGGTGGTCACGGCGCTGGACGCCGGGGACGGCGTCCCCGTCGAGCATCTGGCGGCCGCGGACCGGTTGCTGGTGCTGGAGGGCGGGGCGGGCGCCCAGGCGCGGCTGGCGCGGCCGGAGGAGCTGTGCGCGGCCCCCGTGCGGTCCGTGGACCCGCTGACCCCGCTGCACCGCGTCAGCGGCCGCACGGGCGCAGCAGCGGTGCCGGGCGCAGCAGCGGTGCCGGGGGCCGACGTGGCGCTGCTGCGGCGGGAGGGGGCGCTGCTCACCGCGGCCCAGCAGCTCGGCAGCGCGGGCCGCACGGTCGAGCTCGCCGTCGCCCACGCACGGGTGCGCGAGCAGTTCGGACAGCCGATCGGCTCCTTCCAGGCGGTCAAGCACCTGTGCGCCGGGATGCTGGAGCGGGTGGAAACAGCCAGAAGTGTGGTTTACGCCGCCGCGCTCACCGAGAACGAGGACGAGACGGCGGCGGCCAAGCTGCTGGCCGACGAGGCCGCCGTACGGGGCGCGCGGGACTGCATCCAGGTGTACGGCGGTCTGGGGTTCACCTGGGAGGCGGACGTCCACCTCCACCTCAAACGGGCCTGGCTGCGTGCCGAACAGTGGCAGAACACTGTGACTTGTGAGGAGAGTTTGGCGGCTGCTATCTAAAGAACCTTTAGATAAATGATGTCCAAATTAGTCCTGTTAATTGGCCGTTGCGTGATTACGCAGCGTTGATATCGACTTGTGGGCAAGGCGCGACCACCCGCAAGCGGGGGCATTCATTCCGCTCGGGTACGCTCCCTCGGGTGCGCGTACCGACCCCTCCCCCCGGCGCGCCGCGTGCTTCCCGCTCCGTGCGGGGTCGTGGCGCACTCTCACCCTTCCGGCCAGCGGCGGGGCGCATGGGGGAGCGGTGCGGGCGGTTGACGCGGGCTCGTTCGACTCGACGCGAACGGCGTCGCACAGTGTGCAGTACGTCTACTCCTTTGCGCCGGAATATGCCTGAAGCGCTTGTTGCGGTCACTATGCGTCAACCATGCTGTTCCTCGCCGAAGTCACAATCCGTGACTTCATGGAGACGCGCGGCGACGTGTCCGCCAGTTCGGATGGTGTGAGCGGTGCAGGTGCTTCAAGAGCAGTTGGAAATCGGTCCCGACCCGACGGAGGTGGGGCGCGCCCGGAGGTGGGCCAGGTCCCGGCTCGCCGGTGCGGGGGTGGACGCGGACGAGTCCCTGGCCGAGACGCTGATTCTGCTGATCTCGGAACTCGTGACCAATGCGGTTGTGCACACAGGTTGTCCGGCTGTGCTGTGTGTGCTGCTGCCGGGCCAGGGGCAGCGGCAGGGCCAGGGCGGCGGGGACTGCGTGCGGGTCGAGGTGGCCGACGCGAGCAGCCGCCCCCCGCGCCCCCGCCAGGCGGAGGGCGAGGACACCTGTGGACGCGGGCTGGAGCTGGTCTGCTGTCTCGCCGACCGCTGGGGCTGGGAGCCCGAGGGGGCCGGCAAGCGGGTCTGGTGCGAACTCGACCGCGGGCCGGGTGGCATGTCCTCCGGCGTGGCGGCCCCCGGGGGCTCGGGAGGCCGGAGCACGTCCGTCCCGGAGGCGCTGGGGCTGGGACTGGGCGCGTTCGGATAACGGTGCGCCGGGGTAAATCGGGCAAAACCTCCAAAGTCCAGACCAGGTGTTGACGTGTCGTATCTGGTTGATCACCCTTGGGTGGAGCGATTCGCCGTGAGGGGACGCCGAGGAGCATGAGGTTCCTCGGCGAGTGCGGGTCGCGGGTCCGGCGTCAGCCTCCCGAGGAGGCAGGGCCTGAGCGCCGGAGCCGGGCGGCGGTCCGCGGTGCCGAGCTCGGGGTGCGCATCGCGCACCGCCGCCCGGGGGAAGCCGGCCAGGCCGTGTGCACCGGCGGGCCGCGAGCCGAGCGCCCCGAAGGGGCTGCTGAAGTCCATCGGCCCCTGCCCGGCACATCCCCCCGACGCGGGCTACAGCACGGCAACCGGCGCCACGGGCGCACCCGTAGCACCGGCGAACGGCTCAGGAGTGGCCGTCAGCAGGAAGGCGTAGCGCTCCTCGCGCGCACACGCCGCGGACAGGGCCTCCAGATTCCAGTTCTGGCCCTGCGGCATTCCCATCTCCACCAGGTCCAGCGCGTGGACGGGGAGCCACAGGCCGTCGGTCTCCGGCGGGAAGATCTCGAACGTCAGGGTGTCGTTGGCGACCGCCGCCACGTCCCGCTCGTGGAACCACTCGGGGGCGCGCAGGGACAGGCCGGGCGACGGGTGCGCGTACGCCTCCCGCTCGCCCGCGAGGCACAGCCGTATCTGCCCGGTGCGCACCAGCACCACGTCGCCCGTGCGCACCCGGGTGCCCGCCAGCCGCTCGGCCGCCGCGAGATCCTCGGGGCCGACCGCGTGCCCGCCCGGCAGCCGCTCCGCGCCCCGCGCCCGCGCCACGTCCAGCAGGACGCCGCGCGAGACGAGGTGGGGGATCTTCTCGAACCCGGTGAAGGCGGCGCCGCCGTGTGCGGTCACGGTGCTGGAGGGGCGGCCGTTGTAGAGGGTGCCCGAGTGGGAGACATGGGCGAGGCCGTCCCAGTGGGTGGCGGCCTGGAGACCCATGGTGACCGCGTCGTCGCTGGTGGCGACGGTGCCGGGGCCGAAGAGCTCACGGTTGATCGCGACCATGGTGTGCAGCGGATTGACCCGGCCGGGGATGGCCCCGGTCTGCACCCCGTCCTGCCGCAGCGGCAGCGCGAGCGGGACGCGGTACCCGGACCGTACCGTCGCGGCGGCGGCGCGCACCACCTCGTCGGTGATCAGGTTGAGCGTGCCGAGCTCGTCGTCCGGTCCCCAGCGGCCCCAGTTGTTCACCCGCTTGGCGATGTCGTGGAACTCCCGGGGCATCGGCATGGCGCCCTCCCGTACGGGCTCTTGTGTTCGGTCGGCGTCTGCTCAAGAATCTAACGGTCCGTCAGAAACCCTGGGAAGGGCCGGAACGCGAATCCGGTCCCCACCCGGCGAAGCCGGGCACCGACCGGGAACAGCCGGAGCAGCGGGAGCAGCAGAAGCGAGAGGGGCGCGGCGTGGGGAACTTCCTGTCAGGCAAGGCCGTCGCCGTCACCGGCGCGGGACGGGGCATCGGACGCGCGGTCGCGCACGCCTGCGCCGCCGAGGGCGCCAGGCTCGTCGTCAACGACTACGGCGTCTCCGTCGACGGCGGCGAGCCGCGAAGCGAGGTCGCCGAGACCGTGGCCAAGGAGATCACGGCGGCGGGCGGCGAGGCCGTGGCCGTGGCGGACGACGTCTCCACGATGGCCGGCGGCCAGCGGGTCGTGGACACGGCGCTCGCCCGCTACGGACGCGTGGACGGCGTGGTGTGCGTCGCCGGAATCCTGCGCGAGCGGATGCTCTTCAATATGACCGAGGACGAGTGGGACCCCGTCGTCGCCACCCATCTCAAGGGCACCTTCACCCTCTTCCGCGCGGCGAGCGCCGTCATGCGGCGCCAGCGGTCCGGCGCCCTGATCGGCTTCACCAGCGGCAACCACCAGGGCTCGGTCTCCCAGGCCAACTACGCCGCGGCCAAGGGCGGGGTCATCTCGCTCGTCCGCAGCGCGGCGCTGGGGCTGCACAAGTACGGCGTCGTCGCCAACGCGGTCGCCCCCGTCGCCCGCACCCGGATGTCCGCGAACGTCCCCATGGAGCTCACGGACATCGGCGAACCGGAGGATGTGGCGCCGCTCGTCGTCTATCTGCTCAGCGACCGCGCCCGGCAGCAGGAGGTCACCGGGCAGGTCTACACCGTCGCCGGGCCCAAGGTGGCCGTCTGGGCGCAGCCCCGCGAGCTCCGCGCCGCCTACGCCGACGGCCGCTGGACGGCCGAGCAGCTGGCCGACGCGCTCCCCGGCACGGTCGGCACGGACCCGATGCCGCTGCTCGGCCGCCTGGCGCGGATGGCCGAGGCGGCGGCGGGCGGAGAGCGCCCCAACGCCTGATCCACACCGAACCCGGACCCCGCCCGACTCCGCGCCCGGACTCCGGGAGCCGAGCGTCAGCCGCGGACCGCGAACAGCCGCAGGGAACAGCAGGGAGGCCGACCATGGACTTCGGCACGACGCCCGAGGACGAGGACTTCCGCGCCGAGGCCCGCGCCTGGCTGGCGGAGCACCTCGGCGAGGAGGGGGCGGGAG
>NZ_JAAKZZ010000462.1 GCF_011045075.1 Streptomyces boncukensis
GGCCGGACCCCACCGTCCCCACCGTCCCCGCTGACCCAGAACCCGGAGAGCATCCCGTATGAACGCACTCCCGCTGCTGTTGATCGGCCTCGCGATGTTCGCGGGCGGATATGTCCTCTACTCGAAGTTCCTGGTCAACCGGGTCTACAAGCTTGACGCGTCCTTCAGGACGCCGGCGCACGAGCTGCAGGACGGCGTGGACTACGTCCCGACCAACAAGTTCGTGCTGTGGGGTCACCACTTCACCTCGGTCGCGGGCGCGGCGCCGATCGTCGGCCCCGCGGTCGCCGTGATCTGGGGCTGGCTGCCCGCGTTCCTGTGGGTCACCCTCGGCACGGTCTTCTTCGCGGGCATGCACGACCTGGGCGCCCTGTGGGCCTCGGCGCGCAACAAGGGCCGCTCGATCGGCGCGCTCTCCGGCCGCTACATCGGCCGCCGGGGCGCGAACCTCTTCCTCGTCGTGATCTTCCTGCTGCTCCTGATGGTGGTCGCGGCCTTCGCGGTGGTCATCAAGGACCTGCTGATCTCCACCCCCTCGGCGGTGATCCCCGCCTGGGGCGCCGTCGCGGTGGCGCTGCTGGTCGGGCAGGCGGTCTACCGCTACAAGATGAACCTCGGCCTGGTCACCGTGTTCGGCGTCACGGCGCTCTACGGCCTGATCCTCCTCGGTGACGCCGTCCATGTGGAGCTGCCCGACCCGATCCTGGGCATGTCCCCGGCGACCTTCTGGATCGTCGCCCTCTTCCTCTACGCCGGCATCGCCTCCCTGATGCCCGTGTGGGTGCTGCTCCAGCCGCGGGACTACATCAACGGCGTCCAGCTCTTCGTCGGGCTCGGGATCCTGTTCGTCTCGGTGCTGCTGAGCGCCCCGACGATCGTCGCCCCGGCGTTCAACGACGCCGTGCCCGCCGGCACCCCGGACCTCGTACCGCTGCTCTTCGTCACCATCGCCTGCGGCGCGATCTCCGGCTTCCACGGCATGGTCTCCTCGGGCACCAGCTCCAAGCAACTGGACAAGGAGACCGACGCCCGCTTCGTCGGCTACTTCGGCGCGGTCGGCGAGGGCATGCTGGCGCTCGGCGCGATCATCGCCGCCACCGCGGGCTTTCGCACCCTGGCCGACTGGAAGGCCGTCTACACCGCCTTCGGCGAGGGCGGCGTCGGCGCCTTCGTCTCGGGCGGCGGCGAGATCGTCAACAGCGGCCTGGGCCTGCCGTCCTCGCTGAGCTCGACGGTCCTGGCCACCATGGCGATCCTGTTCGCCGCCACCACCATGGACACCGGCGTACGCCTGCTGCGGTTCGTCGTCCAGGAGGCCGGCGAGGTCGCGAAGGTGAAGATCAGCAACATCGTCGGCACCCTCGTCGCGCTCGGCGCCGGCGTCGGACTCACCTTCAGCCAGGGCGCCGAGGGCGCCGGCGGCCTGCGCATCTGGCCGCTGTTCGGCACCAGCAACCAGCTGCTGGCCTCCCTGACCCTGTCCATCGTCGCGGTCATACTGATCCGCAAGCGGCGCAACCCGCTGCCCGCGCTGGTGCCGCTGGCCTTCGTGTTCGTCATGGCGTTCTGGGCGGCGCTCGTGCAGCTCGACGACCTCTACGACGCCCGGGACTGGCTGCTGCTGACGATCGACGCCGTCATCATCGTCGCCGCCGTGTGGGTCGCCTTCGAGGCGGTCGTCGCCATGCGGCGGGCGTCCCGGGAGCCGCCGGAGGCCCCGGACGCCGACGCGGCGGAGAAGGCCGAGGTGCAGGGGTGACGGGGGCGGCATCCCGCTGGGCCGCGCTCCGGGCCGGTCTTGAGGAGTTCTACGCCGGCCCCTACCGGCGCACCTTCGCCCGCGCCCGGCGCGAGGAGGACGACTTCTTCCGGATGGTCGTCCTCGCGGAGGCGCTCGGCGTACCCGACCCGGCGGCGTACTACACCGCCGAGCTGATGCCCGCCCTCTACGAGGACTTCCACGCCTGGCACCGCCGGATGGGCATGGACCGCTCGCCACTGGAGCACGTCGGGTGCTGCTAGACCTCCCGGACCTCATCGCCTCGCGCGGGATCGTCTTCGTCGGCGGCAAGGGCGGGGTCGGCAAGACGTCCATTGCCGCGGCGCTCGCCCTCGCCCGCGCCCGGGCGGGCGCCCGCGTGCTGCTGGTCTCGACCGACCCCGCCCACAACCTCGGCCACCTCTGGGACCGCCCCGTGGGCGACGAGCCCGTGCGCCTCGCCGGTCCCGGCGACCTCGCGCCCGGCGCGCCGGCCGGGGCGGCGGGCCGCGTCGACGGGCTGGAGATCGACCCGGAGCGCACGGTCGAGCAGCATCTGTCCGCGGTCGCCGGGACGCTGCGGCGGCTGCTCCCCGAGCGGATGCACGCCCCGGCGGCCCGGCACCTGGAGCTGGCCCGCCAGGCCCCCGGCACCCACGAGTCGGCTGTGCTGGAGCGGATCGCCGAGGCGGTGGAGCTCGGCGACGAGGCGTACGACCTGGTCGTCTTCGACACCGCCCCGTCCGGCCACACGCTGCGGCTGCTCGCGCTGCCCGAGCAGCTCACCTCCTGGACCGAGGCCCTGCTCGCCAACCGCGACCGGTCCGAGCGGTTCGGCGCCGCGGTGCGCGGCCTCGGCGGCGGCGAGGAGACCGACCGCGACGCCGAGCTGCGCCGGATCCTGCTGCGCCGGCGCAACCGCTTCGCCCGGCTGCGCGCGGCGGTGACGGACCCGGCGCGGACCGGGTTCGTGGTCGTGCTGACCGCCGAACCGCTCCCGATCGCCGAGACGGTGGAGGTGTACGGGAAGCTCACCGCCCTCGGCGTCGACGTGACCGCACTCGTCGCCAACCGCCGTTCCCCGGCGGACGCCGGCCGGCTGCTCGCCCGGCGCCGGGAGCGGGAGGACGAGCACCTCGCCCGACTGCGGCAGCGACTCCCCGACGTCCCCCTGCTCGACGTACCGCTGCTGCCGGGGGACCTGGTGGGCGCGGAGGCCCTTGCCACCCTGGCCGACCGGCTGGGACCCTCCGCTGCGTGAGTTCCCGGGTGCCCGGCAGCTGTTCCCTCAGACGCTCCGGGCCAGAAGGATCAGCTCCAGTCATCCGATGAGTGCCATCCAGATCGCACCTGTGCCCGCTGTCACAGCGCACAGGACAGAGACAGATCCGCGAGCGTACACCGCGTCCAACGAATCTGCGGGGTCGTCTTGGTGAGATCCGCCGTGCCGCCCGCGTGAAGCCACTCGTTGATCCTGCGCGCTGCCTTGTCGACAGTGCCCATCCAGTGGCCTATGAGGGACCCTCCGAATACGTAGACCCCGATGCTCCGATCTTCGTCGAGCCGCACCTCCAACCCACCGCCATCATCCACCTCGACGCCACGGATCGTGGCCTTCGGTACTACATGGGTCCGCAGGGGGTTGACGACGTGAAGTATGCCTTCATATAGCACCACTTTACAGTTAGCAAGCCTCCCGAAAAACCCCGGCAAATGCCAGGAATACTGGTATACCCTGCCAGCCGACTCGGAACCCATTAACCGAAGTAACACTCCGTATGGCCACGAGCATACCGATACCCATGCCTAGAATTGCCATCCCGAAAAAAATTGACCAAGATTTACGCCTCAGTATAATCGGTTTCACTCAACTTCCCCATCCACCTTCTGTCGACCCACCCGCCCCAGCCTGCCGCTTCTCCATCACTCGCCCCTCTTCAGCAAGCTCCTGCCGCATTGAACGGGCTCGCCAACTTGATGCTCTGGTGCTTGCGGAACTGTTCGGCGGCTTTGCGGGCCGCGGCGGACAAAGACCGTGGCCGAGTACGTGTTCACCTGGGGGTCCGCCACCCCGCAGCCCAACGCGGGACGCTCATCAATGCAGGTTGAAATCAGCTCAGTTCATTTTCGCCTCTTCCGGGAAGCATGAAAGACCGGAGAAGGGATTCCAGAGCGGTTGTGGCGCTTCAGCGCGTTACGACCAGTCCAACGCCAGTAGTTCGTCAAACCGAGACCCGTACCCATGAGGACGCCGCCGACCACAACCATAGGAATCCCGATCGCGATTCCCGAGGCGAGGACGCAATAACCGGTCGGCATGAGCCATCGAAACCAGGGCTCCCCTGGTTTACGCAAAGCGTCCCAGAGAAGGAAGAGAAGCACGGCCAGGAACATAAGGGCCACGATGACCGGAATACCCGCCGGAGTCACGTTTATGGCAATTTGGAGATTCACCATCCCAAGGTACCCCAAGTCACAGCCGTACCCTGCTGGTAGAGCCGCTGTTGGCCGGAGCGCGTAGTCATGGCGTGAAGAAAATTGGTATGCCCGCTGCCGAACATGTGCAGATTCCGCACCGTCTGAATGCGCCAGCCGACGGTGTCAAGTGCGATGCCACTGAAATATCTCGCCGATCCATTTTTTGATCGCCAGCCCCTCGTTCTTCTGAAGTCAATGGTGCGGTTAGTCACGGAAATACCGAATGCTGCCCCTCCGACAACGGCACACGCTCCCTCCGTAGCGAAGGTACATGTCACAAAGGCACCGACTGCCGCCCCCTTGGCGATATTCGACCGGTTCCGCCACGTCCACTTACCGAAATCTTTGACGCCGGTTACCGCCTTTCCTCCAGTCTTGTTCCAGCCGGCCTTGATGCCGCCGAGGATCTTGCCCTTGATGCTCTGGCTCTTCTGTCGCTGTTCTGCGGCTTTGCGGTCGGCCGCGAGTTTGGCGGCCTTGCGGGCCGCGGCGGCTCGGGCGGCTGCCGCTCTGCGCGCTGCGGCGTTCTGCCGGGCCACCGCGTGCTGCCGGGCGACGACCTTGGGGTAGGACGTGCGCAGATATCTGCGGTAGGTCCGCCAGTTCCGGGCTTCCAGGGCCCGGTACTTCCTTGTGGCGCGGCCCTTCCTGTTGAGGTAGCCCAGGTGCTTGAGGTGGCGCTTCATCACCTTGGCGTTGCCGTAGCCCTTCTTGGTGACGTCGTCCCAGAGCGCTTCCCCGGAGGGGTCGGAGAAGGTGGCGGGGTTGTTGCCGCCGTACTGGTAGGAGTTGTGCTGGCGCTGGTCGTCGGTGGCCAGGAGGGGGTCGACGGAGAGGAAGCGGCCGAGTTCGGGGTCGTATTCGCGGGCGCCGAGGTGGGTGGTGCCGGTGGGATCCTGGGTGCCGTCGACGAAGCCGCGGGTGCCGGGCCAGGCCGTGCCGCCGGAGGCGGCACCGTTGCGGGGGCCGCCGAAGGGGAGCTGTTTGCGGCGGGTCACGAGCTGGCTGGACCCGAAGGCGACGGCGATCAGCGCGGTGCCCTGCTGGTCGGAGAAGAGGTAGTGGATGCCCTCGCCCGTGGTCCGGGTGGCGACGGTGCGGTCGTTGTAGGTGTAGTAGCGGGTTCCGGTCACCTTGCCGCCGGATGAGGTCAGTTCGTTGCCTTCGGGCAGGTAGAGGGTGGAAGAGCCGTCCGGGTTGTGGGCCAGGAGGCGGTCTCCGTCAGGGGTGTAGAGGTAGTCGGCGGTGGTGGCGCCCTCTTTGACGGTCTCCAGGTGGCCTTCCGCGTCCCAGGTCAGTTTCTGGTCGCGCGTTCCGCCGGCGCGGGAGGTGGTGTTGCCGGCCGCGTCGTGGGCGAAGGTTTCGGTGCCCTCCGCGTCTGCCGTGTTCGTCGTGCTGCCCGTGGTGGTCACCGAGCGGAGGGTGTTGGGGCTGGACTCGCCCGGCGTGCCGTAGGTGTAGGTGCGGACCGTGTCCGCGTCGGCTTCCTGGTCGGTGCCGTTCCCCCCGGCGCCCAGGCCGTGCCGGACTTCGCGGGTGCGGTTGCCGGCCTTGTCGTAGTCGAAGGAGAGCCAGTACGGGTCGGAGCCGCCGATGTTGTGCTTGTCCGGGGGCGTGGCGCAGGAGG
>NZ_JAAKZZ010000463.1 GCF_011045075.1 Streptomyces boncukensis
GCTAGGAGGCCGGAATGTCTGTCATGGACAAGCTCAAGGACATGCTCAAGGGGCGCGAGGACACCGCGGACCAGGGCACCGACAAGGCCGCGGACGCTGTCGACGAGAAGACGCAGGGGAAGTTCAGCGACCAGGTCGACGCCGCCCAGGACAAGATCAAGGAGCAGACGGGCGGCACGGACCAGGGCAGGGAGGGGCCGGACCAGGAGTGACCCCGGACACGGCTCGTACGTTCAGGACCGCAGGCCCTGGCGTGCTCAGGACGGCCGCGGGTCGCGGCCGAGGAGTGCCAGGAGGCGGGAGTGCCAGTCCGGGGCGCCGGGGAGCGGGACCGGCGCGTCGAAGAGGCCCGGCTGGCCGGTGTCGGTGACGTAGGGCTGGGCCTGGGCGTGGAGAGCCTGGGCCAGCTCCTCGGGCAGGCGGACGTCCGCGCCGATGCCCTGGGCGAGGTCCCAGGCGTGCACCGCCAGGTCCGTCGTCATCTGCCAGGCGTACATCGGGGCGGGGATGCGTCCGTCCGTGACGTGTACCTCGCCCTCCAGCGCGCCGGGCGCGTGGAAGGCCGGGCGGGAAGCGGCGGAGGCGCGCTCCCAGGCCGCGATCGGGGCGCCGTCCGTGACGTCGCCGTCGTAGCGGTCGCCGACCTGGGCGAGGGTCTCCTTGCGGAGCAGGTGCGGGGCCCACAGGTGTTCGCTGACGAGGTGGTTGACGAGGTCCTTCGCCGACCAGCCGGCGCACGCGGTGGGGGCGGCCCACTGGTCGTCCCGTACGGTGCGCACCGTGCTGTCGAAGGTGTCGAAGGCCGTGTCGAAGGCAGTCAGGACGTTCATGGGGCCAGCCTGCCTCACTGGTTCCGCTGGTTCTCGTTGAATTCGGCGACCCACTTCTTGTGCTGCTCGTAGTCGTCCGTGAAGCGGGTGTCGCCCGGTCCGACGGTGACGAAGTAGAGCCAGTCGCCCGGGGGCGGGTCAGCGGCGGCTCGGCGTGCGTGCAGGCCCGGGGTGTTGATGGGGCTCGGGGGGAGGCCCTTGTGGCGGTACGTGTTGTACGGGGAGTTGATGCGGGTGTCCTCGATGGTGGTGTTCAGAGTGGACCGCTTCAGGGCGTAGTTGATGGTGGAGTCCATCTGGAGCGGCATGCCCTGGGCGCGGCGGTTGGCGACGACGCGGGCCACCTTCCCCATGTCCTCGGGTGTGTCCGCCTCCGCCTGCGCGATGCTGGCGACGGTGACGGTCGAGTAGCGTGTGATGCCGTCGCGGGCCAGGCGCTTGTCGGCGGTGTTCACCATGGCGGTGAGCAGCGAGGTGGGGGTTCTGTCCTCAAGGGAGTACGTCGCGGAGGCGAGGTAGCCCTCGGGGTTGCCCTTGGCCTCGGCGGGGAGCTTGAGTACGCCCTTCTTCGCGGCCCGCTCGGCGGCCCGTTCGGTGGTCCCCTCGGGCTTGTCCAGGGCCCGGTCGACCGCGTCGTAGACCTGGGCAGCCCGCCAGCCCTCCGGGATCTCCAGGGTCCGGTTCTCCTCCCCGTGCCGCTTGAGCAGCAGCACCAGGGCCGCGGTGACGGCCAAGGCGCACACCAGGGCCACCCCGACGAGCCATAGCTTACGCATCGTGGTCATGACGGAACGGTAGAGGGAACCGGGCCCGCTTGTCCGACCGGCCGGAGCTTGTGGCCGTTTCCCGGCCCGATGTCCCCTTGACCCGGTCACGGGAGAGGTCCGCGGGAGCGTCGTCGCGGGCTGCCGTCAGGGGACGAGGACCACCTTGCCCGTGCTCGCCCGGGTCTCCAGGGCCCGGTGCGCGGCGCCCGCCTCGGCGAGCGGGAAGGTGGTCACGAGCGGCGTGAGGGCACCGCTGGCGGCCTGTGCGAGCGACTCCTCCTCCAGCTCCCGCTTGTGCTGCCGGACGAGCGCTCCGGGCAGCGGCTGGACGGTGATGCCACGGGCGCGCAGCTCGTCCTCGGAGAGCTCCTCGGCGCCCCCGTCCGTGCCTCCGTTCGTGCCCCCGTCCGTGCCTTCGCCTCCGACTCCGCCTCCGCTGCCGGACAGCAGGACCTGCGCGCCGCCGTACGCGAAGTGCGTGCTGCCGGGTGCGAGCAGGCCGAGCGCCGTACGGGCGAGGCTGCCGCCCGTGCTGTCGAACAGCTGGTTGACCGGGCGCTCGCCGCCCAGTTCGGCGCGGATCCGGTCGGCCCAGCCGTCCTGCCGGTAGTCGACCGCCATATCGACGCCGAGGTCGCGGACGAGCGCCGTCTTGGCCGTGCCGCCCGCCGCGCCGACGACGAAGGCGCCGCGATGCTTGGCGTACTGCGCGAGCAGCGCCCCCATGCCGCCCGCGGCCGCGAGGACGAGCACGGTGTCCGCGGGCCCGATCCGCGCGTCGCGCAGGACGGCCATCACCGTACGGCCCGTGCCGATCATGGCGACGGCGGCGGGTGCGGAGACCTGGTCGGGCACGGGGTGCAGCGCGTCGGCGTCGGCGACGGCGAGACTCGCGTAGCCGCCGGGCGCCATCCCCAGATGGACGGTGACGCGGCGGCCGAGCCAGCCGGCGTCGGTGCCCTCGCCGAGCGCTTCGACGGTGCCGGCGACCTCGCGGCCGGGGATGACGGGCAGCTCGGGGAGGGGCAGCGGGCCGTCCTCGCGGCCCGCGCGGAACAGCGTGTCGATCAGGTGGACGCCTGCGGCCTCGACGGCGATCCGCACCTGGCCGGGGCCCGGCACGGGGTCGGGGACCTGCTCGTACGTCAGGTTCTCGGCGGGACCGAAGGTGTGCAGGCGGGCGGCGTACATGGGTGCTCCTTGTTCGGGGTGCTGGGGGTGCTGAGGGCTGCTCCGGAGTCTGCAACTTCAAGAGAAGTTCAAGTCAAGGGGGCGTTGCCAGCGGCGTTGTCAGTGCCCGGGTGCACCATGAGGGGCATGGCGAAGTCACCGATGCGCGAGGCGCGGCGCCCCCAGCTCAGCCTGCCCGAGCTGCGGCCGTACGCGGGGGAGGGGCTGGCGCCCGACGGGGACTACGACGGTCTGGCCTTCGACGGTCTGGACCTGGCAGGCGAGGACGGCTCGGGCGCCACGTTCCTCGACTGCCGCCTCGCGCGCTGCGGGCTGGACGGGACCGTGCTCGGCGGCGCCCGGCTGATCGACTCGGTGCTGGAGGAGGTCCGGGGCGTCGGCATACGGCTGGCGGGCGCCGAGTTGCGGGATGTGGAGGTGCGGGACGCGCGGCTGGGCGGGGTGCAGCTGCACGGGGCGCGGCTGAGCCGGGTGCTGGTGCGGGGCGGAAAGGTGGAGTTCCTGAACGCCCGTCAGGCGCGGTTGACGGATGTGGTGTTCGAGGGGTGTGTGCTGGTGGAGCCGGATTTCGGCGGGGCGGTGCTGGAGCGGGTGGCGTTTCGGGACTGTGCGCTGCGCAGGGCGGAGCTGGGGCAGGTCACGCTGAAGGACGTGGATCTGCGCGGGGCGACGGAGCTGGAGATTGCGACGGGCGTGGACCGGCTGGCGGGCGCGGTGATCACCCCGTCCCAGCTGCTGGACCTGGCGCCGGCGCTCGCGGCGCAGCTCGGAGTGCGGGTGGCAGCGTGACGGGGGGCTCGGGAGGAGGCCGGCAAGCGGCGTCGGCGCCGGCTCCGCCTACGACAGATAGCCCTCCACCTCCGTGGCGGGGCGGACCGTCGCCTCGGCCGGGTTCTCGCCGAACTCGCGCTTGGCGCGCCGCTGCCGCAGCAGGTCCCAGCACTGGTCCAGTTCGCGCTCCAGGCCCGCGAGCGCCGCGCGCTCCTCCTCGGAGGTCACGTTGCCCTCGGCGAGCTGCTCGCGCAGCCGGTGCTCGTCGGCCACGAGCTGTGTGACGCGGGCGAGGATCTCGCCCTCGGCCCGCCGTTCGCGCTGTTCCTCGGGGGGTCGGCCCATGACTGCCTCCTGGAGCCGCTGTCCGGTGTGTCCCGGCACCTTCCAGCGTAGGGAGGGCGCTGCCGGGGCGCGACGCGGGCGTGCCCGGTGACGCCCGGGGCCTCGGTGACATCCAGGGCCCCGGTCACGCCCGGGGTCCCGGTCACACTCGGGGGTAGCGCGCGGCCAGGTCCCAGACGGCGGGGTTGGCGTCCAGGCCCTCGTGCAGGTCGGTGAGGTCCGCGAGCAGATCGCGCAGGAAGTCGCGGGCCTCCCGGCGCAGCTCGGTGTGCGGGACGGTGAGCGGGGGCGTGCCCGCCGGAGACCAGTCGGCGGTGATCTCCACCCAGCCGAAGCGCCGGGTGAAGCGCAGCCGCTCGGTCGACTCCGTGAAGTCCAGCTCGGCGTGGTGCGGGCCGGGTGAGCGGGCGCCGCGCGGATCGCGGTCCAACTGCTCCGCCAGGGCGCAGAGCGCCCAGCCGAAGTCCAGGACCGGGACCCAGCCCCAGGCCGTGGCGAGCTCGTCGTCGGAGCGCGTCTCGGCGAGGTAGACGTCGCCGCAGAACAGGTCGTGGCGCAGGGCGTGGACGTCCGCGGTGCGGTAGTCCGTCTGCGGGGGGTCCGGGAAGCGGCGGGAGAGCGCGTAGCCGATGTCGAGCACGGGCTCGATGGTGCCACGCGCGGGAGGGGGCCGGACGGCCGAGGCGCGGGGTGCTCCGCCGGGCGCACCACCCCGCCCCGGTCGGCCCCGGCCGGCCCCGGCCGCCCCTGCGACGGGTCGGCAGGGGCGGCCGGACGCCGGAGTGTCAGACGCTGACGCCGAAGTCCTGCGCGATGCCGGTGAGGCCCGCGGCGTAGCCCTGGCCGACGGCGCGGAACTTCCACTCCTCGCCGTTCCGGTACATCTCGCCGAAGACCATGGCGGTCTCGGTGGCTGCGTCCTCGCTCAGGTCGTAGCGGGCGATCTCGGACTCGTCCGCCTGGTTGATGATGCGGATGAACGCGTTCCGCACCTGGCCGAAGTTCTGGCTGCGGGACTCCGCGTCGTAGATGGAGACCGGGAAGACGATCTTGTCGATCTCGGCGGGCAGGCCCGCGAGATTGATCTTGATCTGCTCGTCGTCGCCCTCGCCCTCGCCCGTGACGTTGTCACCGGTGTGGACGATGGACTGGTCCGGCGTCGCCTTGTTGTTGAAGAAGATGAAGTGCTGGTCCGAGTAGACCTTGCCTTCGCCGTTCACCGCGATGGCGCTCGCGTCGAGGTCGAAGTCGGTGCCGGTGGTGGTGCGGACGTCCCAGCCAAGGCCGACCGTGACGGCACTCAGGCCCGGTGCCTCCTTGGTGAGCGAGACGTTGCCGCCTTTGGACAGGCTTACAGCCATGGGAGTGCCCTTCTCTTCCAGTCGTGGTTCCGGTACGTGGTCCGGTCCGTACACCCTGCACAACGCAGCCGGGGGAGGGGCGGGTTCCAGGTTTCTTTGCCTTCTTTACGCGGCCCGTGCGACCAGCGGGAAATCGAGGTGACGGGACGCCCGGTGAGCCCGGATCATAGATACATGTCCGGTCCCTACCGCATCCGCGGTTCCGTCTTCC
Organism: Streptomyces boncukensis; assembly: GCF_011045075.1. Taxonomy (GTDB): domain Bacteria; phylum Actinomycetota; class Actinomycetes; order Streptomycetales; family Streptomycetaceae; genus Streptomyces; species Streptomyces boncukensis. The sequence continues at coordinate 5,477 of NZ_JAAKZZ010000463.1, forward strand.
TTCCGGAGTCCGAACTGGTGTGGCGTTTCATGCGCTCGTCGGGCCCGGGTGGTCAGCATGTCAACACCAGCGACAGCCAGGCCGAGTTGCGGTTCGACCTCGCGCGGACCGAGGCGCTGCCGCCGGTGTGGAAGCGGCGCGCGCTGGAGCGGCTCGCCGGGCGGCTGACGGGCGACGGCGTGCTGGTCGTACGGGCCGCCGAGCACCGGTCCCAGTGGCGGAACCGGGAGACGGCGGGCGTCCGGATGGCCGCGCTGCTCGCCGAGGCCACGGCGCCGCCCCCGCCCGCCCGCCGGAAGCGGAAGCTGCCGCGGGCCCTGAACGAGCGGCGGCTGCGGGAGAAGAAGCGGCGCGGCGAGGTGAAGCGGGGCCGCTC
>NZ_JAAKZZ010000464.1 GCF_011045075.1 Streptomyces boncukensis
CACCGGCACCGTGGAGGTGGGGGAGGAGGGCAGCCGCTGCGGACGCCCGGTCACCCTGCTGGTGGAGTCCTCCGTACCGCCGCCCCGGATGCTGGTGTTCGGTGCCATCGACTTCGCGGCGGCGCTGGCCCGCATCGGCGCCTTCCTCGGCTACCGGGTGACGGTGTGCGACGCGCGCCCCGTCTTCGCCACGGCCCGCCGCTTCCCGGAGGCCGACGAGGTCGTCACGGAGTGGCCGCACCGCTATCTGGAGGCGCAGCGCGACCTGGACGCGCGGACCGTCGTCTGTGTGCTCACGCACGACGCCAAGTTCGATGTGCCGCTGCTGGAGCGGGCGCTGCGGCTGCCCGTGGCGTATGTGGGCGCGATGGGCTCCCGGCGCACCCATCTGGACCGGCTGGAGCGGCTGCGCGAGGCGGGCCTGGGCGAGGCGGAGCTGGCCGCTCTCCGCTCGCCCATCGGCCTCGACCTGGGGGGCCGTACGCCGGAGGAGACGGCGCTGTCCATCGCCGCGGAGATCGTCGCCGTGCGGCACGGCGGCAGCGGGGTCCCGCTCGCGGGGGCGCACACCCCGATCCACCGTCCCCTCGGCTAGGCCGTGACCGGCGGATCTCGCTGGGTCGGGGCTGGCCCTGCCGGTGCGTCGCAGGCTTCGGGTGCGATGGGGTTGCCCGCGCAGTTCCCCGCGCCCCTGCGGGGCGCCAGCCGTTGTCAGTGGGCGGGGGGCCGGCGGAGGCCCGCGATGAGGACGTCGACCAGGCGGCGCGCGTCGTAACGGGGATCCTCCGCGCCGATGCAGAGGTTGCCGACGCCGCGCAGCAGTTCGAGTGCCCCGAGGTCGGAGCGGACCTCGCCGGCCTCCACCGCGGCGTCGAGCAGCTCGGCGCACACCGGCACGAGCCGGTCCAGGAAGTAGGTGTGCAGCGTGTCGAAGCCGGCGTTGTCCGACTGCAGGACGGCGGCGAGGCCGTGCTTGGTGACCAGGAAGTCGACGAAGCGGTTGATCCACTCCGCCAGCGCGGCGTGCGGCGTCGCGCCGGCGGCCAGCAGCGCCGGTCCGGCCTCGGCGCAGGCGTCGACCTGGTGCCGGTAGACGGCCACGATGAGGTCGGCCCGCGTCGGGAAGTGGCGGTAGATCGTGCCCACCCCGACGCCGGCCTCGGCCGCGATGTCCCGGACCGGCGCCTCCACGCCCGAGGCGACGAAGACCGCGGCCGCCGCGTCCAGCAGGGCCGCCTCGTTGCGCCGGGCGTCCGCCCGCTTGGGCCGGGCCGCCTGCGCCGTGCCCTCGCCGCTGTCGTTCACCGCGCCGCTCCCTCCACCGTTCGGCTTGCCAAGCGAAACCCTGTTCCGTATCGTTCTCGGAACAGGATTCCGATTCCCGATGATGGCAGAGTCGGCGTCAGCCCTCCAGCAGGGCCAGGCCCATGGGGGTCAGGGCGTGGTGGACGGCGTTGCGCTCCCGGGAGCTGGAGATCAGCCCCGCCCGCCGCAGCACCGCAGCGTGCTCGCTCGCCGAGGACACCGAGACCCCGGCGCGCCGCGCCAGCTCGCTCGTGGTGCAGTTGCTCCCGAGGGCCTGCAGCACCGCGGCCCGTGTGTGCCCGAGCAGCGGAGCCAGCCGCGGCGCCGTCGCCTCCGCGACGGCGGGCGGCTGCGGGCCCGGCGCCCGCGCCGGGTACACCAGGGTCGGCGGCAGCTCCGGGTCGGCCAGCGCAATGGGCCGCAGATGGCAGAAGTACGAGGGGATCAGCAGCAGCCCCCGCCCCTCCAGACGCAGATCCCGGTCCACCGGGTAGTCCGCCTCCAGCACCGGAGCGCGCCAGCGGATCGTCGGCCCGAGGCTGGACAGCAGCGCCTCCGTGCCCCGCGTCCACTGGGTGCGGGCCCGCTGGGTGCGGTCGGCCTCGACCCGGCCGCGAATGGGCTGCCACCACGCGCCCACGGCCGTGCGCTGGTACGCCCGCAGCGCGTCGCCCAGCCGGCGCAGCGCGGCGGCCTTGCCGTCCGCCAGCTCCCGCGTCCACGGGGTGGGGTGCACGGAGCGGTACAGGAGCTCCAGCTGGCCGCGCAGCTGCCGCTGCGGGGTCGACAGCAGCGCGTCCAGCCCGTACTCCAGGCCGAGCGCGCCCTCGGGCGGCGTGAGGAAGTCCGGGAAGTACCCGCGCTGCGGCACCAGCGGCAGCAGCAGCGGCAGCGAGTCCAGGGCCTGGCGCCGCACCTGCGCGCTCCAGCCGGTAAGTTGGGGGTCCAGCCGCTGGTCGCGGAGCCGGTGCAGGCTGAGGACGGTCTCCCACAGCAGGTCGGGGCCGTCGGCGACGCGGGTGCGCGCCAGGTCGGCTGCCGTGAAGTGAAGGCGCAGCATAAGTCCCCCGATACGCTGTGCGCGGTGTCGCGTTGGATTCCCAAGAGACTCTCATTGTTCCCACGGCGCCGGGTGTACGCCATAAACGCTCGATGAGAATGGTCAGAAGAGTTTGATGTCCGCGAGGAACGCGCGGTGGTCCGTGCCCGGGAAGTCCAGGAACCGGCCGTCCACCGGCACCAGCGGGTCGCTCACCAGAACATGGTCGATCTGCGCGCCCAGCGGCGGCGCCGTCGCCGACGGCCAGGTGGGCGTGCGGGACTGGCCGAGCATCCGGGCGGCGTCGTGCATGCCGGTGTCCAGGATGGCGCGGAACGCGGCGTGGTCCTGGGAGGAGTTGAAGTCGCCCGCGATGACGGTGGGGATGTCGCCCCGCCGCTGGGCGTAGTCCCGCAGCGCGCCCAGCTCGCGCCGCCACGCGCCCAGCTTGCCGAAGTCCGGCGGCATCGGGTGCGCGACCTGCAGCCGCACCGGCCGCCCGGCGACGGTCGCCGTGGCGCCCGGCATGGACAGCTCCCCCGGCACCTGGCGCTCGCTCTTCAGCGGATAGACGCTGAGCAGCGCGGAGCCCTCGGCGGGGCTGCCGCTGGTGATCAGCCGGTGCGGGTACTCCTCGCGCAGCTCGGGGCTGCGCAGGGCCCGCGCACAGCGCCGGTCGCACTCCTGGACGGAGACGATCTGCGGGCGCTCCCGGAGCACCGTGTCCACCAGCGCTTCGGTGGCGCGGCCGTACTGCAGATTGGCCGTCAGCACCCGGAACCGGGCCTTCGAGGCCCGCTCCTGGGCGCCGGCCGGCGCGTCGGGGCCGTACGGCTGGAGGAACCAGCCCGTCGCCGCCAGTACGGCCACGGCCCACACCATCAGCAGCGGACGCCGGGCCAGCGCCGCGCCGAGCAGCGCGAGCCAGCCGGGCGCGAGGAACCACGGGAGGAACGCCAGCATCTGCGGCACGGGGGAGATGCCGTCCGCGTCGGCGGCGCGCACCGCCAGCGGCAGGGTGAGGCCGAGCAGCACCAGCGCCGCCAGTGCGGCGAGCACCGGGTGGCGTCTGCGCGCCCGCCGGGGGGCGGGCCCGCCCGCGTCCGCGCGCTCCCTGTGCTCGTCCCGGCCGCCCTGGTCACCTTGGCCGCGCGCGGCGTTCGTCCCCGTGTACACGGCCTCGATGATGCCGCATGATGGCGCCGGGACGACTGGGGCCCCACGGGCCGGGAGCATGGCCGTGCGCCCCGCACACAGGAGGAGCGATGACCGAGTCCACCGACCCGACCGAGCTGTACCGCGCGGCCCGCGACACACTGCTGCGACACCGTACGGACTACGCCGCCGCTCGTGCCGCGTTCACCTGGCCCCGGCCCGACCGCTTCAACTGGGCGCTGGACTGGTTCGACCGGATCGCCGAGGGGAACGAGCGCACCGCGCTGCACATCGTCGAGGAGGACGGCGGCGAGCAGCGCGTCAGCTTCGACGGGATGCGCCGCCGCTCCGGCCAGGTCGCCAACTGGCTGCGCGCGCAGGGGGTGCGCGCCGGGGACCGGGTGATCGTGATGCTCGGCAACCAGGTCGAGCTGTGGGAGACCCTGCTGGCGCTGAGCAAGCTGCGCGCGGTCGCCATCCCCGCCACCCCGCAGCTCGGCCCGGACGACCTGACCGACCGGGTGACCCGGGGCGCCGCGCGGCACGTGGTGGTGCGGGCCGCGGACACCGGCAAGTTCGCCGGGGTGCCCGGGGACTACACCCGGATCGCGGTGGGCGGGGACGCGGCCGAGGGCTGGCTCCCCTACGCCGGGGCGTACGGCGCGGCCGAGACGTACGAGCCGGACGGCCCCACCGCGGCCGACGACCCGCTGCTGGTCTACTTCACCTCCGGCACCACGGCGCTGCCGAAGATGGTCGAGCACACCCACAGCTCGTATCCGATCGGCCATCTGGCGACCCTGTACTGGATCGGGCTGCAGCCCGGCGACGTGCATCTGAACATCTCCTCGCCGGGCTGGGCCAAACACGCCTGGTCCAACTTCTTCGCGCCGTGGATCGCCGAGGCCACGATCTTCATCCACAACTACACCCGCTTCGACCCGGCCCGGCTGATGGCCGAGATGGACCGCGCGGGCGTCACGGTCTTCTGCGCGCCGCCCACCGTGTGGCGGATGCTCATCCAGGCGGACCTGAGCCTGCTGCGGACGGCGCCGCGGGAGGCCGTGGCGGCGGGCGAGCCGCTGAACCCGGAGGTCATCGAGCATGTGCGGCGGCAGTGGGGGGTCACCATCCGGGACGGCTTCGGCCAGACCGAGACCGCCGTCCAGGTCGCGAACACCCCCGGCCAGCCGCTGAAGGCCGGCTCCATGGGCCGCCCCACCCCGGGCTTCGAGGTCACCCTGCTCGACCCGGTGACGGGCGAGCCCGGCGCGGCCGAGGGCGAGATCTGCCTCGACCTGAACGGCGGACGCCCGGTGGGCCTGATGTCCGGCTACCAGGACGACGCCGACCGCACGGCCCGGGTCCTGGCCGGCGGCTACTACCGCACCGGCGACATCGGCTCGCGCGACGCGGAGGGCTATCTGACGTACGTGGGCCGGGCCGACGACGTCTTCAAGGCGTCCGACTACAAGATCTCCCCGTTCGAGCTGGAGAGCGTGCTGCTGGAGCACGAGGCGGTGGCCGAGGCCGCGGTGGTGCCCTCGCCGGACCCGGTGCGGCTGGCCGTGCCCAAGGCGTATGTGGTCGCGGCGGACGGCTGGGAGCCGGGGCCGGAGACGGCGAAGGAGATCCTCGCGCACGCGCGGGCCCGGCTGACGCCGTACAAGCGGGTGCGGGTCCTGGAGTTCGCCGAGCTGCCGAAGACGATCTCGGGGAAGATCCGGAGGGTCGAGCTGCGCGATCACGCGGAGCGCTCTCCGGGAACGGAGTACCGGGACTAGCCCCGTGCTCGGTGTCTCCTCCGGGGAGGGGCTGCCCCTTGCCGTGCTCCGCGGGCCGCCGGCGCGTTGTGGCTGGTCGCGCAGTTCCCCGCGCCCCTGATCGCGCCCCCGATCGCGTGCGCCCCGGCAGGGGCAGCCCCTGCCCGGATCAGCGGACGGAGCTCACGGTGTGGTGCGGATCAGCTCGTCCGCCGGATCGTTCACCGGCTGCGGCGTGCCCGTCAGGTCCAGGACGAACAGCGGGAGGCCCAGCTCGTCGGCGCGGACGCGGGCGTCCCGCGCGTATCCCGCCAGGGAGAAGCAGACGGCGACGGCCGACTCGTTGAGCCCGTTCAGCCACAGCGTCTCCACCTCGCGCAGCCCCGTGGGCGAGGTGGTCGGGTCCACATGGGCGATGACGTCGGGGCCGCGCAGGTCGATCCCGGAGGCCGGGCTCCGCTCGGTGGCCTTGACATCCGTGAAGCCCAGCCAGCGCAGATACTGCGCGGCGGCCGTCTTCGCGTCCTGCGCGGTACGGATGGTGACGGGGCGGAACGCCGGGCGGCGCAGCGGCGGGGGCGGGGCGC
>NZ_JAAKZZ010000465.1 GCF_011045075.1 Streptomyces boncukensis
GGGTGTCGGGGGTTGGCGGGTTCGTCACGGGTGCCGGTGACTTCGACGCGGGGTTGTTCGGGATCTCGCCGCGTGAGGCGTTGGCGATGGATCCGCAGCAGCGGTTGCTGCTGGAGGCGGTGTGGGAGGCGTTCGAGGCGGCGGGGCTCGATCCGCTGTCGCTGCGGGGGTCGTCGACCGGTGTGTACGCGGGGCTGATGTACCACGACTACGCGTCGAGCATGAACGTGGTGCCCGAGGGCGTGGAGGCGTTCCTGGGGACCGGCAATGCCGGGAGTGTGCTCTCGGGCCGGGTGGCCTACACCTTCGGGCTGGAGGGGCCCGCGGTGACGCTGGACACGGCGTGTTCGTCGTCGCTGGTGGCGCTGCATCTCGCGTGCCGGGCGCTGCGGTCCGGTGAGTGCGACCTGGCGTTGGCGGGCGGCGTGACGGTGTTGTCCACGCCGGGGGTGTTCGCGGACTTCGCGCAGCAGGGCGGACTCGCCTCCGACGGGCGGTGCAAGTCCTTCGCGGCCGCGGCGGACGGCACGGGATGGTCCGAGGGTGCGGCCGTACTGGTCGTCGAGCGGCTCTCGGACGCGCAGCGCAACGGACACCGGATCCTCGCTGTCGTGCGCGGCACCGCGGTGAACCAGGACGGCGCGTCGAACGGTCTGACGGCGCCGAACGGCCCCTCCCAGCAGCAGGTGATCCAGCAGGCGTTGGCCAACGCCCGGCTGGCGGCCGCGGACGTCGATGTCGTCGAGGCGCACGGGACCGGCACGCGGCTCGGGGACCCGATCGAGGCGCAGGCGCTGCTGGCCACCTACGGCCAGGACCGGGGCGAGGACGGCGAGCCGCTGTGGCTGGGCTCGCTCAAGTCCAACATCGGGCACACCCAGGCGGCGGCGGGTGCGGCGGGTGTGATCAAGATGGTGATGGCGCTGCGCAACGGGCTGATGCCGGCCACGCTGCATGTGGACGAGCCCTCCCCGCAGGTGGACTGGTCTGCCGGAGCGGTGGAGCTGCTGACCGGGGCGCGGGAGTGGCCCGAGGCGGACCGGCCGCGCCGGGCGGCGGTCTCCTCCTTCGGCATCAGCGGCACCAACGCCCACATCATCCTGGAGCAGGCACCGGAGCCCGTCGACGAGGCGGCACCGGCGCGCGCGGTACGGCCGGGAGCGGTACGGCCGGGAACGGTGCCGTGGCTGGTGTCGGCGAAGACCGCCGCCGGGCTCCGAGCCCAGGTGCAGCGTCTGCGTACGTTCACCGCCGAGCGCCCGCACCTGGACGTTGTGGACGTGGGCTGGTCGACCGCGACGACACGGGCCGCGTTGGAACACCGCGCGGTGCTGGCCGGCGACTCCGGTGGGGAGATGGCGTCGGGCCTCGTCCGCGGCGGGCGGCTGGCGTTGCTCTTCACCGGACAGGGGTCGCAGCGCGCCGATATGGGCTCGGAGCTGTATGAGGCGTTCCCGGTCTTCGCGGGAGCGTTCGACGCGGTGTGTGCCCGGCTGGATGGGCGGCTGGAGCGTCCGCTGCGCGAGGTGCTGGCCGACGGCGCCGGTCTGGATCAGACGCTGTGGGCGCAGGCGGGTCTGTTCGCTCTCGAAGTCGCCCTCTACCGCCTCGTCGAATCCTGGGGCGTGGAACCGGACGTGCTGCTGGGCCACTCCCTCGGCGAGATCGTCGCCGCGCACGTCTCCGGGATCCTGTCGCTGGACGACGCGTGCACCCTGGTCGCCGAGCGCGGCCGCCTCATGCAGGCACTCCCCGCCGGCGGCGGCATGCTCGCCGTCCAGGCCACCGAAGCCGACCTCGCCGACGCCGCCGATTCGGGGCTGGACATCGCCGCCGTCAACGGCCCTCAGTCCGTCGTGCTGTCCGGCGGCATCGAGTCGATCGAGCGGTACGCGGCCGAGTGTGCGGCGCGGGGCCGGCGAGTCAATGTCCTGGCGGTGTCGCACGCGTTCCACTCGGCGCTGATGGAACCGATGCTGGACGAGTTCGGGTCGGTGCTGGCCGGGCTGACGTTCCACCCGGCACGGATCCCGGTGGTCTCCAACCTGACCGGCGCCGTGGCGGAACCCGGTCTGATGCAGCGACCGGAGTACTGGCTGGAGCAGGTCCGGCGGACGGTGCGGTTCGCCGACGGCGTCGCGGCCCTGGACTCCATGGGCGTGACACGGTGTCTTGAACTGGGTCCGGACGGGGTGCTGTCCGGGATGGCGGGCGAGACCGCCGCGGAAGCCGTGCTCGTACCGATGCTGCGCGCGGACCGGGACGAGGCCGCCTGCGCGATCGGCGCCGTCGGCCGGCTGTGGACGCTCGGCGTCGAGGTCGACTGGGCCGGGGTGTTCGCGGGCTGGGACGGGCGGGTGGTCGACCTGCCGACGTACGCCTTCCAGCGGGAACGGTACTGGCCCGAGGCGGCGGCCGGCCCGTCCGGTGCCGACGCCGGGGACTCGGCGTTCTGGGACGCGGTGGAACGCGGGGACCTGCGGGAGCTGGCCGGCCTGGAGGCCGCGCTGCCCGCGTTGTCGTCGTGGCGGCGGCAGCGGCGTGAGCAGGCGGCCCTGGACTCGTGGCGGTATCAGATCGCCTGGAAGCCGCTCGCCCGTCTGCCCGCGCCGTCGCTGTCGGGCACCTGGGCGGTGTGCGGGCGCACCGATGAGAACGTCTCCGCGGCCTTGGACGCCGCCGGTGCCACGGTGGTGGCGGCGCGGGTCGACGAGGTGGCCTCGATGCCCGACATCGCCGGGGTGGTACTGGTCGCCGACGGCTGGACGGACGTGCTGGCCTCGGTGCAGGCGCTGCGGGGCACCGCCGCGCCGCTGTGGGTCCTGACCCGGGGCGCGGTTTCCGTGGGCGCGTCGGACCGGTCGGCGGACCCGTCGCAGGCGGCGGTGTGGGGGCTGGGCCGCGTCGCGGCGCTGGAGTTGCCGCACCGGTGGGGTGGTCTGGTCGACCTGCCCGCCGAGTGGAGCGCCCAGACGGCCGACCGGCTCGCCGGCACGCTGGCGAGCGGCGCCGGGGACACCAGGGACGCCGCCGACGCCGGGGACACCGGGGGCGCTGAAGATCAGGTGGCGCTTCGCGGACCGGTCGTGTACGGACGTCGGCTGGTGCGCGCTACGCCGACGCGGCGGGACGGGACGGAGTGGAATCCCAGCGGGACCGTGCTGATCACCGGTGGTACCGGCGCGCTGGGAGCGGAGGTGGCGAGGTGGCTGGCGGGCCGGGGGGCGCCGCATCTGGTGCTGACCAGCCGCCGCGGTGTGGCGCCGGACGGCTTGGTGGAAGAGCTGACAGAGCTCGGCACCCGCGTCAGCGTGTCCGCGTGCGACGTCGCGGACCGGGACGCCCTCGCGGCGGTGATCGGCGGTATTCCCGCGGAGTGGCCACTCACCGGCGTCGTCCACGCGGCCGGTGTCGACGATCCCGAGGGGCTGGAGGAGACCAGCCGGGACGCGATGGCCCGGGTGATCAGGAGCAAGGTCGACGGTACGGTCTTGCTGGATGAGCTGACCCGCACTCTGCCGGTCGAGCGGTTCGTCGTGTTCTCCTCGATCGCCGCGACGTGGGGCGGCAGCGGTCAGGGCGCGTATGCGGCCGGTAACGCGTTCCTGGACGCGTGGGCGCAGTCGCGCCGGGACCTGGGTCTGCCGGGCACGTCGATCGCCTGGGGGCCGTGGGCCGGCGCCGGGATGACGGACCAGGGCGACACCGCGCAGCTGCTGCGTCGGCGCGGCCTGACACCGATGGATCCGGCGTTGGCGGTGCGGGCGCTGGCCGCGGCGGTGGACGGCCACGAGTCGTGTGTGACGGTCGCGGATGTGGACTGGCCCCGGTTCGCCGCGGCGTTCACGCTGGTCCGCCCGAGCTCGCTGCTGTCCGACCTGCCGGAAGCGGCCGAGGCCGTGGCCGGCGGCGGCGGTAGCGGTGGCGGCGGCGGTGGCGGGCGTGATGGCGGCGCCGGGGGCGAACTCCGGGAGCTGCTGGCCGGCCATCCGGTCGCCGAGCACCAGCGGGTCCTCCTGGACCTGGTCCGGGACGCGGTCGCGACCGTCCTGCAGTACCCCGACCCGCAGTCCATCGAACCCGGATCGGCGTTCAAGGACCTGGGCTTCACCTCGCTCACCGCCGTGGAGCTGCGCGATCTGCTCGTCGCACGCACGGGGCTGCGGCTGCCCGCCACGCTGGTGTTCGACTACCCGATGCCGCTGGCGCTGGCGCAGTACCTCATCGGTCAGGTGCTCGGCGAGGCCGGCCACTCCCCCGTGTCGGCGCCTTCCGCCCACGTCGACACCGGGGAGCCGCTCGCCATCGTGGGCATGGCCTGTCGGTATCCGGGTGGGGTGGCCTCGCCGGAGCAGTTGTGGGAGCTGGTCGCCGGCGCGGTCGACGGGATCACTCCGTTCCCCGCGAACCGGGGCTGGCCGGCGGGGGCGCTGGAGGGTGTGGCCGGGCTGGGCGGGTTCGTCGATGACGCGGACCGGTTCGACGCGGGTCTGTTCGGGATCTCGCCGCGTGAAGCGTTGGCAATGGATCCGCAGCAGCGGCTGCTGCTGGAAGCGGCGTGGGAGACGTTCGAGTCGGCCGGGATGGATCCGCGGTGGCTGAAGGGCCGCAGCGTCGGGGTGTTCGCGGGGGCGTCCTCGTCGGGATACGGCGGCGCGGGGATGCCCGGTACCGAAGGGCACCAGATCACCGGTAACGCGGCGAGTGTGATCTCTGGCCGTGTCGCCTACGCGTTCGGGCTGGAGGGTCCGGCGGTGACGGTGGACACGGCGTGTTCGTCGTCGCTGGTGGCACTGCACCTGGCTGCCCAGGCGCTGCGGTCGGGTGAGTGCGACATGGCGCTGGCCGGCGGGGTGACGGTGATGGTCGGCCCGGGAGCGTTCGTCGAGTTCGACCGGCAGGACGGGCTGGCCGGCGACGGCCGGTGCAAGTCCTTCGCCGCGGGTGCCGATGGTACGGGCTGGGCCGAGGGCGTCGGCCTGCTCCTGGTCGAAAGGCTCTCGGACGCGCAGCGCAACCGGCATCAGGTGTTGGCCGTGGTGCGGGGCAGTGCGGTCAACCAGGACGGCGCGTCCAACGGTCTCAGTGCGCCGAACGGCCCCGCCCAGCAGCGCGTCATCCGCCAAGCGCTCGCGAACGCCCACCTCACCACGGCCGACGTGGACGCGGTCGAGGCGCACGGGACCGGGACCCGCCTCGGGGACCCGATCGAGGCGCAGGCGCTGCTGGCCACCTACGGCCAGGACCGCGGCGAGGACGGCGAACCGCTGTGGCTGGGCTCGATCAAGTCCAACATCGGTCACGCGCAGGCGGCGGCGGGTGTCGCGGGCGTGATCAAGATGGTTCTGGCGATGCGGCACGCCGTGCTGCCCGCGACGCTGCATGTGGACGCGCCGTCGCCGCAGGTGGACTGGTCTGCCGGAGCGGTGGAACTGCTCACCGGGGCGCGGGAATGGACCGAGGCGGACCGGCCGCGCCGGGCGGCGGTCTCCTCCTTCGGGATCAGCGGCACCAACGCCCACGTCATCCTGGAACAGGCCCCGGAACCGGAGATGGAGCCCGAGCCGCCGTCGAGTGGTGTGAGGGGGCAGGCGCCGGGGGCGACGGCGTGGGTGGTGTCGGCGAGGTCGGACGCCGGGCTGCGGGGGCAGGTGGAGCGGTTGCGGTCGTTCGTGGCGGAGCGGCCGGAGCTGGATGTGGCGGATGTGGGCTGGTCGCTGGCGGTGTCGCGGGCGGCGTTGGAGCACCGTGCGGTGGTGGTGGGGGCGGACCGGGATGAGCTGCTGGCGGGGCTGTCGACGGTTGAGCCGGGTGTGGTGGGTTCTGGTGG
>NZ_JAAKZZ010000466.1 GCF_011045075.1 Streptomyces boncukensis
CGCTCAGCGCGGCGAGCCCGTGGGGCAGCAGTTCGGGTGGGGGGAGCCACAGCAGCCTCGTACGAGTGGTCATTTCGTCGCAATTCATGATGTGCACAGGAGGCGCACTTACTGTCGGTGTATGAGTGAAGACTTCGCAGCCGTCGCGGCCACGGCGGCCGAGCGGCTGGCGGCACACTGGCGGGACCTGGCCACGGGCGAGCTTCCGGTAGTGCCGCCCGGCGGGCCCGGCACCACGAAGAAGGCGCTGCCCACGACGGCGCCGGAACACGGCGAGGACCTGACCGAGATCCTGAACGACACCTGGCACACGATCGTTCCGCAGCTGGTCCACTGGCAGCACCCGGGCTTCCTCGGCTACTACCCGACCAGCAACTCCCCAGCCTCGGTCCTGGCGGAACTGGTCGCGGCGGGCCTGGGCGTGCAGGGCATGCTGTGGTCGACCTCCCCTGCGGCGACCGAGCTGGAACAGGTGGTCTGCGACTGGCTGGCCAGGGCGCTGGACCTGCCGGAGACGTTCCTGCACTCCCCGGGACGGGGCGGCGGAGTGATCCAGGACGGCGCGTCCTCCGCCGTCCTGGTCGCCCTCGCCGCCGCGCTCCACCGCGCCTCGCACGGACGCTGGCGCACCCACGGCACTGAGGGCCGCTACCGCGTGTACGCCGGCGACCAGGCCAACTCGTGCGTGGCCAAAGCCGCGCGGATCGCCGGGGTCGGGGACGTCGTCCACGTCCCCACCGCGCCGCACACGCACGCCCTGGACCCGGCCGCACTGGCGGACCGCCTCGACGCGGACCGGGCCGTCGGGCTGGTGCCCGCGGCCGTGGTCGCCACCCTGGGCACCACGGCCACCTGCGCCATCGACCCGATCGCCGAGATCGGCCCGGTGTGCCGCGAGCGCGGAGTGTGGCTGCACGTGGACGCCGCCTACGCGGGCAGCGCCGCCCTGTGCCCCGAACACCGCTATCTCAACCGCGGCCTTGAGCACGTCGCCTCGTACGCGGTCAACGCCCACAAATGGATGCGCACCGGCACGCCCTGCGACGTGCTGTGGGTCGCCGACCGGCAGGCGCTGACCGAAGCCATGAGCACCGCCCCCGCGTACCTGCGCAACGCCGCCACCGACTCCGGGAGGGTCGTCGACTTCAAGGACTGGCAGACCCAGCTGGGCCGCCCGATGCGTGCCCTGAAACTCTGGTACGTGCTGCGCGCCCACGGCCTGCACGGCCTGCGCGAGGCGATCCGCCACGACATCGCGCTGGCCGAACACCTGGCGCGCCTGGTCGACGACGAATCCGGCTTCCACCTCGTCACCCATGCGCTGGGACTGGTGGTCTTCCGGTGCGACAGCGACCAGCGAACCCTTGAGCTGACCACGCGCCTGGCCGCCGAGCCGAGCCTGCTGTGCACCCCGGCCACCGCCTACGGGCGCCCGGTGCTGCGCGCGGCCGTGGGGGCGCCGTACACCAGCAAGGACACCATCACCCGCGCCTGGTCCACCATCCGCGCCCACGCACGCACCTGACACCGCCCCTCCGCCGCCGGTGCCGCGCTCACCGAGGACGGTGGGCGTCGGCACCGGCGGCACGGACCACATCGGGATCACAGCCCCACCGGGCGGACACCGATGTAGTCGATCAGCTCACTGCTCACGCTGCCCTGCTTGACGATGCCCTGCCCACTCACCTGCAGGGCCCGGCAGCCGTCCCCGACCCGGGCCCCCGGGGACAGGAGCACAATGTTGCAGAGCATCACCGGCCGCTGCTCGGCCTGGTTGGAGTCGGCCGCGGCGGTTCCGGCCGAGGCCAGCACCGAGGCCAGCGCCGTCAGCGACAGCAGGCTCATACCGGTCCGGCGCATGCTCAGCCCCCCGCGGTGGCCGGAACAGCGACTTCCAGCCGGTTGATCAGATCCACGTCCCGGGTGTGCGACTTGAGGACCTCCTGCTCGGCGCCTTGCCGGGCCGCACAGACACTTGTGGAACCGGAGGCGGACAGTGGGCCGGTGCCGCACATCATCGACGGGCTGTGCACGTTGACATTGGTGTCCGCCGCCGCCGGGCCTGCGGCGGACAGAGCGAGCACGCCGACCGCCATCGCGACCGTCGCGCCCACGAGTTGGCGAGAACCCATACAAGAACTCCTGACATCGGAGAAGAGTGGAGAGGAAACGGCTTGCCGGCCGCCCGCATGGGCGATGCCGGAACTCAGCCCACCGGCACGTCGAGCGGGGCGATGACGACCGCGTAGTCGATGACGTCCGTGCTCTGCGTCCCGTGCTTGACGACCCGCTGCTTGACCTGCTGATCCGTGACGCACGGCCGCGCCTGACCGGTCAGCGACAGCGGCGCCGAACCACACACCATCGGCGGATCCGCCACGTTGTCGTTGCCGTCCGCATACGCGACGGACGCGGAGCCCGCCATCAGTAGACCTGTGAACGCGGTGACGACGGCCCGCCTGCGCATACCCATCCATACTCCTTGGACTTGTCGGACGTGTGAGGTGAAATGACCACCGCCCCATCAACGCGCCGGCAGCACTCGGGACACGCCCACGTCACCGGCGCACTGGCGCCCCCCCACACCCCCCGCCGTGCGCGCGCGCTCCATGAGGTCGCGTCCAGGCGACGAGCAGCGACTCGGGTCAAGCCCGGATGGCGCGTTCGGAACGACGACCGTCGTTCGAAACTCTGGTCATACGAACGCACCCGGCGGAGCCGTGCTGCTCCGCTCCACAAGCTTCGTCGGCAGCTCGGTCCTGCCGAGCCCGGCCCCGGCGCCCTCGTCCCGGAAGCGCAGCAGCTGCCCCAGCGCCGCGGCCGCCATCTCCGCCAGCGGCTGCCGCACGGTGGTGAGCGCGGGCGTGACCCACGCCGCCTCCGGCAGGTCGTCGAAGCCGACGACGCTCACATCGCGCGGGACGCACAGCCCCTGTTCGGCGAGCGCCCGGCAGACGCCGAGCGCCATCGGGTCGGAGCAGGCGAAGACGGCCGTGGGCGGCTCGGGCAGCGCGAACAGCTCCCGGGTGCGCTCGCGGGCCAGCGCGGGGTCGAAGCCGGCGTAGCGGACGTACTCCGCGCGCACCCGGACCCCGGCCTCCGCCAGCGCGGCGCGGTAGCCCGCCACGCGGTCCCCGCCGCTCCCCTTGCCGCGGCAGCCGCCGACTACGGCGATCCGCTCGTGCCCGAGCGCCAGCAGATGCGCGACGGCGCGGTGCGCCCCGGCCCCGTCGGCGGCGCCGACGGCGGGCACACCGGGCGGCGGGTCGACGACCGGGGCGATCATCGCGTACGGGACGCGGTGCTGCTCCAGCCAGGCGTGGTGGGTGGGCGCCAGCTCCGCGAGGTTGAACAGCACGCCGGAGGTGCCGCGCAGCGCCAGCCGGTCGAGCCAGCCGCGCACCGGCCTGCCGCCCCGGGTGCGGGTGAGCCCGGCCGAGATCATCACCTCCAGCCCTGCCCGGTGCGCCGCCTCCTCCACGCCCCGCAGCACGGCCCCGGACCAGGGGCTGTCCAGGGAGTGCAGCACCAGGTCGACCATCCTCGGCGGGTGCCGGGGAGTGAGGCGGGGGCGGCGGACGTAGCCCAGCGCGTCCAGCACCTCGGTCACCCGGCGGCGGGTGTCGGGCGCGACGTCCTCGCGCCCGTTCACCACCTTGGAGGCCGTCGGGATGGACACCGAGGCCGCCCGCGCCACGACGGCGAGGGTGGGCCCCGCCGGTCTGGGGTCGGTGCGCGTCATTTTCGCTCTCCTCTCGATACCGGGGATCGCTAGACGAACGCGCTTCACATTACGGCCGGCGCGGTATTCGTTGAAGTCCCGGAAACCGGCGAGAAATTCTTCGCGGCCGGTATGTCGAACCGCTCGAAATCTCGGTCGACATTGAGGGGCAATGCGGCGAATTCCGCGCGGCGCCCGGCTCAGCCGTCCTGCCGGGGAATCCATACGCGCATCGCGCCGTCCGTCCGGTTCGCCCACGCGTAGTACGGCACGGCCGTCAGGTCCCCGGTGGTGAGCACGGTGACGCCGCCGAGCAGATCCGGGCGGCGCTCGGCGGCGAGCGGCGCGTCAGGGTCGACGCGTACGTCGGACATCGCCACGCCGCCGGGCAGGTCCTGCTCCTCCAGGCAGTACACGAGCGGCCCGTACTCCAGCGCCACACAGCCGCGCACGGCGTCCACCCGGGGGCGCGGCCGGGTCAGGCGCGGCGCGAGCGGCAGGTCCAGCAGCACGGTCTCGCCGGGCTGCCAGCGGCGCCGCAGCCGCAGCCAGCCGTCGGGCGTCGACGCGGCGTCGAGGGGCGCCCCGTCGAGGACGGCGGGAGCGCCCTGCCCGCTCCGCGCCCACTCGGGGATCCGCAGCGACAGCGTCCACTCCTCCCCCGCCGGGGCCTCGGTGACGGTCACCGCGATCCGCCCGGACCACGGGTACCCGGTCTCCACGGAGACGGCGCCGCCGCCCGCCGCGTACGCGCCGGTGGCGTACTGGTGCAGCTGGAGTCCGCCCGCGCCGCTCGCCCCGCTTGCCCCGCTCGCCCCGCTTGCTACGTAGTGCGGCAGCGAGGCCAGCAGCCGCATGGCGTTCGGCGGGCAGCAGGCGCAGCGGAACCACGGGGTGCGGCGCGCTGCCTGGTCGCTGTGCGGGTGCGCCTCCTCGCCGTCCTCGCGCACCTGGAGCGGGTTGACGTACAGCCAGCGCTCGCCGTCCAGGCCGACGCCGGAGAGGAAGCCGTTGAACAGGGTGCGCTCGGCCAGGTCCGCGTACCGGGCCTCGCCGGTCAGCAGCGCCATCCGCCAGCAGAACTGCACGGAGGCGATGGCCGCGCAGGTCTCGGCGTACGCGCGGTCCGGCGGCAGCTCGTAGGGGTCGCCGAACGCCTCGCCCTCGTGCCGTGCGCCCAGCCCGCCCGTCAGATACGTCTTGGTCCGGGCCATGGCCGACCAGAGCCGCTCCAGGGCCGTGCGCAGCTCCGGCTCGCCGGTCTCGGCGGCGATGTCGGCGGCCCCCGCCAGCAGGTAGAGCTGCCTCACGGCGTGGCCGGTGACGGTGGGCGCCTCGCGCAGCGGCGCGTGGTCCTGCCAGTAGGCGGCCCCCGGGTCCCGGTCGTGCCCCCGGTCGGTGCCCAGCGAGTCGGCGAGGGCGCCGTGGCCGCGCCGGTCGAGGAAGTACCCGGCGAGCGAGAGCCAGCGCCGCTGCCCCGTCTCGCGGTACAGCTCCACCAGCGCCGTCTCGATCTCCGGGTGGCCGCCCACCCCGTCCACCGCCTTGCCGCGGCCCGCGCCGAACGTGGCGTCGATGTGTCCGGCGAACCGCTCGGCGACGGCGAGCAGGGCGTCCTGACCGGTGGCGCGGCGGTGCGCGACGGCGGCCTGGATCAGATGGCCCGCGCAGTACAGCTCGTGGCCCCAGGCCAGTTCGCGCCAGCGCAGGTCGGGGCGGCCGAGCTGGTAGTACGTCTGGAGGTAGCCGTCCTCGTCCTGCGCCGCGGCGAGCAGCGCGGCGATCCGCCCCAGCTCGGCGGCGAGCACGGGGTCAGGCGCGTCCGCGTACTGCCAGCAGGCGGCCTCCAGCCACTTGTGCACATCGGAGTCCTGGAACTGGTAGTCCCCCGAGAACCCGCCCGGCTCCGCCCCGGCGGCGGCCCGCAGATTGCGGAGGTTCCCCGCCTCCTCCAGCTTGCCGGGCCCCTGCGGGATGCTGGCGGCGGCGTTCACACGGCGGCGCTCCGCCCAGAATCCCCCGGTGATACGGGCGGCGGACGCGGGGCGGAGCGCCGTGTGCGCGGTTCCTGTGAGGCGTATGGGTCCGGTGCTCATGCGGGTGCGCTC
>NZ_JAAKZZ010000467.1 GCF_011045075.1 Streptomyces boncukensis
CCCGCCTCGCGCCCCGGGCCGCGCCACGACCCCGTACCCCCCGACTCGGGAAGGAGGCCCCCGATGAGCACCGCCGACCTCCTGCTCCGGGTCGCCGTCCCCTACGTCTGCCTCGCCGTCTTCGCCGCAGGACACGTCTGGCGCTACCGCCGGGACCAGTTCGGCTGGACCTCCCGCACCAGCCAGCTCCTGGAGCACCGCTGGCTGCGCTGGGGGAGCCCGCTCTTCCATCTGGGCGCCTTCATGGTGATCGCCGGGCACGTCGTGGGCCTGGCCGTGCCCGCCTCCTGGACCGGGGCCGCCGGTGTGGACGAGCACACGTACCACACCGTGTCCGTGTGGGCGGGCTCCGCGGCCGGGGCCGCCATGGTCGCCGGGCTGGGCATGCTGTGCGCCCGGCGGCTGCTGAGCCCCCGGATCCGCCGGGGCACCGACCGCAGCGACAAGCTGCTCTTCCCGCTGCTGTCCGCGACCGTGGTGCTGGGCATCGCCGCCACCGCCGCGCACAACGTCATCGGCGGGGGCTACGACTACCGCGTCACCGTCTCCGTCTGGTTCCGCGGGCTGTTCACCCTCCGGCCGGACCCGGGAGCCCTCGCGGACGCGCCGCTGCTGTTCCAGCTGCACGCCCTGTCCGCCTGCCTGCTGTTCGCCGTCTGGCCGTTCACCCGCCTGGTGCATGTGTGGAGCGCCCCGCTCGGCTACCTCGTCCGCCCGTATCTGGTCTACCGCCGCCGCACGCACCGGCCCTGTTCCTGAGTGACCGGGGTTCCTGAGTGACCGGGGCTCCTGAATGGCCGGGCAGCCCCTCCCCGGACCCGGAGAGGGGCTGCCCGCACAGCGCGGGGCTCTCACGTCGGGAGGAACCGCTCATGGTGGACCCGCTCGGGCGCGAGCCCGCCCGCGGCGGCGGCCCCCGCGACGGCCTCCACCAGCGGCGGCGGCCCGCACACATACAGATCGGGCGGCACCGGCGCGTCCGGCAGCAGCGCGGCCACCCGGTCCACCGGCGTGGCCGGCGGGCCCGGCCAGGAGGGGCCGGGCCGCCGGACGCAGATCTCGTAGGAGAACCCCGGCAGTTCGCAGGCCACCGCCTTCAGCTCGGGCAGGCCGAAGACCTCGGCCTCCTCGTTGACGCCGAGGAACAGCCGGGCCGGCTGCGGCTCCTGCCACTCGGCCATGTGCCGCACCATCGACAGCAGTGGCGCCAGCCCGGTCCCCCCGGCGACGAACCAGCGGGGCCGCGGCCCGGTCTCGCGCAGCCCGAACGCGCCCTGCGGGCCGCGCACGGTGAGCCGGTCGCCGACCCGTGCGCCGTCCCGCAGCCAGCCGGAGAACAGCCCGCCGGGCCGCAGCCGGACGAAGAACTCCAGACAGCCCTCCCAGTTGCCGGTGTTGGCCAGGGAGTAGGCCCGGGTGTAGTCCTGCCCGGGGACCCGCAGGTCCATGAACTGCCCGGGGTCGAACTGGCAGCCGTCCCCGGCCGCGTCGTCGGGCTCCACCCGGAGCTCCAGCCGCACGGTCTCGCGCGCGACGGTCTCCAGCGCGGTGATGACGCCCTCGCGCTCCGGGACGCCCCCGTGGATGATCCGGGACGACGGGTAGGGGAGTGCCGCCTCCAGCCGGTCGCCGCCGGGAAAGGTGCGGCACAGCAGCACCTCGCCGCGCTCCCGCCGGTCCGGCGGCAGCGCCTGCGGGCTGCAGGAGCCGTGCTCGTACGGCCCGCCGGTGACCGCGGCGCGGCAGGATCCGCAGGTGCCCCGGCGGCAGGAGGCGGGCAGTGCGGCGCCGGCTTCCGCCGCGGCGTCCAGCACGCTCTGGCCGGGCGCGCATCCGAACTCCAGCCGCTCGCCGTCGGACGCGGTGAGCGTGACGCCCGTCGTGGCGCCCGTCATGACGCGGCACGCTCCAGCGCCGCGGCCCGGTCGGCGCCGGGGTCGCCGACCGTCCGCAGCCCGAACCGCTCGACGAGGACGCCGACCGCGGTCGGGGTGAGGAAGGCGGGCACGGTCGGCCCCAGATGGATGTTGCGGATGCCCAGGGCCAGCAGCGAGAGCAGCACCGCGACCGCCTTCTGTTCGGTCCACGACAGCGCCAGGGTCAGCGGCAGCTCGTTGATGTCGCAGTCGAAGGCGTCGGCCAGCGCTGTCGCGATCTTGATGGCGGAGAAGGCGTCGTTGCACTGGCCGACGTCCATCAGCCGCGGCAGCCCGCCGATCTCGCCGAAGTCGTGCCGGTTGAACCGGTACTTGGCGCAGCCCAGGGTGAGGATGACCGTGTCCTCGGGGGCGCCCAGGGCGAAGTCGGCGTAGTAGTCGCGCCCGGGGGTCGGGCCGTCGCAGCCGCCCACCAGGAAGAAGTGCCGGATCGCGCCCTGCTTGACGGCGTCGGTGACCCGGTCCGCGCGGGCGAGCACCGCGTCCCGGCCGAAGCCGACGGTCAGGAACTCCTCCGGCCCGTCCTCCGCGAACCCGGGCAGCGCCTTGGCGGCGCGGATCACCGGGGAGAAGTCCCGGCCGGTCAGATGCCGTACGCCCGGCCATCCGACCGGGCCGGCGGTGAAGATCCGGCGGCGGTAGCTGACGTGCGGTTCGATGATGCAGTTGGACGTCATCAGGACCGGGCCCGGGAACGCGGCGAACTCGCGCTGCTGGTCCTGCCACGCCCCGCCGTAGTTGCCCACCAGGTGCGGGTACTCCTTCAGGAGCGGATAGGCGTGCGCGGGGAGCAGCTCGCCGTGGGTGTAGACGTTGATGCCCATGTCCTCGGTCTGCTCCAGCAGCGCGGCCAGGTCCCGCAGATCGTGGCCGCTGACCAGGATCGCCTTGCCCGCGACCTGTGTGGCGCGCACGGTGGTCGGCTGCTGCGCCCCGTATGTACCGGTGTTGGCCGCGTCCAGCAGCTCCATCACCTTCAGGTTCAGCCGTCCCAGGCCCACCGCGCGGGCCAGCAGCTCCTCGGTGTCGTCCGGCTCGTCCGCCAGATACGCCAGCGCCTCCTCGACCCCGGCGAACACCTCGCCGCTGCCGTGGCCGAGCACATGGGCGTGGTACGCGTACGCGCAGATCCCCTTCAGCGCGTACAGATGCAGGGCGCGCAGGCCGACGACGTCCGCGCCGGCCTCGGCGAGCCCCGCGTCGACGCGCGCCGAGGACGCCTGCTCGACCAGTCCCTCCAGATCCTGCGCGGGGATCCACGCCGCCGGGCCCGGCAGCGGCTCCGGCTCCACCGGCTGAGCCGCACGGGCGCGCACCCGGTCCTCGTACCGCTCCCGCACCCGGTCGCGTACGGCCGCGGCCTCGTGCAGCAGGCCGACGAACCGCGTGGGGTTGAAGTTGACGTTGGTGAGCGTGGTGAACACCGAGTAGAGGACGAACTCGGCCGCCTCGTCGTCGGCGGCGCCCATCGCGCGGGCCCGCGTCGCGTACTGGGCGATGCCCTTGACCGCGTACAGCAGCAGGTCCTGCAGATCGGACGTCTCCGCGTCCTTGCCGCAGTTGCCGAGCGGCCCGGCGCAGCCGGGGACCGTGCCGGTCCTGTCGGTCTGCTCGCACTGGTAGCAGAGCATGGGTGTCCTCCCTGGAATGTCGCTGGTACTACGCCGCAGACGCTAGGCACGGTGCGGGCCCGGATCCTTGACCCGCGTCAAGGCACGGCGTCCGGTGCGCCGTTGTGCTCCGGTTCACTGCCAGGCGAGCCGGGCCGCCAGGCCGGGCACGTCATGGAGCACGATCCGCCGTCCCGCCACGCTGACCAGCCCCTCGGCGGCGAGCATCCGCAGCACCCGGGAGAGCGTCTCCGGCGCGAGGTTGAGTCGGGACGCGACCACGTGTTTGCGGGCGGGCAGCAGCACGGTGCACTCCCGCGCGCCGGGCGCGGCGGCGGGCCCGTCGGCGTCGGCCTCGTGCAGCAGGAAGCCGATCACCCGCTGGACGCCGGACCGCAGCGAGTACGACTCCACGTCCCGCACCAGGCGGCGCAGCCGTATCGCCATGTTCGCGAGCATCCGGCGGGCGAACGCCGGGTCCCGGTCGAGCAGGGCCAGCACCGCCTCCCCGGAGACCGCCAGCAGCTCCGTGCCGACCAGCGCCGTGGCGGTGACCGGATAGCGCAGGCCCTCGAAGACCACGGCCTCCCCGAAGCTCTCCCCGGCGGCGACGATCTCCACCACCTTCTCGGAGCCGTCGGCTGTGGAGACCGTGAGCTGCATCTGGCCGCTCAGCACGGAGAAGAACCCCCGCACCGGGTCCCCCTGGTGGAAGAGGATCTCCCCCTTGCGCTGCGGGCTGAGCCGGGAGCCCGCGGCGAGGACGCCGAGCTGCTCCGGGGCCAGCCCGGAGAACAGCGGCAGCCTCGCCAGCAGCCCGGACAGCGTACGGTCGCCGCGCCGTCCCGCGCCCGCCGCCGTCCCCGTCCCTGTCGCCGTCGCCGTCGCGGTACGCACGGCTCAGGCCGCCGAGTGGGGGCGCAGCGCCGCGGTCACGTCCGCCGCCGCCTGCCAGCCGCCGGCGATGCAGGAGGGGACCCCCACCCCGTCGTACGCCGCGCCGCACACCGTCACAGGGCCCAGCTCCGCGAGGCGCGCGCGGATCCGCGCCACCCGGTCCGGATGCCCGACCGGGTACTGGGGGAGCCCGGTCGCCCAGCGGGTCACCGCGGTCGCGTACGGGACGGCGTCCAGCCCGGTCGCGGGCCTGAGCTCGGCCAGCGAGCGGGACACCAGCTCCGCGTCGTCCAGCGCCGCGGCCGTCTCCTCGCCGTGCCGGCCCACCGAGGTCCGCACGACGACATGGTCGGGCGCGGCGTCCGCCAGCCAGCCCCACTTGTTGCTGAGGAAGGTGGCCGCCTTGACCGTGCGGCCCTCCACCGGCGGCACCAGGAAGCCGCCGCCGGGCAGGTCCGGCAGGTCCGCGCGCCGGAACACCAGGGTGACCAGGGCCATCCGCGCGTATTCGACGGCACGCAGGTCCGCCGCCGCGCTCCTCGCGTCCTCGGCCAGCAGCCCGGCCGCGGCCGGCGCGGGCACGGCCAGCACCACCGCGTCGGCGGTGAGCTCCTCTGCGCCCCCGGGCCCGGCGACGCCGAGCCACCAGCCGTCCGGGGTGCGGCGCAGCCGGCGCGCCGCGGTGCCGGTCCGCACCTCCGCGCCGGCCGAGCGGCACGCCGCGGCCACGGCCCCGGGCAGCCGGCCGACACCGCCCCTGATGCCCTGGAACACCGGATGCGGAGCGGCGGGCCCCGTGGCCCGCACGTCCCGGGAGCGGTCCGCCAGCAGCCGCCGTACGGCCGCCACCAGGGAGCGCTCCTCCTGTACGGCGGGCAGCAGCCGGGGCAGCGCGGCCCGCAGCGAGATCCGGTCGGCCTGCCCCGCGTAGACGCCGCCGAGCAGCGGCTCGACCAGCCGGTCCACCACCTCCCGGCCGACCCGGGTGCGCACATACGCGCCCAGCGCGATGTCGTCGCCGATCGCGGTGCGGGGCAGCGACAGATCCCGGCGGGCGCGGGCGAGGCCCGCCTCGGACAGCACCCCGGAGGCGGCCAGCGCGTCCAGATCGCCCGGGAGGCCCATCAACTGCCGCTCGGGCAGCGGGCGCAGCGCGCCCCGCGTCCAGATCGCGGACCGCGTGGTGACCGGCGGCTCCAGGTGCCCGCCCAGCCCGGCCTGCCCGGCGAGGGCCACGGCCTCCGGGCGCAGCGCGAGCAGCGCCTCGGCGCCCAGGTCCGTCCGGACGCCGCCCACCTCGCCGCCGTACAGCTTGCCGCCCACCCGCTCGGCGCCCTCCAGCACGGTCACCCGGGCGCGCGGCGTGCCGTCGCC
>NZ_JAAKZZ010000468.1 GCF_011045075.1 Streptomyces boncukensis
ACCGGGGACACCGGGGACACCGGGGAGGGGCGCGACGAGCTGGATTTCGGGTCCGGTTTCGAGGCCGGATCCGGTTTCGGGTCTGGGTCCGGGGCCGGGGGCGGGGTGTCCGGCTTGGCGGCGTCGCCGTCCAGCCCCTCCCGTATCCCCGCGAGCCGCGTCGCCACCTGGGCCGCGTCCGCCGGGCGGTCGTCCGCGTCCTTCGCCATCAGGTCCAGCACCAACTGGTCCACGTGGACGGAGAGTTCCGTACGGGCCCGGCTGGGCCTGAGCGGGGTGTCGTTGAGGTGGTTGTACATCACGCCCGCCGCCGGGCCGACATACGGCGGGCGGCCGATCAGCAGCTCGTACAGCACGCAGCCCAGCGCGTACAGGTCCGCGCGGCCGTCGCTCGGCTCCATGCGGAACCGTTCCGGCGCCATGTACAGCACGCTGCCCAGCGGCATATGGCCGGTACGGGTCAGCTTCGACTCCGACTCGACGGCCTCCTGGAACTTGGCGATGCCGAAGTCGAGGACGACGGCGGTGCCGTCGGCGCGCACCAGGACGTTGGCGGGCTTGATGTCGCGGTGCTCGACGCCCGCCCGGTGCGCGATGTCCAGCGCATGGCAGATCTGCTCGGCCCAGTCGAGCGCCTGCCGGACGGGGACGCGGCCCTCGTCCCGCAGCACCTGCTCCAGCGAGCGGCCCTCGACCAGCTCCATCACCAGATACGGGGTCTCGTCGTCCGTGCCGTCGTCCAGGCAGGTGCCGTGGTCGTGGACGGTGACGATGTGCCGGCTGTCCAGCGCGGCGGCGGCGCGGGCCTCGCGGCGGAAGCGGCCGAGCAGTTCGGCCCGCTCCTCGGCGGCGATGTCCGCGGGGGGCGAGAAGAGTTTGAGCGCCACGTCGCGGCCCAGGTCCGTATCGCGGGCCCGCCAGACCTCGCCCATGCCGCCGGTGCCCAGCTTGTCCACGAGCCGGTACCGGCCGTTCAGCACGCGGCCTGCCTCTGCCACGGCGGTCACCCCCGAAAACGCCGGATCACGGCACAGAAGCCGAGGTTACCGCAGAGCGCGGGCGTGCGGAGGACCGTGTGCAGCACTCGGGGCCGCCGGTACGCGGAAGTTCGGCTGATGTTCCCCTGCCGTACAGATTTCTGGGTGGGAGGGCTGGTCGTATGACCCGACCATGGCTACTGACGCAACTGACAAGGCTTCCGCGCGCCCGATGCCGCCTTCCGAGGGGCAACCCGCTGAGCGGCCCGCAGAGCAACCCGCTGAGCGGCCCGCCCGTCGCGAGCACCGCTACGACATCGATCTGCTGCGCGTCATCTGCGCCTGCTCCGTCATTGTCGGGCATGTCGGCGGCGAGTGCATGGCCGCCGTCGACAAGAGCGCGGAGAACGGCACCGCGGTCTACTGGACGGGGGTGTTCCTCGACTCGGTGACCGCCTGGGCCGTCCCGATGTACTTCGCCATCGCGGGCTGGGCGGTGCTGATCGGCGCGCCCCCGCGGGACGGCGGGACGCTGCGCAAGCGCTCCCTGCGCATGATCATCCCGGTGGGCATCTGGACGGTGGTGTACCTCGCCTGGGGCCGGCTGCGCGACACCAACGGCGAGCCGACCTCGCACCTGGCGGTGGACGCGGTCTTCGGCAGTATCCGGCCCGCCTTCCACCTGTGGTACTTCTACGCCCATGTTCCGCTGATCCTGCTGCTGGGCGCGGTGATCCTGCTGAAGGCCGGAAAGCGCCCGTGGGGTGTGATCGCGGCGCTCGTGGTGGTCGCGTCGGGGCCCACGGCGCTCAGCGACGTGGGCGAGGTGACCGGGTGGGACGTGCCGAGCTTCGGCTGGCAGTTCGGCACCTACTCGCTGGTGTACGCGGTGGTCGGGGCGCTGCTGCTCAGCCTGCCCGCCACCCGGCGCGAGCACCGGGTGTGGTGGCTGGTGGGCGCGGTGGCGTCGCTGGCCGCGATCCTGTGGTCCCAGGACCGGATCCACTTCGTGATCCCCAACGCCAGCATCTTCGTGGCGGCCCTCACCGCCTGCGTGCTGTTCGCCGTCAAGGGCGTGCGGATCCCGGAGCGGGTGCGTCCGGTGCTGAGCAAGCTGACGGACGCGGGGCTGGGCGCGTTTATGTTCCATGTGCTGCTGCTGAAGACGATCGCGGACCCGTTCATCTCCGCGGACCGGGGCTGGCTCGGCTCGGTGGCGGCGGTGGCGGCGCTGTCGGTCGCCACCGTGGTCCCGTCCTTCGCCCTGAGCATGCTGTGGGGCCGGCTGAAGCTGCGGCGGTATCTGGGGTAAGGGGGCGGCCGGCCCGTGGCTTCCCGCTGGGCGGTTTCCAGCGAGCGGCCGGGGCTGCCCCACGCCGTAGGGGCGCCCCGCTCCCCGGGGCGCCCCTACGGCGTGGGGCGCAGCCGGCGCTGGGCGGTGCGGATACGGCGGGCCGCCCAGCGCGCCGAGGGGCTGGTCCGCAGCAGCTTCACCCGGACCGACGTACTGCCGCCGGGCAGGTCCAGCGCGGTCAGCCGGCGGCGCTTGAAGTAGTGCTCGGTGGTCTCGTCCAGGTGCTCGGCCAGCCACGCGGCGGCCTCGTCCCGCAGCATCGGATAGAGCTTGGACTGCATGCAGTAGCCCACCGTCCGCACCAGGGCGCCCAGCTCCTCGGCCTGTCGCGGCGTCGGCGGGGCGTACGCCTCGCCGCTGTCCAGGTCGGGCACGGCGCGGTCGACGATGGTGACGGGCACCCGGTTGCTGTTCTGGTAGGGCGTCAGCCCCTCCAGCAGCGTCCCGGTGCCGACCCGTGCGAGGCCGGTGCCGTAGTAGGTGGCGGCGGTCAGCAGCGCGGTGGAGAAGCAGCCCACGACCAGCGCGGGCCGGCACCGCTCGTACACCGCCTCGGCCAGCACCGGCGCGTCCAGCACGTGCAGCCGCACCCCGGCCTGGGCGGCGGCCTTCTCCAGCACCTGCGAGTAGCGGGCCGGCGCCGTGGGGTGCGGTTTGAACAGCACGCTCTCGTGGCCCGCGGCCACGGCCCCGCGCAGCATCCGGGCGTGCAGCTCTTCCTCCTCCTCGGCGGTGAGGATGTTGAGCGCGGCGAGGTACTGCCCGAGCAGTACCGCGGTGGGCCGCGCGGCCGCGGCGCGGGCCAGTTCCGGCTCCCCGGCGGCGGCCTCGCCCAGTTCGCCCAGCACCTTCACGAAGGCGTCGCTCGGCACGATCTCGGACTCGACGCCGTACTCGGTCAGCAGCAGCGGGCGCAGTCCGGGCACCAGGTCGAGGTGGAGCAGCCGCCGGATCCGGCAGGCGATCCACTGGGGGAGCCGCTCCCGGGTGGGGCCGTAGCTCATCAGCCCGTCGGCGTAGATGTGGACGGCGCTGCCGCTGAACACCGTGGCCAGCGCCTTGGCGGGGCTGACGTGCACCGACTCCACGATCAGCTCGACCGGTCCGGTGCCGAGCCGCCAGGTGTCCCGCAGCAGCCGCTCCCACAGCGGCGACTCGTCCCGGCGGGGGGTCCAGGTGCTCGGGTGGTGCGGGCGGATGGCCTCGTTCCAGTCGACGACCTCGTCGAAGCGCTCGGCGAGCCCACAGAAGCCGTTCATGGTGTCGAGCCGGGTGGCCGCCTCCGGGGTGGCGGCGTTGTTGGACACCAGCAGGATCCTGCGGGCCGTGCCGCGCGGCCCGAACTGGCCCGCGTCCAGCGCGGCGGCCAGCGTCGCGGCCCCGTAGAGGGTCGAGACCTCGAAGATGTGTACGGGGGTCGCTGCGGGCTCGGTCACCTCAGGCCGCCTTCCGTGTCGTGTGGAGGCGGCGCAGCGCGTCCGAGCGCCGCTGGTCCATGCCCGCCAGGGTCTGTTCGAGTACGTCCTGCGGCATGCCGTGCAGCGCGGTGGCCGCCATCCGCTTCAGCCGCCGGGCGACGGGTGCGTGGTAGCGGTCGATGTTGGCCAGGTGGAAGGCGATGAGCGCGCAGTAGGTGCGCACCGCCTTGGGCAGGAAGCGGTCGCCCTCCGGGTCGGCGGCGAGGTCGGCGAGGAGCGCGTCGTGCGCGGGTATGAAGTCGAGCTGCCGGTCGTCGCGTATCTGGGTGAGCGAGGTGGTCACTCCGCGCCGGTAGAACACGCCGAGCTGCCCGGACACCGCGAAGGACCGGGCCCGCAGATGCAGCCGCCAGGTCCACAGCCGGTCCTCGGCGGTCCGCAGGTCCGTCGCGAACCGCATCCCGCCGCCGTCGAACAGCTCCCGGCGGTAGATCCCGGCCCAGACGAACGGGTAGTCCACCATGGTCTCCATGTGCGGCGGCGCGATGGTGTCGCGCGGGTGCAGCACCTCGTCCCGCACGGGCGCCGGGGCGCGGCGCACCACCCGCTTGGCGCCGGTGCTCTGCACATGGTCGGTGCGGAGGAAGTCGCAGTCCAGGCGCTCGGCGGTGGCCACGAGCCGGTCGAGGTGGCCCGGGCTGTACCAGTCGTCGCCGTCGAGGAAGGTGAGATAGCTGCCGTCGGCGGCGTCGATCCCGGTGTTCCGGGCCTGCGCGATGCCCCGGTTCTCCTCGTGCCGGACGACCCTGGCGCGCGGGAGCCGGTCCCGCCAGGCGGCCAGGATCTCCGGGGTGGCGTCGGTGGAGCAGTCGTCCACGAGGATGAACTCGGTCTTGGGGCCCGCGTTGTTCGCCAGGCTCCGCAGGGTTTCCTCTGCGAACTCCTGCACGTTGTGACACGGTACGACGACGGACAGCTTGAGCATGACGATCATCTGATCAGGCCCCGGTGGATTCCCGGTGAATTTCCGGTGCCCCCGGGGTTGCGCCCGGTGGGGGTGCGGGGAACCGCGCGGCCCCGCACCCCGGCACCGCGCGGCCCCGCACCGCCGGCAGCCGCCGGCGCGCCCTGTCAGCAGCCGTCGTAGCCGGCGGTGGGGAGGGAGAGGCGGCGGTGCACGGCCGCCTTCATCTCCGCCGTGTACGCCGGCTCGGGGGACTCGACGGTGATCAGCTCGATCCCCCGCGACGCGCACCGCTCCGCGAAGTCGTCGGCCGACTCCAGCGCGGTGTCCAGGATCAGCGGGCTGGCGCACAGGAACGCCTCGGCGCCCGCCTCCACGTCGTGCCAGAGCGCGGGCGTGTGCACGGGCGCGTTGTTGGTCTCGACGATGGCGGCGATGGCGTACCCGTTCTCCTCCGCCCAGGCGCGGCAGGCGGCGTACTGGCTGCGGGTGTCCACCAGGAACGGGCTCGTCTCCAGCTCGGACAGCGGGACGAGCGAGGCCAGCACCACCGCCCGTCGCTCAGGCGGGGGAGGAGTAGCCGCAGGCATAGCAGATCTTCCAGCCGTCGTCGTTGGTCGTCAGGGTGTCGCCGCCGCAGCCGGGGCACAGGGCCCGGCAGATGGCGTGGTGGCGCAGACGGGTTCGCGTGTCGTCCATGAGGTGCCTCCGGTTTCGGTCACGCTGCCCCGTTGCCCCGCAGTACACCGCTCCCCGCAGGGCGCGCGCAACCGCGCTCCGGGCCCGGCGCCGCCGGGCAGGGGCTGCCCCTGCCCGTGTTCTGCGGACTGCGGCCGCGCTGTGGTCGCGCGCGCAGTTCCCCGCGCCCCTTCGGGGCGCACGGATGTGCCCCGTCAGGGGCGCGGGGAACTGCGCGACAAGCCACAGCGCAGCCGCGCCCTGCGGCGAAACAGCAAGGGGCAGCCCCGGCTCAGCGGGATCCGCCGGACCCGGCCCGCCCCTCACG
Source organism: Streptomyces boncukensis (assembly GCF_011045075.1). Lineage (GTDB taxonomy): Bacteria > Actinomycetota > Actinomycetes > Streptomycetales > Streptomycetaceae > Streptomyces > Streptomyces boncukensis. Next base: position 5,720 of record NZ_JAAKZZ010000468.1, read on the forward strand.
CGGGGCGCAGCCAGAGCGTGGCGAGCGGCGGGAGGGTCGGGGCGATGGAGCGGGCGTGCCCGTGTGCGGGGACCGGCTCGGTGGCCGGCGG
>NZ_JAAKZZ010000469.1 GCF_011045075.1 Streptomyces boncukensis
GCGCCGCTTTCGGAGGGCGGCCCCCGCGCGGGGGCCGCCCTCCGAAAGCGGCGCTCATCCGTGGGCACCCCTGCTCACTCTGCAGCAGCCGGGTAAAGTCAGGAGGAACCCTCACTCAGCACGGCACGGCCGCCGTCGCCGTACAGAAAGGTGTGTTCCGATGCCCGAACACCACCATCTCCCCTCCCAGCTCGAAGTCAGCCCGGAGGCCCCCGACCGCAACCTGGCCCTGGAACTGGTCCGGGTCACCGAGGCCGGGGCCATGGCATCGGGCCGCTGGGTCGGCCGGGGCGACAAGAACGGCGCCGATGGCGCGGCCGTCAAGGCGATGCGCACCCTCGTCTCCACCGTCTCCATGAACGGGGTCGTCGTCATCGGCGAGGGCGAGAAGGACGAGGCGCCGATGCTCTTCAACGGCGAGCGGGTCGGGGACGGCACGGGTGCCGAGTGCGATGTCGCCGTCGACCCGGTGGACGGCACGACGCTGACGGCCAAGGGCATGGCCAACGCCGTCTCCGTGCTGGCGGTCGCCGATCGCGGCACGATGTTCGACCCGAGCGCCGTGTTCTACATGGACAAGCTGGTGACAGGGCCGGACGCCGCCGAGTTCGTGGACATCACCGCGCCGCCGGGGGTCAACATCCGCCGTATCGCCAAGGCGAAGGGCTGCGCCAACGAGGACGTCACGGTCGTCGTGCTCGACCGGGCCCGGCACGAGGGGCTGGTGAAGGAGATCCGGGAGGCGGGCGCGCGGATCAAGTTCATCTCGGACGGCGATGTCGCGGGCGCGATCATGACCGTACGGGAGGGGACCGGCGTCGATCTGCTGCTCGGTGTCGGGGGCACCCCGGAGGGCATCATCGCGGCCTGCGCGATCAAGTGCCTGGGCGGGTCGATCCAGGGCAGGCTGTGGCCCAAGGACGACGAGGAGCGGCAGCGGGCGCTGGACGCCGGCCACGATCTGGACCGCGTGCTGCTGACGGAGGACCTGGTCGGCGGGGAGAACGTGTTCTTCGTCGCGACCGGCATCACGGACGGCGATCTGCTGCGGGGCGTCCACTACCGCGGGGACCGGGCCTACACCCAGTCCCTGGTGATGCGGTCCAGGTCGGGGACGATCCGCCAGATCGACTCCGTCCACCAGCTGGCCAAGCTGCGGGCTTACAGCGCGGTCGACTTCGACCGGCCCCGTTAGGGGGTGTCCCGCGGATCGGGACGGCCCTCTGCCGCGGCTGCCCGCGAGTTCCCCGCGCCCCTGAAGCACCCCTGCGCCCCGCAGGGGCGCGGGGAACTGCGCGCCAAGCGACAGAACACCCGCACCCTGCGACGAAACAGCAAGGGGCAGCCCAGACGCAGCGTCGAGAACACGGCTCCGCGCCCCCCGCAGCGACGGAGACCGGCAAGGTGCCCGGCCAGGTGTCAGGCCAGGTGTCAGGCGACGTCGGCTCGGGCGGCGGCGGCCGAGCGGCGGCGCCGGGTGAGCACGACGCGGCGCTCGGCCGCGGTGAGCCCGCCCCATACGCCGTAGGGCTCCGGCATCAGCAAGGCGTGCTCCCGGCACTCCAGGAGGACCGGACAGCGGGCGCAGACCCGCTTGGCCGCCTGCTCCCGGGACAGCCGCGCAGCGGTGGGCTCCTTGGACGGGGCGAAGAAGAGCCCGGCCTCATCCCGGCGGCAGACCGCCTCCGCGTGCCACGGTCCCCCTTGATCATCGCGCTCGGGGGCACGTGGCGCGGGGACGGCGGCGGCTGCCTGCAGGGACTGATGCGGCGTTTGCAGCACGGTCTGCTCCTGACGAGACGACAGAGTTTCCCCTTCATCCGTCTTTCTGCGCACGGCAGTTCGCGAGGCAGCCGTACGAGAGACGATGACCGAGCCCTACCCGCTGTGCGCGGTAGTATTCATTCCGTGTCGCTCCCTGGGGCGAGGCGTGACGGAGGAGTGCCGCGCGGGTGGGCGGCGCGCGTACGCCTCGCGGGGCGCACAGCACCCCGCGAGGTGCGCAGCACCCCGCGAGAGGCCGTGCGTCACCCCGTGCGTCACCGACGGGCCCGGCCCGCCACAGGCCCGCCCGGGCCCGTCACGGCTCCTTGCGGAACCGCCGTCGCAGATCCTCGATGACCTTGCCCTTCTTGGGCCGCGCGTCCACCCCGCCGAACACCCCGGCGCCCCGCACCAGCACCACCGGCGCCTGCGGGTCCGGCGCGTCGGTGACCTGGACGTCGAAGCCGCCGAAGACCCCGGCGCCCTTCTGCTGGAGCGTGACGTTCTCCGGGACGCGGATGTCGACCCCGCCGAACAGCGCGGTGGCGTTGATCTCCACAAACTGCTGCTCGAAGACGGCCTCGGTCAGGTCGATCTCGATGCCGCCGAACAGCGCGAAGGCGTTGATCTTGCGCGGCACGCGCCAGCGCCCCCTGCGCGAGGCACCGCTGAAGATCGCCACCAGGTTCTCCTTCGGGCCGTGCCCGAAGTGCGAGAAGTGCGCAGGGGCGCCCGAGGAGTACGAAGCGGAGAAGGAGGCGCCGGACTGCCCGCCGCCCGGCGCGCCCCTGCCGGGCCCGGCGGACTCGCGGGCCGCGGGCAGGTCGCGGACGAGGGGCTGCAGCTCACCGAGGGTCTTGGCGGCATAGACCGCGTCGATGCGCTCGCCGTGCTCCTCCGCGTCGAGCCGGCCCTCGGCGAGGGCCTCGCGGAGGATCTCGGCGATCCGGTCGCGGTCGGCGTCCGAGGCGCGTACGTCGCTCTCGGCCACCGGGCCGTCGGACGGACGCCCCTCGGCGACGGGCCCGGAGGCCGCGCGCGTCGCGGGCGCGGGGGGAGCGGGCGCGGGCGCCGCGGGCGCGGGCGCCGCAGCGCCGGGCTTCTTCGCCAACGGGTCCACCGGTTCTGGCGTCGCGTCGTTCGTCACACCGTCAGCCTACCCAGACGCGATAGATCGCGACTACCCCCGCAACCCTCCGGGGGGCCCGCGTTCTACGCTGTGGGACGCGGAGACGGGCTCCCACCGTCGAGAGCAGCAGCGAGAGCCGCAGTGAGAGGAAGAGCCGCCCATGTCGTCAGGTAAGCCGGAGTTCTCCTATACGGACCTGCTCCCCACCGGCGCGGACCGCACCCCGTACCGCCTGGTCACCGCCGAGGGCGTCAGCACCGTCGAGGCGGACGGCCGGACGTTCCTCAAGGTGGCGCCCGAGGCGCTGCGCACACTGGCGGCCGAGGCGATCCACGACATCCAGCACTGCCTGCGCCCCGAACACCTCGCCCAGCTCCGCCGGATCCTCGACGACCCCGAGGCCAGCCCCAACGACCGCTTCGTGGCCCTCGACCTCCTCAAGAACGCCAACATCGCGGCAGCGGGCGTGCTGCCCATGTGCCAGGACACCGGCACCGCGATCGTGATGGGCAAGCGCGGCCAGCAGGTGCTGACGGAGGGCCGCGACGAGGAGGCGCTCTCGCGCGGCATCCACGACGCCTACACCGAGCTGAACCTGCGGTACTCGCAGATGGCCCCGCTGACGATGTGGGACGAGAGGAACACCGGCTCCAACCTCCCGGCCCAGATCGAGCTGTACGCCACGGACGGCGACGCGTACTCGTTCCTCTTCATGGCCAAGGGCGGCGGCAGCGCCAACAAGTCGTTCCTCTACCAGGAGACCAAGGCGGTCCTCAACGAGGCGTCGATGATGGCGTTCCTGGAGGAGAAGATCCGTTCGCTGGGCACGGCCGCGTGCCCGCCGTACCACCTGGCGATCGTGGTCGGCGGCACCAGCGCGGAGTACGCCCTGAAGACGGCCAAGTACGCCTCCGCGCACTACCTCGACGAGCTGCCGGACTCCGGCTCCCCGTCCGGCCACGGCTTCCGGGACCAGGAACTGGAGGAGAAGGTCTTCGAGCTGACGCAGCGGATCGGCATCGGGGCGCAGTTCGGCGGCAAGTACTTCTGCCACGACGTACGCGTGGTCCGCCTGCCGCGGCACGGCGCGTCCTGCCCGGTCGCCATCGCCGTGTCCTGCTCGGCGGACCGGCAGGCCAAGGCGAAGATCACGGCCGAGGGCGTCTTCCTGGAGCAGTTGGAGACGGACCCGGCCCGCTTCCTCCCGGAGACGACGGCAGAGCAGCTGACACAGGGCGCGGGCCCGGCTGCGTCTCATAGCGGCTCCGCCGCGGGGGACGCGGTCAGGGTCGACCTCTCCCGCCCCATGGACGAGATCCTGGCGGAGCTGGCCAGGCACCCGGTGAAGACACGGCTCTCGCTGACCGGAACCCTGGTCGTCGCCCGCGACATCGCCCACGCCAAGATCAAGGAACGGCTGGACGCGGGCGAGGAGATGCCGGACTACCTGAAGAACCACCCCGTCTACTACGCGGGCCCGGCCAAGACCCCCGAGGGTTACGCGTCCGGCTCCTTCGGCCCGACGACGGCGGGCCGGATGGACGCGTACGTGGAGCAGTTCCAGGCGGCGGGCGGCTCCAAGGTGATGCTGGCCAAAGGCAACCGGAGCAAGCGGGTCACCGACGCGTGCGCGGCGCACGGCGGCTTCTACCTCGGCTCGATCGGCGGCCCGGCGGCGCGTCTCGCCCAGGACTGCATCAAGAAGGTCGAGGTCCTCGAATACGAGGAGCTGGGCATGGAGGCCGTCTGGCGGATCGAGGTGGAGGACTTCCCCGCGTTCATCGTCGTCGACGACAAGGGCAACGACTTCTTCGCCGACCCCGCGCCGGAGCAGACCTTCGTGACGTCGATTCCCGTGGGCGGCCCGCGGGGCTGACCCCGGGCCGGACGTGCGGATGGGGGCCAGCCGCGGCGGCTGACCCCCACGGGCACGGCGCCGGGCGCCGGACACCTGGCGCCGCTGCCTCGCCTGCCATCTGGACGGCCTGCGCGCCGAGGCCGCCCACCCGCTGCCGGTACCGGAGCTCACTTCCGCCCAGCTCGCCGAGATCACGGAGTAGCATCTCCTCCCGCCACACCTGGGACGGGGGTGAGGACGCTGTCGGGGGAGGAGAGAGACGGGGGCCCGGCCCCGGGCCAGAACGTGATCACAGGCGGGCGGTTCGGGAACGTCGTACAGGCCGGCCGAATCGACGCCGTGCACATCCATGTCCGCGGCGAGGAGGCGGAGCCGTCCGAGCCCCGCCCGCCCCGCCTCCTCTACGCCCTCACCGTCCTGCTGGCGGCCCTCGCCGCCTGGCTCGGCCATGCCTACGACTCGCGACCGGCCGCACCCGCCCTGCTCACCGCCATGTTCACCGGATCGCTCGCACTCGGCCGGACGCTCGACCGCCGCAGGCTGCGCCGCCCTCGCACCCCCCTGCCCGCGCACCGGCTCGACCGGCTCGCGGAGGGGCTGGCCGACGCGCTCGCCCGGCGGTACGGCCGCGAGGACCGGCTCGCCCTCTCCCCCGTGAGCACCCCGACGCCCCTGCCCGTGCGGTGGGAGGCCGCCGACCCCGACGTATCCGACCACGAGGCCAATGTGCGGGGCCTCCCGGCGGGCACGGAGGCGGCGACGGAGGCCGAGCGCGCAGCGGAGGGAGAACCCCTCGACGTTCACGGGGAGTTCGCGGAGATCGGGGACTACTTCGCAGCGCTGCCCCGCCAGCGGCTCGTCGTCCTCGGCGACCCCGGCGCGGGCAAGACCGTGCTCGCCCACCGCCTGGCACGCACACTCCTGGAGCGACGGGGACCCGAATCCGGCGCTCCGGTGCCCGTCGTCCTCCCGATCGCCTCGTGGAATCCGGCGGACAAGGGCCTGTGGCGCTGGGCCGCCGGACGGCTGTCCACCGAGC
>NZ_JAAKZZ010000046.1 GCF_011045075.1 Streptomyces boncukensis
ATGCCGGGATCGGGAGGCTGCGGGGATCGGGGGCGGTCAGCGCGCCGTGCTGGGTGCGAAGTACGCCAGTGCCGTGCCCGCCACCAGGGCGGTGCCCTGGGTTATCTGCTGCCAGAACGTCGGAACGTCCAGCAGCGTCAGGCCGTTCTGCAGACTTCCCAGGAAGAGCACGCCGAGCAGGACGCCGGGAATCGAGCCGGACCCGCCGGTGAGCGCTACCCCGCCCAGCAGTACGGCGGTGAGCACGGTCAGTTCGAACCCGGCACCCGAGGTCCCGGCGACCACGCTGTCCAGCACCGATGCCTTGATGGCCCCGGCCAGGGCCGCCGCTGTGCCCGTGACCACGAACAGCGTGAACGGTATGCGGCGGATGTTGATGCCGGAGAGGTGGGCGGCCTCCCGGTTGACGCCGATGGCGAAGATGTGCCGGCCGGCCGGGGTGAGGGCGAGGAACAGGGCGCCCGCCGCCAGCACGAACGCGGCGATGACGACCGGTGCGGCGACGCCCGCGATCCGCGCCCCGCCCAGCCAGGCGAAGCCGGAGCCGAAGCCGCTCAGCGGCAGCGGGAAGAGCTGTTGCGCGAGGCCCCGTACGGCGGTCAGCATGCCGAGTGTCACGACGAACGCCGACAGGCCGAGGTAACAGCACAGGAAGCCGTTCACCACGCCCACCGCAGCCCCGGCGGCCAGCCCGCCCGCGACGGCGAGGACGGGTGGCTGCCCCTGCCCGGCCAGCCGGCCCGCGACCAGCCCGCCGAGGGCGAGCGTGGAGCCGACCGACAGGTCGAGGTAGCCGCTGATGACCAGCAGGGCCGCCGGCACCGCGACGATGGCCAGGGTGGCGGCGTCGGTGGCGATGCCGCGCAGGTTCGCCGGGTCGAGGAAGCTGCCCGTGGACAGCTGGAAGGCCAGCACCATCGCGGTGAGCACGACGATCAGCGGCTGGCGCCGGACGACGGCCAGTGCGCGGGCGAGCGGCACGCGCGGGCGGGTGAGCGCGGAGTCGGCGGCGGTCATGGCGCTCCTTCGGCGGGCGGGGTGGCGGTGCTGGTGCCGCTGGTCCTGGCCGTGCCACCCTCGGCATCGGCATCGGCATCGGCATCGGCATCGGCATCGGCGCGCGCGCCCGTTCCCGTGCCCGCGGTACTGGTGTCGGCGTCGTGGACGGCCGACAGCAGGGCCCCTTCGGTGAGTTCGGGGCCGGAGAACTCGGTGACGACACGGCCGGCGGCGATGATCAGGCAGCGGTCGGCGAGGGAGACGACCTCCTCGGGGTCGCTGGAGGCGAACAGCACAGCCGCGCCCCGGTCGGCGGCGAGCGAGGAGACGACCCGGTAGATCTCCTGCCGGGCGCCGACGTCCACGCCCTGTGTCGGCTCGTCCAGCAGCAGGACGTCCAGCTGCCGGACCTCGTTGATCCACCGGCCGAGAACGAGTTTCTGCTGGTTGCCGCCGGAGAACGCGGCTGCGGGCAGCCGTGGCCGGGCGGGTCGCAGCCCCACCGCCTCGGCCAGCGCGCCGAACACGCGGCGCTCGGCGCGCAGCGCCCGCACCCCGGTCCGGGCGAGGGGACGGATCGAGGGCAGCAGCGCGTTGTCCTGCGCGCCGAGCCCGGGGAACAGGCCCTGTGCGCGCCGGTCGGCCGGGACGAGAGCGATCCCGGCGGCCAGCGCCTCGGCCGGCCGGGCGGCGGTCACGGTCCGGTCCCCGACACGGATCGTGCCGCCCGTGGTACGGCGCCTGCCGAACAGGGTCTCCAGCAGGCGCGTACGGCCGGAGCCGATGAGCCCGAAGAGAGCGACGCGTTCTCCCTCGGCGACCGTGAGGCTCACAGGGCCGAAGCCGGGACCTCGCAGGGCCTCCACGGCGAGGCGGGGAGGACCGGCCGGCCATGCCGGTTCGCGCGGGTGCCCGCCGGGGTTCTCCCGCGTCTGCTCCGGCGGCCCTCCCGCGATCGCCTCGACCAGCTCGCGCCGGCTGTGCCCGGCCACCGCGGAGTGGTGGGAGACGCGCCCGTCGCGCAGTACGGTCACCGCGTCCGCGAGCCGTTCGACCTCCGACAGCAGATGGGTGACGTACACGATGGCCAGCCCTTGCGCCCGCAGGTCCTCGACGCGCTCGGCCAGTGCGTCGCTCTCGGCGGCGGACAGGGCGGCGGTCGGCTCGTCCAGCACCAGTACGGAAGCGCGGCGGCTGAGCGCCTTCGCGATCTCGACCAACTGCCGTTGCCCCAGGGGCAGTTCAGCCACCCGATCGCGCGGGGAGCAGATGGCGGCGACCCGTTTCAGCAGCCCGGCGGCGGCCTCCTCCTGGGCGCGGCGGTCGATGCGGCCGTACCGGACCCGCTCCTGGCCGAGGAAGATGTTCTCCGTCACCGTCAGCGCGCCGACCACGCTCAGCGACTGGAAGATGATCGCCATGCCCGCGTCGATCGACTCGCGCGGGCTCAGCCGGGTGTACGACGTCCCGCCGACCTCGATCGTGCCCGCGTCCGGCGGGAAGGCGCCGCCCAGGCACTTGATGAGGGTGGACTTGCCCGCGCCGTTGTGCCCGAGCAGGGCGTGGACCTGCCCCGTCGGCACGGTCAGGTCCACGCCGTCCAGGGCCCGCACCCCGCCGAACGACTTGCTCAGTCCGCGTGTGCGCAGGTTCACCTGTGTCATACCGAGCCCCTACGCGTTCTGGGCGAGCAGGTCGTCGATCGTCGCGGTGTCATCCGGGCCGACCAGGGTGATCGGCACCTGGGCGCTGGGGTTCGCCTGGCCCGCGGCGACCGCGCGCGGCACGCCGACGATGGCGTTCGCGAGGTCGTCGGGCGCCAGGGCGGCCGAGGCCCGGTAGAAGGTGCCCTGTTCGATGGCCTGAAGGGAGGGCACCGAGCCGTCCTGCCCGCCGACGAAGGTCTCCGCGTCGTCCTTCTCCCGCCCCGCCCGCTGGAGCGCCTTGTAACCGCCGTACGCGGCGGCGTCCGTAGCGCCGAGGAGGATGTTGAGGTCGCGGTGCTTGGCGAGGATCGCGTTGGTCCTCGCCAGCGCGGAGTCCGGGTCGATGGCCTGTTCCCGGGCGACCACGTCCACCCCCGGCGCCCTCTTGGTGAAGGCGTCGACCATGCCCTTGGTACGCTCGCGGCCCAGCTCGATGGTGTTGTCGGTGAGGAAGGCGACCTTGCCCTTCCCGCCGAGTTCCTCCTCGGCCCACTTGGCCGCCGCCTCGCCGAGCAGGGTGCCGCCCTTGCGGAAGCCGAACTGGATGTCGGCGCTCTGGTGCTCCAGCGAACCGCCGTACGTCACCCAGATCAGCCCCGCGTCCAGGGCCGCCTTGGCGATCGGTTCGGTGGCCTCGAAGACCATGGGGAACGACACGATCGCGGGCACCTTCCGGGCGACCCAGGTGTGGAGATTGGTGGCCTGTGTGTCGGCGACGGCGCCGTCGTTCGTCGTCAGCAGGGAGATGCCGTGCTTCTTCGCGGCGGCGGTGGAGAGCTTGACGAGCGTGCTGTAGAGCGGGAGCTGGGTGAACGGGTAGTCCAAGCCGATCTCCGTCAGGTCCGTGCCGCCCGAGGCCGGGCCACTGGCCGAGGACGACGCGCTCGGCGGAGCCGAGCATCCTGCGGCGGTGAGCGCGGTGGCCGCCGCGGCGGCGCCGGAGCAGGCGAGGAACTGCCGGCGCGAGGCTGTGGGGACGGCGGCGGATCCGTGGGTGTTCATGGCGGACTCTCCCAGGGGCGGGCCCGCTTGCGGCGGGCGTCCGGCTGTGCCGAACAGGAAAGCCCCCGGGGCGCCGCTGCACCATCCGTACAAATACCGACTCGGTGAGCTCACACGGTCGGGGATCCATCGCGTGACGAAGCGGCGGACGCCTTGTCCGGCATGGACCACACCCCTATCGTTAGGCTCCAAACGACCAACCGGTCCCGAGCCGCTCCCCGGAGGCTCGCATGCTCAGCCACCACCAGGTCGCGGCGGCGGCCCGCATCGGCATGCTCACCCGCGAACCCGACACCGTCTCCGCCTGCGACGAGGCCCTGAGCGAACTCTCCCGCGCTCTCCCCCTGGACGCGGCGACACTGCTCGTGCTGGACCCGCTGACCGGCGCCCACCGTCAGCTGGCGGGGAGGGGCTACACAGCCGAGACCTCGCAGGCCCTGGCCGGCGAGTTCGTGACGACGCCGTGGTACCGCAATGTCATGCGGCGGGAGCTGCCGCCGTCCATCTCCGCGGACACCGAGGACCCCGAGGAGTTCGGACCGCGCTTCCGCCAGGGCTGGTTCTACGCCGAGCGGGTCCACCCGGCCGGATTCCGCGACGGAGTGACCGGAGCCCTGCGGCACGGCAACCGCCTGGTCGGCCTGGTGCACCTGTCCACGGAGAGCCCGGACGCCTACGACACCGAGGAGCGCCTCCTGCTCGCCTCCGTCCTGCCGGCCCTCGCGGCGCTCGCCGATCCGGTGACCCGCGCCGCAGATCTGCACGGCCTCCCCGCGGACGGCGGGGCGAGCCTCGTGACCGGCGAGGCGGTGATCGACCTGCCCGGCAGGGACCGCCCCCGGGTGCTGCGGGACGAGGCGTTGCACAGCCTGCTCCACGCCTTCGCCGGGACGGCCGGACACCGGGTGCGGCTGCTGTGGCCGACCGGGGACGCCTGGTACCGCGTCGCCCTCCACCGGCACCGGCCGGGCCCGGGGATACCGGCGGACGCGGTACTGATCCACGAGACGCCCACGGAACCGCCGTACGGACTCAGCCCACGGGAGCTGGAGGTACTCACCCGCGCGGCCACGGGGCAGACCAACCAGGCCATCGCCCAGGCGCTGTTCCTGTCCCTGCGGACGGTGCACAGCCACATCGAGCACATGCTCCGCAAGACCGGTTCCGCCTCCCGCGCCGAGGCCACCGCCCTCGCGGTCCGCGACGGCCTGCTCCGCCCGGCACCGGACCACCTCGCGTTCTTCGTCGAGCGGTGAACGAGCGGAGGGTGTCGCGCTGTGCGCGGGCTGTCAGCCGAGTCTCCGGCCCCGGTCTGCTGTCGCTCCGTACACTTTGATTCCGAACGACACCCGGAAGCGCATCGGAGATCCACCGCAGTGCGCCTCAAGCGTTGAAGGAGCGAGCCCATGCCCGGCCACCGATCAATCGCCGAAGCTGAGAAGCTGGCCGCGGCCAAGCTCGGCGGCTTTCCGCTGCGCCGGGACCAGATGGCGGCCGTCGCCAACATCCACCGTGCCGCCTCGGCGGTCCGGCAGCATCTGGAGAACTCCGTCCTGCGCGGCGCCGATCTGACCTGGACGGCCTTCGTGGTGCTGTGGGTGGTCTGGGTCTGGGGCGAGTCGGAGACCCGGCACGTGGCGGAGGAGGCGGGCCTGTCGAAGGGGACGCTCACCGGGGTCTCGCGGACGCTGGAGCGGCGGGGCCTGATCCGGCGGTCCTCGCACCCCAGCGACGGCAGGCTGGTGCTGCTCAGTCTCACCGACGAGGGCGAGGCGCTGATGCGGCAGGTGTTCCCGGCGTTCAACGACGAGGAAGCCTTTGTCACCGAGCGGCTCACTGCCGGGGAGTGCCGGGGCCTCGCGGAGACACTGCGGCAGGTGGTGCTCCAGGTCGAGGAACACGGGGAGGAGCGCCGCCTCGCCCTCCTCGACGGTGCCGCGCCGGCGCGGCGCCGCAGCGGACGCCGGCCGAAGAGCTGAGGTCCGGCGAATCTTGCCGTGCCCTTCTTCTGGGGACTGGACAGGGGCTGCCCCTGCCTGTACATCGCAGTCTGCGGCTGAGTGCCTGGTTGCTCGCGCAGTTCCCCGCGCCCCTGAAACGCCCCTTCGGGGCGCGGGGAACTGCGCGCCCAGCCACGAAGCAGCCGCAGCCTGCGACGCACCGGCGGGGGCAGCCCCTCACCTACCGCATGATCCGCCGCGGGCGGCGTGTACGAACGCGTCGAACAGGCCCTGCTGGGCGGGGTCCTCGTGCGCGGTGTCCTCGGGGTGCCACTGAACGGCCGTGAACCACCCCCGGGCGCCGGGGATTTCGAGTCCCTCCACGGTGCCGTCGGCCGCGCGAGCGGTGACCGTGAGACCGGTTCCGGTGCGGTCCACCCGCTGGTGGTGGTAGCAGGAGACCTCCGCCTTCTCCGCGCCTGTCGCACGCTCCAGCAAGGTGCCGCGCCGTACGGCCACCGGGTGCACGAGATGGCGGTGCTCGCGCTCCGGGCCGCCCATGTCCTGCTCCAGGGAGCCGCCGAGCACGACGTTGACGACCTGCAGGCCGCGGCAGACCGCGAGCAGGGGCAGGCCCAGATCCAGTGTCCGGCGGGCGACTTCGAGGTCGCAGGCGTCCTGGAGGCCGTCGACGTCGTACACGCTGCCGTGCGCGTCGGTGACGCCGTAGCGGTGCGGGGCCACGTCGCCGCCGCCGGGCAGGAGGACGCCGTCGAAGCGGGCGAGGCGGGCGGACGTGTCGGTGCCGGCGGGGTCGGCCGGGTGGATGGTCGCCGGTTCGCCGCCCGCCCGCCACACCGCCTCGGTCAGCGCGCGGGCGCTGACCTCGGCGGCGTACCGCAGCGCCGAGGTGGTGGCGGAGAAGCGGGCCGGGACGGCGATCAGCGGCCGTGGGGACGTGGTCACAGCTGGATCCAGGCGGTCTTGAGCTCGGTGTACTTCTCGATGGCGTGCGCGGACTTGTCGCGGCCGTTGCCGGACTGCTTCATGCCGCCGAAGGGGACGGTCAGGTCGCCCTCCTCGTAGCAGTTGACCCAGACCGTGCCGGCCCTCAGGGCCCGGGAGACCCGGTGGGCCGTGGACAGGTCGGAGGTCCACAGGCCCGCGGCGAGGCCGTACTCGGTCGCGTTGGCCAGCCGCACCGCCTCGTCCAGGTCGTCGAAGGCGAGCACGGACAGGACGGGGCCGAAGATCTCCTCGCGGGCCAGCCGCATGCTCGGGTCCACCCGGTCGAAGACGGTGGGTTCCAGATACGTGCCTCCGGTGGATGTGAGGGTACGGCCGCCGCCGTGGCGCAGCCGCGCTCCCTCGTCACGTCCGGCGGCGATGTGCTCCCGTACGCGGCTCAGGTGGTGCTCGCCGGCCAGTGCGCCCATCCCGGTGGCGGGGTCGAGGGGGTCGCCGACGCGCAGGGCGCGGGCCCGCTCGACGACGGCCTCGGTGACCTGGTCGGCGACGGAGGAGTGCACCAGCAGCCGGGAGGGGGCGGTGCACATCTCTCCCTGGTTGAAGAAGATGCCCCAGGCGGCGGTGGCAGCGGCCTGCTCCAGGTCGGGGGCGTCGGGCAGGATGATGTTGGGCGACTTGCCGCCCAGCTCCAGCCAGACCCGTTTGAGGTTGGAGTCGGCGGCGTAGTGCAGGAAGTGGCGGCCCACGGCGGTGGAGCCGGTGAAGGCGAGGACGTCGACGTCGGGGTGGAGTCCGAGTGCGCGTCCGGCCACCGGTCCGTTGCCCGCGACCACGTTGAGCGCGCCGGGCGGGAGCCCGGCCGCGGTGGCGATCCGGCCGAGCAGGAGGGCGGACAGCGGGGAGTTCTCCGACGGTTTCAGCACGGCCGTGCAACCCGCGGCCAGCGCCGGGGCGATCTTCCAGCCTGCCAGCGTCAGGGGGAAGTTCCACGGCACGACCGCGCCGACGACACCCGTCGGCTCACGGGTGACCAGGGCGAGGGCGTCCGGCGCGGTGTGCGGGGACTCGTCGGCCAGCTTGTCCGCCAGCTGCCCGTACCAGCGGAAGGTGCTGATCGCGGCGCGCAGTTCGATGGCGTACGCGTCCGTGACGGGCTTGCCCATCTCCAGGCTGATGGTCAGCGCCATCTCCTCGCGCCGCTCTTCGAGGAGATCGGCGATACGGATCAGGACCCGGCCCCGCTCCGCGGGCGCCAGGCGCGGCCACGGCCCGGAGTCGAAGGCCCGCCGGGCGGCGGCGACGGCCGCGTCCACCTCCGCGGCACCGCCGTCGGCGACCTGTGCCAGCAGCTGGCCGTCGCGGGGCGAGACGGCGGCGTACGTCGCCCCTGAGCCGGGCTCGTCGGCACCGTCGACGTGGTGCGCGCCGGACGGCTCCAGGGCCTTGGCGCGGCGCAGCCACTCGTCGTGGGTGATCTCCGGCATACGTGGCCTCCCCTCATTACGTTTGATCCCAAACAATATCGGGCGTGGAGGACGCCAACAAGGACTCGCCGGGTCAGGTGTCGGCCCTCGCCCTGCCACCGGTCAGCCGGGCGGTGGCGTAGCCCAGGGCCAGAACCGCTGGAACGCTGAGCACGAGCCAGGCGGCGGTGGTCCGGTCGCCTCCGATGAGGGTGGTGAAGTTGGAGACGATCAGCCAGACCGCACCGATGATGCACAGGGCGCCCAGCCCCGGAGCGATCAGCGTGTTCCAGGGGCGGGTGTCCAGTCGCTCCCGCCGGAAGAAGGCGATCACGGAGACCGAGGTCAGGAAGTACATCACCATGACCCCCAGGACCGCCACCGCGCTGAACCAGGAGAACAGGGTCAGCACGGGGTCCTTGCCGGTCAGCGCGAAGGGGGCCACCAGCAGGACGGCGATGCCCGTCTGGACGAGACCGGCCACGCCGGGCGCGTGCCGGCGGTTGATCGACGACAGCCTCCTGGGCAGGAGCCCGTTGCGGCTGAGCGAGAACAGATAGCGGTTGGCGGAGTTGTGGAAGGCGAGGATGCCGGCGAAGAGCGAGGTGGCCAGCAGGATCGGCAGGAGGTCGTTCACCCAGGTCCCGAACTGGGCGGCGATCGGGGCGAAGACGAACTCCGTCGAGTCGCCGTCCAGCGCCGCGCCCGCGGTCGTGCCGGCCTTCGAGGCACCGTGGGCGGAGATCAGCATCCATGAGGTGAAGGCGAAGAAGCCGGTGACGACGGCGACGGCCAGATAGGTGGCCCGGGGAACCGTTCTGCGGGGTTCGCGCGCCTCCTCGCCGTAGATGGCGGTGGCCTCGAAACCGATCATCGACGCCACGGCGAACATCAGCGCCACGCCCGGAGTCCCCTGCAGGGCGGCCTCCGGTGAGAAGGAGTCCGCGAAGGCGAGCCCTTCCGGCCCGCCCCCCTTGAAGAAGGTCACCAGGGAGAAGACCGTCAGTATGCTGAACTCCGCCAGAACGAAGACGGCCAGCACCTTGGCGCCCATCTCGATCCCTGCGGCTCCCAGGACCTGGACGACCGCCATGGTGGCCAGCGACCAGGCCCACCAGGGCAGGTCAAGGCCCGTGTGGTCGGCGACCAGGCCGCTCACGCCGGCCCCGTACAGCCCGTACATGGCGGCCTGGATCGCGCAGTAGGCGGACAGCGCGACCCCGGCGCTGCCGATGCCGAGCGGCCTGCCCAGGCCCTTGCCGATGTAGGTGTAGAAGGCACCGGCATCCACCACGTGCCGGCTCATGGCCACGTAGCCGACCGCGAACAGCAGGGTGATCACACCGGCCGCGAGATAAGCGACGGGCGCTCCGGGCCCGTTTCCGATGGCGACGGCGATCGGGAGGGCGCCGGCGATGCCGGTCAGCGGGGCCTGGGCGGAGAGAACGAAGAAGAGGATACCCAGGACCCCGAGGGCGCCGGGCTTGAGTTTGCCTGCGGTGGAGGCGTCGGCCGCGGTCCGGGTTCTGACCGCCGTCTGACTGTCCACGCGACATCACCTGCCAGAGGAGGAGGGAGGAGCATTTCGTTTCAGGCCAAACGAGTTGCCCTATAGTGGTCCGGAACTATCCGTCTGACAAGTAGTTGCGCGGGGATTCCCGCGCCACGTGCGGTTCCTCACGGGCCGCAACCCCGGTGGAGCGCGGCCGGACGCGTCAGCCGCGCGGTCCGGCGCCGTCCCCGGAGGCGGACCCGGTTCTCTTCCCGCCGTCCCTCCCGGAGACGGCCTCGTCCGCCGCGCGCGACCGCAGCAGTGAGCGCAGTTCCTCCACGGCGGCGTCGGTGGTCGCCGGCTCGCCGAAGACGAGCTGGTGGAGTACGAGGCCGTCGAGGGCGGCGAAGACCAGCCGGGTCAGGGCGCGGTTCGCGCCGCCGGAGAGCATGCGCTCCAGTTCGCGCTCGGTGGCGTCGAAGTACTCGTCGTACAGGGCGCGGATCTGCGGCAGCAGCTCGGGCCTGCGGCGTGATTCGAGCAGCAGCTCGTACTGGAACGCCTGGATGCCCGGGTCCGCCGTGACCATGTCGGACAGCCCCGCCGAGAAGTCCGTGACCTTGCCGGTGCCGGGTTCGAGCGCGCTGGTGCTCAGCGAGGTGCGGATCGCATGGGCGAGGGCCTCCTCGATCAGCGCGTCGCGGGAACCGAAGTGGTGTACGACGAGCCCGTGGGTGACCCCGGCCTCCTCGGCGACCGCCCGGTAGGTGAGCTTGCGCAGCCCGCCCCGGTCCACCACCCGCACGGCGGCGTTCAGCAGGGCCTCCCGCCCCTCCCCGTACTGCAGGCGCTTGCCTGGCCGTCGGCCGGTGGAGGCGTCCGCGGAGTCGGTCATGGCTGCGACCCTATCTGCCCCTGAGCGCGGTCCCGCCCGCTCGTGCGGGCCGCGCGGTCGCACCGCCGTTCAGCGCCGGGGCGGCCTGATGCCGCGGAATTCCCAGTCGCCGCCCAGCGCGGTGGACAGGACCTCCTCGGATTCGGTGGGCTGGGCGCCGACGTCGGCGCGGATGGCGGTGGGGCCGGTGACGATGCGGTTGGTGAGCCTGCCGAGGCCCTCCACCTCGACCTCGACGACGTCGCCGGGCTGTACCGGACGGGAGTTGGCAGGCGTGCCCGACAGGAGCACGTCACCGGGGAAGAGGGTGATGGTGCGGGCGATGTCGGCGACGAGGTAGTGCATGTCCCACTTCATCTCGGCGGTCGAGCCGTCCTGGACGACCTCGCCGTTGACGTAGGTGCGCAGCCGCTTGCCGTGGAAGTCCCAGCCGGTGACCAGGCCGGGGCCGAGCGGGCAGAGGGTGTCGGAGCCCTTGACGCGGAGCATGGAGCCCGCGTCGGTGTCGCGGAAGTCGTGCAGCCCGTAGTCGTTGGCGACGGTGTAGCCCGCGATGTACTCGCCCGCCTCGTCCGGGGAGATGTTCCGCGCGGTCCTTCCGACGACGATGGCGACCTCGCCCTCGTAGTTGAGCCACGTGCAGCCCTCGGGGCGGACGACGGCGCCCTGGTGGGAGTTGAGGGCGGAGACCGGCTTGTGGAAGTAGGTGGGGGTGTCGCGCAGGGCTGTCCGGAACTCCTCGACGCGGCTGCGGTGGTTGAGGTGGACGGCGATCACCTTGGACGGGGCCACCGGGGGCAGGTGGTGCGCCTCGTCGGTCCGGACACGGCGGCCGTCGCCGGCGACGAGTTCAGCGCCCTCGACGGTGACCTGGACGGCGGCGCCGTCGAGCAGGATACGGCGGTACTCAGGCATGGGCGGACTCCTGTACGGGGGTGTGGGGCGCGGTCCAGCCGTCGGCCGGGCGGTCGAACCAGAGATGGACCTGGCCGGTGCCGACGGAATTCTCGTACTCGCCGTACTGCCGGGCCCTGGCGACGCAGGTCTGCTCGCCGAGGGCCCCGGCCATCATCAGGTAGTGGAAGAACCTCGCCTCGGGCTTGAACTTCCAGAACGTGTCCATGGTGTTGAGGACCTTGTCGTGGCGGCCTTCCTTGAACCAGGCGATGCGTTCGCAGTCGGCCTCGCGGGCCTGGGGTGTGAAGATGTGCGCCGGGTCGCTGGCTTCGTGGTCGCGGATCTCGCGCAGCGGCCAGAAGGTGTGGGAAAGGGCTCCCGAGGCGATCAGCAGGACCCGTCGGCCGGGGACGGCGGCGATGCCGTCGGCCAGGGCGCGCCCGAGGCGCAGATGGTCCTCCATGTCGCCGGTCTGGCAGACGCCGATGGACACCCACCGCTTGTCGGGCAGGCCCTCGCCGAGGAATGTCCAGAGGTTGACGGTGGCGTAGTAGATCGGCAGGTACGCGTCGTCGACGGGGGTGATCCAGGTGCCGTGCCTGTCGGCGAACTTCGCGATGCTGTCGGCGAGTTCGGGGTCTCCGGGGAAGTCGTACGGCATCCGGCACATGCCGCGCGGCAGCTCCTCGGAGGTGAACAGGCCGGCGCGGCGCGGCTGGGCGGTGACGACGAACTCGACGGTGGTGGCCCAGTGGGAGTCGAGGACGACGACGGTGTCGTAGTCGTCCCGCTCGAAGACCTCCTCGCGGAGCTGCCGCAGGCCGGTGACGAGGGTGATCTCCTTGCCCTCGTTGAGCTCCAGCCGCTCGGCCTGTGGCAGCACGATGGTGGGGACGTGGGCAAGCAGGCCCGCGCCGACGATCTCACCCATGGTCGGTCCATCCCTCCGGGGCGGTCACGGTGTTCTTCAGGTCGCAGTAGAAGTCGAAGCTCCAGGTGCCGCCCTCGCGGCCGGTGCCGGACTGCCGGGAGCCGCCGAACGGCGCCCGCAGGTCCCGGACGAAGAAGCAGTTGACCCAGACCGTGCCCGCGACGAGCCGCGCGGTGACGCGCTCGGCGCGCTCGGGGTCGCCGGTGGCGAGGGTGGCGGCGAGGCCGAAGCGGGTGCCGTTGGCGAGCCGGACCGCCTCGTCCTCGTCGGCGAAGGTCTGGAGCGTCAGGACCGGGCCGAAGACCTCCTCCTGGACGATCTCCGAGTCCTGGGCGACATCGGTGAGGAGCGTGGGTGTGTAGTACTGCCCGTCCTTGCGGTGCCCGCCGACGACCGCGCGGGCCCCGGCACCGACCGCCCGCCGCACGAAACCGTCGATCTTCTCCAGCTGACGGGGGTGGATGGTGGGTCCGATGTCGGTGGCCCGGTCCCGCGGGTCGCCCTGGGTGAGCTGCCCGGCCCGCTCCACGAATCGCCGTGTGAACTCCTCGGCGACCGGCTCCTCGACCAGGATGCGGGTCGCCGCCAGACAGACCTGCCCGGCGTTGTCGTACTGCTCCACCGCGAGGCCGACCGCCAGGTCGAGGTCGGCGTCCGCGAACACCAGCAGGGGCGACTTCCCGCCGAGTTCGAGACTCAGCGGGGTGAGGTTCGCCGCGGCCGACGCGGCGATGTGCCGCGCGGTCGGCACCGAGCCGGTGAAGCTGATCCGCCGCACGTCCGGGTGCGAGGTGAGCGCGTCCCCGACCTCGGCGCCGTACCCCTGGACGACATTGAGCACGCCGGCGGGCAGCCCGGCCTCGGCTGCGATATCGGCCAGCATCGAGGCCGTCAGCGGGGACCACTCGGCGGGCTTGAGCACCACGGTGTCGCCGGCGGCGAGGGCCGGGGCGACCTTCCAGCTGGCCAGCATCAGCGGGGCGTTCCACGGGGTGATCAGCACACAGGGGCCCGCCGGGTCCCAGCTGACGTGGTTGGTGTGACCGCGTGTGTCGAAGTCGTCGTGCTCCAGAGTCAGCAACCAGTCCGCGAAGAAGCGGAAGTTGTGGGCGACCCGTGGCATCACGCCCCGGCGGTGCGAGCGCAGGAGAGCGCCGTTGTCCGTGGTCTCGACGATCGCCAGCTCGTCGAGCCGCTTCTCCACGCCGTCGGCGATGGCGTGCAGGAGGCGGGCGCGTTCGGTGCGGGAGGTCGCGGCCCAGGCGGGGAAGGCGGCCCGGGCGGCGGCCACAGCGGCCTCGGCCTCGGCGGGGCCGCCGCGGGCGACTTCCCCGAGGACGCCGCCGTCGATGGGCGAGTGGTCGGTGAACTTCTCGGCAGAGGCGACACGTGCGCCGCCGATCCAGTGCCGGGCGTCGACGGAGACGCCGGCGACGGTGATCCTGTCAGCCATGGGTAGGGCTCCGTACATGCGAGGGGTAGGGGTACATACGAGGGGCAAGGGTCACCCGGCGGACGCTGCCGACGTACCGGACTCCAGCAGCCGTCCGCCGTCCCACACCACGCCCACCTGGCGGTAGTACGCGGCGATCGGCTCCCGGACCTCCAGCCGGGCCAGCTCCTCGGTGGGCGCCTCGAACAGCTCCAGCTCCGCGTCGCCGACCCACGGCTGCCCCCCCTGGAAGGAGTCCGCACCGGACTCGATCAGCTCGTCCAGCGCGAGCCCCGTGCCCTTGTCGCCCGTGCCCTTCTCGATCGAAGGCAGCCAGCGGTGGTGGGCCATCGGGTGCCCGTTGACGAAGCCGTTCGTCTCCGCCGGCCCGCGCAGGGTGACCACCGCCTGAGCGAGCCGTCGGTCGGCGGCGGCGAGCGTCGCCCCGAAGCGGGCCCCCGCCTCGATCCGGGGGGCGGGCCCGTACGGATGCGGCCGCGTCTGGTGGATGGACCCGAGCTTCTTCGGATACCCCTGGTGCAGCCCGCGGGCGATCGCGAAGTCCTTGTCGACCCAGATGTAGACGCAGCGCGAGTAGGTCCGGCCCCGGTACGTGCACCGGACGACCGCGAACGCCTCCTTGTACTGGGAGCGCACGGGGTCGAGCAGCTCCTCCCCCGCTGGTGAGCACGACTGCCAGTCGGCCCAGACCAGCGCGACCGCCCCCGGGTCCTCGTCCGCCGGCTCCAGCGGCGGGGGAAGCAGCTCACGCACCCGGGCGGGATCCGTGCGGTACTCGACGGTGAGCAGGTCACCGGAGTAGCGCCACGGCGGGGACGGGATGAGGGAGGAAGCGCCCGTCGCCGTCTTAGGGTGAAAGTAACCGCGGACACTGGTCATGGCGAGAGCTCCTTACACGGTGAGGGCGGGCTGCTTCAGCAGTCGGGCACGCCAGCGGGCGGCGGCGGACGCGGCGGCCCGGCCGCCGAGGGCCACGACCCCGGCCAGCCGGCCGCCCGCGTGGTAGCCGACGAGCACGTCCCCGTCCGGGTGGCCGTCCGGGTCGCCGTCCAGAACCCGTACGTCACCGAGGCCGAGGACGGGGGCACCGAAGGACTGCAGGCGGAACTCGTGCTGGTCGCTCCAGAAGGTGGGCAGCGGAGCGAACGGCGCCAAGCCGGTGCCGGCGCCTGCGCCTGCGCCTGCGCCTGCGAGATGGGCGACGAGCACCTTCGCGGCGTGCTTGGCGGTGTCGGCCGGGATGGACCAGTGCTCCACCCGGCGGGGTACGCCGTCGTAGCGGGCGTTGGGGAATCGGGCCACGTCGCCCACGGCCACCACGTCCGGGCGACCGCCGACCCGCAGGTGCTCGTCGGTGAGCACTCCGTCGGACAGGTCGAGACCGTTGCCGTCGAGCCACTCGGTGTTGGCGAGGGAGCCGACCGACTCCACGACCACGTCGGCGGGAAGGACGGTGCCGTCGCTCAGTGCGACGCCTCGCACGCGGTGGCGGCCCTCGAACCCGGTGACGCCCGCGCCGAGCGCGAAGCGTACGCCGCGCTCCTCGTGCCGCTTCAGCAGCGCGCGGGCGAGGAGTTCGCCGAGCGGGCCGAGCAGCGGCAGGGGCAGCGGATCCACGACCGTCACCTCGGCAACACCGAGACCGACCGCCGTGGCGGCCACCTCGCAGCCGATGAAGCCGGCGCCGACCACGACCACCCGGGCGCCGGGCCGGGTCAGCTCGTCGCGCAGGCCCCGGGCGTCCGAGAGCGTGCGGACCGTGTGGCGGCCGGCGAGCGGGCCGGGGCAGCGCAGGCGCCGGGGGCGCATACCGGTGGCGACGACGAGCCCGTCGTAGGAGAGCGTCGAGCCGTCGTCGAGTACGACGGCCCGCTCGTCGAGGCGGGCAGCGACGGCCTTCGTGCCCAGCCGCCACTCCACGTCCGCCGCGGAAGCCTTCGGGGTGAAGGTCAGCGACTCGAACGGGGCCTTGCCGACCAGGGCCTCCTTGGACAGCGGAGGCCGGTTGTAGGGCATGTGGGGTTCGTCGCCGACGATGGTGATCCGGCCGGTCCAGCCGGTGGCCCGGAGCTGCTCGGCCGCACGCAGGCCGCCCAGGGCGGCCCCGGCCACGACGATGCGGGCGCTCACGTCAGTCCTCGATCCGGATGGCCTGCAGCGGACATACGTCCGCCGCCTCCTCGACCTCGTCGCGCAGCGCGTCGTCCGGGTCGGAGATATGGGCCAGATGTCCCCCGTCGTCCATCCGGAAGACGTCGGGGGCAGCGAAGACGCACTGGCCGTGGTCCTGGCACTTGGTCATGTCGACGACGACCTTCATGGCCGGTCCTCCTGAGTGTGAGGGCGTCGATGCGGCGGCTTGAACGAAAGACGCGGGTGTTGGAGGGAGGGAAGGAGGGCCCGACCGTGCTCCGGCCGGGCCCTCCGGCCAAAGGGGTGCGGGATCCGCACCCCCTACTCGTTTGGCTTCAAACAAGATAGGAAGCCTCCGGGGCCTGGTCAATACCTGTCCAGGTGGATAAGTTTTCGCGCCGCCCCCCTTGCGGGACAGCGGCTCCCTTCATACCGTTCGGGATCAAATGAAATGGCGCCCAAGGAGACTCGCGGTGAGCGCTCACGACACTCCAGACATCCGCCGGCACATGGAATGGCTCGCGGCCCAGGGCGTCGACGTGGTCCGGGTGACGTATCCCGACCTCATCGGCACCGACCGCGCCCGCGACGTCCTGGTGGACCACCTGCCGTCGGCCTGCGACCACGGCCTGGCCTTCTGCAAGGCCGTGTACCACACCAGCCCGCAGGGCGACGTCGTCCCGGTCGCGGGCGGGCTGGACGCGGGACTGCCGGACGTGACCGTACGCCCCGACCTGTCCACGCTGACCGTGCTGCCCTGGGAGCCGGGCGTCGCCACCTGCCTCGGCGAGGTCACCGAGCCGGTGGCCGGAGCCCCGGCCGCCGAGTCACCGCGCGACCTGCTGCGCACCGTTCTGGCCCGGTGCGCCGAGCACGGGCTGCGGCCCGTGGTCGGCCCGGAGCTGGAGTACTTCCTGCTGGAGCCCGCCCCCGGCAGCCCCACCGGCTGGCGCCGCGCCCCGGAGACCACGGGCGCCGTCTACACCGCCGGGCTGCGCGCCGACCCCGGCAACCACCTGCTGCGCACTCTGCGGAACCTGCGCGACCTGGGCATCGGCGCCATCGCCGGGAACCACGAGTTCGACGGCGGCCAGTACGAGATCAACCTGACCCACTCCCACGCCCTGGACGCCGCCGACCGCTCCTTCCGCTTCAAGGCCGCCGTCAAGGAACTGGCCCGCCTGGAGGGCAGGCTCGCCACCTTCATGGCCAAGCCCTTCGGCGACGCGGGCGGCTCGGGCTTCCACCTCCACCTGTCCTGCGAGCACGCCGACGGCAGTATCGCCTTCGACGACCCCACGGGCACGTACGGCCTCTCGGCCATCGCCCGGCACGCCGTCGCGGGCGTCATCGCCCACGCGCCCGCGCTCGCCGCACTGGCCAACCCGACGGTCAACTCGTACAAACGCTTCGGCCCCGACACACTCGCGCCCTGGCTGATCGACTGGGGGCTGGACAACCGCAGCGCCATGGTCCGCATCCCGCCCGAGCGCGGCTCCGGCGCGCGCCTCGAACTGCGTCTCGGCGACGCCAGCGCCAACCCCTACCTGCTGATCGCCGGCACGGTCGCCGCCGCGCTGCTCGGCGTCCAGGCCGGCGAGGAGCCACCCGCCCCGCTGGAGGGCTACGGCTACGACACCGGCAAGGCGGCGGTCCTGCCGACGAACCTGCCCGCCGCGCTGGACGCGCTGGAGACGGACACCGCACTGACCGGGCAGCTCGGCGAGGGCTTCACCACGTCCTTCCTCACCTACAAGCGCAACGAAGCCGAACGCTTCGGGCGGCACGTCACCGACTGGGAGTTCATCGAGTACGCCTACCACCTGTGACACCCCGCTGCGCCCCCCTTGTGATGCCGAGGAGCCACCGATGACCGAGACGACCCTGGCCGCTGCCGTCAGCGAACCGATGCCGCTGGCGGACGTCGACCTCGCCGACCTGGACAACTTCACCGACGAGGTCGCCCCCTGGCGGATGTTCCACACCCTGCGCCACCAAGACCCGGTCCACTGGCAGCCCGAGGAGGCGCCCAACTCCGGCTTCTGGGCCGTCACCCGGCACGCTGACATCGTCCGTGTCGACCGCGACCCGGACACCTTCACCTCCACGCGGTTTGTCAACCTCGAAGAGGTCGACGACGACCAGATGAAGAGGCGCGCCTCGATCCTGGAGCTGGACGGCGTCCGCCACCGCGCCCTGCGCAGCCTGATCCAGCGCCAGTTCGGCTCCGGTGTCATCAACAGCTACAGCGACTTCCTGCGCGGTCTGACCGCGACGACCCTGGACGCGGCCCTGGCCAAGGGCGCCTTCGACTTCGTCGCTGACGTCGCCGCCGACTTCCCCATCAACGTCCTCGCCCGGCTGCTCGACGTGCCACCGGAGGACAACCAGCAACTCATCGACTGGGGCAACCGCATCATCGGCCACACCGACCCCGACTACGCCGACGTGCTGCTGCACAGCGAGGAGAGCGAGCAGTACCGCGACCTGCCCTTCCGCTCCCCCGCCACGCTCGAGGTCTTCGCCTACGGGCGGGAGCTGGCCCGCAGGCGGCGCGGCGGCGACGGCACCGACCTGGTCTCCAGGCTGGTCAACACCACCCCGCGCGACGGCGTCCCCCTCTCCTCGCGGGACTTCGACAACTACTTCCTCCTGCTGGTCGTGGCGGGCAACGAGACCACCCGCCACACCATCTCCCACTCCATGCTGGCCCTCCTCCAGCACCCCGAGCAGCTGGCCCGGCTCAAGGAAGACCCCTCGCTCATCCCGACCGCGGTCGAGGAATTCCTGCGCTGGGCCTCACCGGTGTACCACTTCCGGCGCACGGCGACCCGGGACGTCGAACTCGGCGGCAAGCGCGTCAAGGCGGGCGACAAGGTGGTGATGTGGTTCGCCTCCGGCAACCGTGACGAGGAGGTGTTCGGCACCCCCTACGCCCTCGACGTCAGCCGCGCCGACAACGACCACGTCACCTTCGGCAAGGGCAGCCCTCATCTGTGCCTGGGCAACCTGCTCGCCCGCACCGAGATCCGGATCATGTTCGAGGAGCTCGTTCCGCGGATCGCCGGCATCCGCCTGACCGGCGAGGTTCCGCGGGTCCGCTCCAACTTCGTCAACGGCATCAAGAAGTTGCCGGTCGAGGTCGCACTCGCCTGAACGGCCGGGAAGCACCCTCCGGCGTGGGGAAGCACGACGAACCGGCCGCCGGTCTCAGCGCCGCGCAGGCCCTTCCTGCCCCGGTGACACCGCCACCTCAGTTCCTTCGTCACCGAGTCCCAGCAGCCGGGCTCCGGTCGAGCCCTTGACGGCAGTGACCTGTTCGGGGGAGAGGTCCGGGCAGCGTTCGACGAAGCCGTCGGCCCCGACCCGCCCGACGAGCGCCCGGAGTACCGAGGCCGGGCGCCTGCAGCGGCAGGGTGATGCTGCCGAGCACCCGGCCGGAGTGGGCCTGCTGCGCCTGGGCGTCGGCGTCGTTGAGACGCTGGTTGAGGGCCAGGTCGGTGCGCGGGCCGGCCCACTCGCAGCCGGCGTTCACCGTACTGCTGGAGACGACCTCCACATCGATGCCCCGCTGGTCCATGGCGGCGACGTGTGCGGCCGGGTCGAGTATCTCGGCCTGGAAACGGCGGCCTGCGGGGACGGCGGAATAGCGCCGAACCCGGAAACCACGTTGTGGTCCCATGCCTGCCGGGCCACTTCCGCCTCAAGGGGATGTGGGAATGGAAGTCGATGACGGGTGCCATATCCCGCCTCCTCAGGACTGCGCCGGCTGCTGGTACCGCGTGGCGGGGTACGGGCCGGCGCCGCCGCTCAGCAGGGCGCTCTCCGCGTCCTGCAGGGCCTTCAGCCCGGCGTCCCGCCCCTCCAGGCCGGGGACGCAGACGGTCTCGCCCAGGCGCAGGCCCGCCAGGCTCGCCGAGGCCACGTCCTCCGGGGACATCGCCGAGGGGACGCCACGGCCGGAGCCGCCGTTCCAGTCCGTGGCCACGATGCCGGGGCAGACCACCTGCGCGCGCACCGGGGTCTCCGCGAGTTCGCCCGCCAGAGTGCGGGTGAAGGCGACGGTGCCGGCCTTGGCCGCCGCGTACAGGGTGCGTTGCGGCAGGTGCGGGTCGTGCCAGCCGCCGCTGAACGCCAGCAGCGAGGCCACACTGACGACGGCGCCCGCGCCGGCGGCGAGCATGCCGGGCAGGGCGGCGCGTGCCAGTTGGATCGGGGCGGCGGAGTTGAGGGTGAGCCAGCCGGCCGACCTCGTCCGGGGCGACATCCGTGAGCGGGGCGTAGCCGCCCGCTCCGGCGTTGTTGATCAGCAGTCGGACATCTCCGGTGGCCAGGGCGCCGAGGATCAGCCGGAAGCCCATGCGGACCAGCTCCTGGTCGTCCGCGATCAGCACCCGGATCGCCGCTTCGACGCGTTCGCGCAGGCCGACCAGCCCGAAGCCGCTGCGCCCGCCGGCCGGGCCGGGGTGGCGCGCGGCCAGGTCACCGCCACCGTGTCCGGCGGCCCGGCCGAGCTGGACCGCGCCCGCACCGCGCCCGCACCGCGCCGACCGGCCTGATCCCCGACCAGTACCCGGTCACCGGGATCGACCTGAACTGGTCCGACGCACGGTTCGGCAGGGACTTCACCACCCTCACCCGGGTGGTGCTCGCGGTGACGTTCGCGGTCGCCATCACCTCGGCCGGGATCACCGCGGCCTCCGCCGTCCTGGACCGCCGCCGGACCTACGGCCGTCGCGGCCGGGCTCCGGTGCGGGGGTTCGGCGATGCCGGCCGGCGGCGGCTCGTCGTTCAACGCGGAGGGCGTGATCGTTCTCGCGGCGTGCTGCGCCGCCGGGGTCGCCGGAATCCTGGCGGCCGGCGGGCTGAGCCGCCCCCTGCTGCGAGCGGTCGCCCGGCAGGCGGGGGCACGGGGAGAGTGGGCGCTGCGGGAGCCGAGCGACGCCCGCTCGATGTTCTGATGTGATCGAAAATTTTCGGTCACGGTTGTACAGGTTTCATACTGTGGAAGCTCTTGCTCCACTGGGGCGTGGAGAGCGGGCCTGTCCCGCCGTCACGCGGAGAGGTGGTTCGTGGTGTCGCACGAGGCCGAGCCGGGGCAGCCGCGTCGGTGGACGCGCAAGGCGTTCCTCCGGGGAATGGCGACTGCCGGCGCAATGCCGCTGATGGCGGAGGCGGTTGCCCCCGCCGACGCCGCTGCCGCGGAGCAGGGGGAGGGTGAGTTCTTCCTGGTGCGGGACGGGGCTGCCGTCGCGGTGTATGTGGACCGGGCCGACGATCCGGCCGTCGTCCTCGCCGCCCGCGCGCTGCTGGCGGACATCGAACGGGTGAGTGACGTGCGGCCCCGGCTGGTGCGCAGCGTGCCGGAGCGGGCCGGGGCCCTGCTCGTGGTGGGAACCGTGGGGAGCAACGCGGTCATCGACGGCCTTCTCGCCCGGCGGCGCCTGGACGCTTCCGGCGTCGAGGGGCGCTGGGAGGCGTCGGTGACGCAGGTCGTGGACCGGCCGCGGCCCGGCATCGGACGGGCCCTGGTGATCGCGGGCAGCGACCGGCGCGGCACCGTGTACGGGGTCTACGACACCTCGGAGCGCATCGGTGTCTCCCCCTGGCACTGGTGGGCCGACGTTCCGGTCGAGCGCAGGGACAGCATCTCGGTCCCCGCCGGTCCCTTCCTCCGGCGCGAGCCGTCCGTGAGGTACCGGGGAATCTTCATCAACGACGAGCAGAACCTGACCACGTGGTCCCACCGAACGCAGGAGCCGGACAAGAACATCGGCCCGGAGACGTACAAGAGGGTCTTCGAGCTGCTGCTCAGGCTCAAGGCCAACTACCTGTGGCCTGCCATGCATCCCTACTCGGACTTCTTCAACAAATACCGCGCCAACCCGGAACTCGCCGACCGCTACGGCATCGTGATCGGCTCCAGCCACCCCGAAGCCATCCTGCGCAACGGCGTGCACGAATGGGAGCCCTGGGCCGAGGAACACCGAGGCGGCGACGGCAGCCTGCCCGAGTACGACTACACGGTGAATCCGCGCGTCATCTCCGACTACTGGCGGGCCCGGGCGAAGCAGAACGCCGGGTTCGAGAGCTGCTGGACGGTCGGCATGCGCGGTCTGCACGATTCGGGCATCCAAACGCGCTACGCGGACACGGTCCCGGAGAAGGTCGAGGTGATGAACGACATCATCCAGGACCAGCGGCGGATCCTCACCGAGGAAGTCGGCGAGGCGGCGGAGCTGCAGATCTTCATCCCGTACAAGGAGGTCCTGGAGCTGTACAACGCGGGGGTGAAGGTCCCCGAGGACGTCACGCTGATCTGGGTGGACGACAACCACGGCAACATGCGCCAGCTCCCGAACGCCGAGGAGCAGGAGCGCGCGGGCGGCAACGGCATCTACTACCACCTGTCCTACTGGGGCGCGCCCAAGAGCTATCTCTGGCTCGACACCACACAGATGAGCAAGGTCTGGCAAGAGCTGCGCCGCGTGTACGAGCACGGTGTCGACCGCATGTGGATCTTCAACGTCGGCGACCTCAAGTCGATCGAGAACGGCCTGTCGTTCTGTATGGACATGGCCTGGGACGTGGACCGCTGGCAGGCCGCGAACGTCGAGCAGCGCATGGCGGAGTGGGCGGGACGGCAGTTCGGCCGGCGCCACGGCCGCGCCATCGCGGCGATCCGCGCGGAGTACTACCGCCTGGCGGCCGGACGGCGCCCCGAGTTCATCGAGCCCGGCCTCTTCTCACTGATCCACCACGGCGACGAGGGCGCCCGCCGCATGTCCGCGTACCGCCATCTGCTGGATCGGGTCCGGCAGTTGGGGGCCACCCTGCCCGACGCGTACCGGGATGCGTTCTACGAACTGGTCGAGTACCCGGTGCACGGCGCGTACTTGATGAACCTGAAGTACGACCGGGCCGACCGCAACGCCCTCGCGGTGCGGCAGAAGCGAGGCGCAGGGACCAACCGTTACGCGGACCTGGCCGAGGAAGCCCACGCGGCCGAACAGAAGATCACCAGGCACTACAACACCCGGACAGCCGACGGGAAATGGGACGGGATCGTCAATCCCTACCCCACCGAGATTCCCAAGGCACCGGGCAGACCGGAAGTGTCCCGGGTGGAGCGCAGCACCGCCTCGGGGCTCGGCCTGGCCGCCGAAGGGAACGAGGCGGGCGCGGACCGGCCGCTCCTCTTCTCCTCCTACACGCGCGACCGCCGCTTCATCGACGTCTACAACACCGGCTTCGCGGAATTCGGGTGGAGAGCGAGAGCGAGCCGCCCCTGGGTCCGCCTCTCCTCGACGCACGGAAACATCACGGACCAGCAGCGGATCTGGGCGCAGATCGACTGGAAGCGGGTGCCCGAAGGGACGCACGAGGCGACCGTGACCTTCAGCGGAGCAGGCGGTCAGGAACGGGTTCTCCTCCGGGTCCACAACGCCGGAGAGCGGGCGCGGCGGGACGCCCGCGGCTTCGTGGAGGCCCACGGATACCTCTCCATCGTCGCCGCGCACTTCGACGACCACGCACGGAGGGGGCGTGCCCGGTGGGAGACGGTGCGCGGACTCGGCCGCCACGCGGCGGCCGTACACACCGCCCCGTCGACGGCCGCCCCCGTCACCGAGAACATCGCGGCGCGCGCGCCCGAACTGCGCTACCGGGTGCGGTTCACCAGCACCGGGACCTTCCCCGTCACCGTCTTCCGCCTGCCCTCCCTCGACCAGCGCGGCCACCGCAGGGTCGCCCTCGCCCTGGACGACGGAGAGGTCTCCGTCCTGGCGGGGCAGGCCGAGGCGAGCGGCGAGGCATGGGAGCGGAACGTGACCGAGGGGGTGGAGAAGCTGACGGGCGAGGTGACCGTGGCGCAGGCAGGAGAGCACAGTCTTCGCCTGTTCATGGTGGATCCCGCGATCGCCGTCGACCAGATAGTGGTCGACACCGGAGGGCTGCCCGACACGTACCTGGCACCACCGGAGAGCTATCACCCGCGCTTCGACAAAGGGAACGGCCCCACCGCCTGAGGTGACGGTGGGGCCGGGCTCTTGTTCCCTTGGGACGGGGCGGGTTACAGCTCAGCCGCCTTCGCGCCGCCGACGAACGCGGACCACGCCTCGGGGCTCGCGGTCAGGGTGCCCATGGTGTGGTCCTTGGTGTCCCGGATCAGGACGGCCGCGAGATTGTCCGCTACCTCGACGCATTCAGAGCCCGCCTCATTGCTGTAGCTGCTCGTACGCCACATCGGTCCGATGTTCTCGGTCACTTGCTCACCTCTGTGCGTTGAATGGCTTCCCTGATGAGATCCAGGCTTGCCCTGGGGCTCAGAGCTTCACCGTGCAGGTGATCGTACACTCGCTGAAACCGGGCCACCTCGTTCGGTTCTTCTGTGAAGAGCCCGGTCGCGATGCCCTCGTTGTACGCGCACCGGTCACCGTTCGGCATGGTCATCAGCATCAGTGACCCCGGCTGCGTGGGTGCCGCGAACGGAAGCACCTGCACCCGCACGTTGGGGAGTTCGGAGACATCGAGCAGATGCTCCAACTGGTCGACCGCTTCGGCCTGCGTCCCTACGGCCCGGCGGACAGCGCCCTCGTCTATGACCGCCACGTACCACGGGGCGAAGGCATCCCTCAGCACCTCCTGCCGCTCCATCCGGAGGTCGAGGTACCCCTCAATCTCCTCGCCGATGCTCGGGTCCGCCGCACGCATCACCGCTCTCGCGTACGCACGGGTCTGCAGCAGCCCAGGAATCATCGTGTGGAACTGATGGATGTTCTGCGCTCCCGCCTGCCGCCGGATCGCCGCCTCCGCGTAGTCCCGGACGACCTTCTCCTGGATCATCTTGGCCAGCGGCTCAACCACCGGCCCCAGCCCCAGGGTCGTCTCGGTCCTTCGCGCCAGGTCCCTGTTCGGGGGCTCCGTGCCAGTCTCGATCTTGGACACCCGCGTACGGGAGACGAAGAGCTTCGCGGCCAGCTCCTCCTGGCTCCAGCCGTTCCTGATCCGCGCCTCCTGCACGAGATAGCCGAGGTACTGCTCCGGTCCCTCGCTGGGGTCCACATCCGCTCGTCCCGGCATATGCCACACGCTCCACATTCCGTCGCGCACCGTCACTACTGGTAATCGTAGGGCGCCCTGCGGATGCTGGTAGCCGATTCAACGCAGCACAGCGAGCAAGCGGGAAGTGACGTACATGGAACTCGACTTGGCCCCCACCCCCTACCCGGGCTGCATGGTCTGCTCGGGCTATCAGCAGGCGCTCGCGGACCTGATCCGCGCGGATCCGTCCAGGGCGGCGGACGCCAGGGTGCTCTGGACCCGGCACCTCGCGAACGAGCACGC
>NZ_JAAKZZ010000470.1 GCF_011045075.1 Streptomyces boncukensis
GGCGAGGGCCGCCGGGAACGCTCCGTACGGGGGCGTCCCGGCGGCCCTCGCCGCTCTCGTCCGTCTCGTCCGTCTCACGGGGGCCGCGGAGGCCCGCGGGGGCGGCGGGGTCAGGTGGTCCCGGCGAGCTCCTTGGCGGCCTCGGTGAGGTCCTTGGCGGTGTCGATGGCCCGCCAGTACGACCCCTGGGGCAGCGGAAAGCCCGCCAGGCGGCGCTCGCGGGCGAGCCGGGGGAAGGTGGCCCGCTCGTGGTCGCCGACGTCCGGCAGCAGGCCGGTGAAGGCGGGCGCGAAGACGTAGACGCCCGCGTTGATCAGATACGGCGAGGGCGGGGCCTCGATGAAGTCCAGGACGTGCCCGAACTCGTCGGTCTCCACCGCACCCCACGGGATGCGGGGCCGGGCGAGCGCGAGTGTCGCGGTGGCGTCCCGCTCGGCGTGGAAGGCGGCCATCTCGCGCAGCGAGAAGCGGGTCCAGATGTCGCCGTTCGTCGCGTACCAGGGCTCGTCGGCGCGGGGCAGCGAGCGGGCGGCGAACTTCAGCCCTCCGCCGCGTCCCAGGGGCTCCCGCTCGATCACGGTCGTCACCCGGAGCGGGAGGTCGGCTTCGGCGAGCCACTTCTCCAGCACTTCGGCCAGATGGCCGCAGGAGACGACGGCGTCGGTGACGCCCTCGGCGGCGAGCCACGCCAGTTGGTGGCCGATGATCGGCGTTCCCGTGCCGGGGATCTCGACCATCGGCTTGGGGCGGTCGTCGGTGTACGGCCGAAGCCGTGATCCCTGGCCGCCGGCCAGGATCACGGCTTGGGTCGGATGAGCGGTCATGAGCCGCAGCCTATTGCGCGTGACGGCGCGGTGAACGTACGGGGCCGCTGTGTGCTGCCGGGCGCCCGGCAGCGCTGTGGTGGGGTTCAGTTCATCTGCGCCACCCCGGAGGCGAAGGAGGTGTCGCAGACCGGGCGCGAGTAGCGGTGCGCGCGGTGGGCGGCTCCGTACTTCTGCACGGCGGCCTTGCCGAGCGCCCGCGCGATGGAGGCGCAGTGCTGCGCCAGGGACGGCTTGCGGGTCACGGCTTCCTGGAGGCTGGTCAGCGCGGCGCCAGGGTCCTTCTCCTGGAGCTCGGCGATGAGCCGGTCGCGGAGCACGTCCTGCGGGGCTTGCGCCTCCTTCTGCGTGGACGCCTTCTCCGCGGAGGCGGTGAGCACCTGGGAGTCGGAGGGCGTGGAGGTCCACGGGACGCTGGTGACGGCGAGGGTCCCGGACAGGACGAGCACGACCGGGAGTACGAGGGCGAGGGATCGGCCGATTCGGCGGGCTGCGTGGTTCACGCCCGCGATGGTAGCGAGGGGTAGTGATTTGGCGACATTTTGTCACCGTATCGAGGGAACGCCATTTTGCGCTGTTCGAGAGAAGAGTGGGGTGTGACGGGCGCCGGCGTCATGGACACCGTCCCGTCACACCCCCACGGCCCACGGCCGGCCCGGCCGACCCCTGCTGCTCAGTCGGAGAGGCGTTCGCCGGAGGAGGTGGCGAAGACGTGGGTCTCGCCGCCGCGCGGCACCACGTGGACGACCGAACCCTTCTCGGGCACGCTGCGCCCGGAGACACGGACGACCAGGTCGCACGACTCGCCGCCGATTTCGGCGGTGCCGTAGACGTAGCCGTCGGCGCCGAGCTCCTCGACCACGTTGACGGTGACGGCGACGCCGGCGGGCTCGTCCTTGGAGAGCGCACTGCCGTCGCCGTTGACGATATCGAAGTGCTCGGGGCGGACGCCGACCGTGACGGTCGTGTCCCCCTTGCTGGCGGCGTTGGTGAGCGCCTCGCGGTCGACGGGCACCACGCTGTTGCCGAACTTGACACCGCCGTCGGTGATCGGGACCTCGACCAGGTTCATGGCGGGGGAGCCGATGAAGCCCGCGACGAAGAGATTGGCGGGGCGGTCGTACATATGCCGCGGGGTGTCGACCTGCTGGAGCAGGCCGTCCTTGAGCACCGCCACCCGGTCCCCCATGGTCATGGCCTCGACCTGGTCGTGCGTGACGTACACCGTCGTGATGCCGAGACGGCGCTGCAGACCGGCGATCTGCGTACGGGTCTGCACACGGAGCTTGGCGTCGAGGTTGGACAGCGGCTCGTCCATCAGGAAGACCTGCGGCTCCCGGACGATGGCGCGCCCCATGGCGACACGCTGCCGCTGACCGCCGGAGAGCGCCTTGGGCTTGCGCCCGAGGTACTCGGTGAGGTCCAGGATCTTGGCCGCGTCCTCCACCTTCTGCCGGATCTCGGCCTTCGGCACCCCAGCGATCTTGAGCGCGAAGCCCATGTTGTCGGCCACGGACATGTGCGGGTACAGCGCGTAGTTCTGGAACACCATCGCGATGTCCCGGTCCTTCGGCGGCAGGTGCGTCACGTCGCGGTCACCGATGCGTATCGCGCCCTCGTTCACGTCCTCCAGCCCCGCGAGCATCCGCAGCGAGGTCGACTTCCCACACCCGGAGGGGCCGACGAGGACGAGGAACTCGCCGTCCTCGATCTCGATGTCGAGCTTGTCGACAGCGGCCGAATCAGCACCGGGGTACACCCGGCTCGCCTTGTCATAGGTGACCGTGGCCATGTTCTCTTCTCCTTCACCGGCAGGTACGTGCCGGACGATCCGTCGTAAAGGGAGGCAGGTCCACCGCGTCCCCGCGTGAACCTGCGGTGACGCTAACCCCCTGGCAGCGGTTTTGTCAGTACCCGCGGACAGACCACATGCCCCCGCCACCGCCCGCGAACCGATGGGTACACTGCACAAGCACGCGCGCGTGCCACAGGCCGCCTTAGCTCAGCTGGTTAGAGCATCTGTCTTGTAAACAGAAGGTCGTCGGTTCGAATCCGACAGGCGGCTCAGGTTTTTGCGCAGGTCAGCGCAGGTTAGAGGCCCCGTACCGGGTTCGGTACGGGGCCTCTGTGGTGCCGTACAGCAGCGGAGTACAGCAACGTCGGTCGTCGTCACGTGAGCGCCCGTGCTCGGGACGGGCGAGGACCGGCGTTCGTGTGCCTTGAGGTGTGAGCAACCACGCCATGGATGAGTGATGGGCTGCCACGTACCGTAAAATGCGTTCGGCGACATGCTCACTCCCTCTCGCGAGGGGAGGTGAGTACGTGATGAATGATCAGTCGCCCGGACCAGACTGGGCCATGCTGTCCTTTTTAGTCGCAATGCTCCAGTTGCAGCTGGATGTCCTTGCGAGGATCAGCTAGCCCAGTCCGTCCACCTGGGGCCCGGCCTGTTTGGCCGGGCTCCTCTCTTCGCTCTTAAAACTCACAGTCGCGCAGCATGCACGCGTAGAGTCTTAAGAGTCGTGGTCGATAATACCTGAAGGAGGCCAACTGGTAGTTGGCCTACAAGTTGCAGGCCGCCTACCAGGGGCTTTGACGTAATCACGGTTCGACTCTGAAGCCGTGCGACAGCCTTTGAAGTGCGTCGCGGATCTCTTCGTCGCTGGCTTCCGAGTAGACGTCGAAGGTCATCGTGAACTTGGAGTGCCGCAAGATCCGCTGCGCGACCTTGGGGTGCACCTTGAGCGCGACGAGGAGCTTGCCGGTGGTGTGCCGGGTGTTGCGGAGTGGGATCGCGCGGATGTCGGCCTGGCGGATGCGGACGGCAAAGGCGCGAGTGAGGTTGCCGGGCTCGATGGGTGTTCCGTAGCGGGTGGTGAAGATCAGCCCGTTGGTGTCCTGCCAGAGGTCTCCGGCTGTTTCCCGGTCGGCTTCCTGCTGCTGACGGCGCTGCTTGAGTGCGGCCAGGCAGAGGCCAGGGAGGGGGAGGAAGTCCTCCGAGTCCTCCGTCTTCGTCTCGCGGTGCAGGACCTCCCGGCCCGCGCGCTGGAGCTGGTGATCGATGTACAGCTCGCCCGTGTCGAAGTCGACGGAATCCCAGGTGAGACCCAGGATCTCCCCGCGACGCAGGCCGAGAGTCAGGGCCAGGACCCACGCCGCATACAGCGAGTCGTCAGACGCGACGGCGTGCTCCAGGAAGCGGCTCGCTTCGCTGACGGACCACGCCTTGACCTTCCGGCGCCGGGGCTTGGGGACGCGGACGAGCTTGGCGACGTTGCGCGGGGTCTCCTCTTCGACCACGGCCTGACTCAGGGCCGCGCGGAGCGTGTCCCGGGCGATCTGGACGACGCGCCCCCTCGGGTACTGCCCGCAGCACTCGCCCTTGGCGCAGCACCGTTGACGCTCGGGACGACGCTTGGCGTCCTTGCGCTGGGCACAGCACTGGCAGGTGTCGGCCAGCTTCGTCAGCCACTCGCGTACGTCGCGGACGGTCAGCTTGTCGAGCCGCTTGGAGCCGAGGTGCGGCGCGATGTAGAGGCGTGCAGCACCCTCGTACGCGACGTACGTGAGGGGCGCCAGGTTGGGCTTTACGACCGAGGCAAGCCAGTAGTCGAGGAAGGCCGCGACGGTGCGGTGCCGGGTGGGGACCGGGTCCTTCTTGGCGTCGGCGTGGGCCTTGAGCCACTTCTCATGGACCACAGTTCGGGTCTTGCCGTAGACGTACTTGCGCTTGCGTTTGCCGTCGGGGGTGGTGACCCAGACGTACGCGGCGAAGCCGTTGCGGTACGGGTAGATCGAGCCTTCGCCGTTGCCTCGCTTACCGCTCATGCCGACCACCTCTCGGTGCCCTCGGCTTCTGCCGCGCAGCGGGTCACGTACTCGTCGACCCAGGTGGGGAGGATGCGGCGGTTGCGGCCGACCTTGACGGAGCGGATTTCCCCGGTGAGGACGAGCATTTTCGTCTTGGACAGGCCGAAGCCGAGCATGGCGGCGACCTCGGCCGTGGTGTGCCACTTGGGCGTGATCGTGGTCGTCATCGGGCGGTGCCTCCTTCGGTGGCGAGGGAGGCGGATAGCCACTGTTCGGTGGGGGTGAGGCCGGTGCCGGTGTAGGTCCAGTGGGCGAGGACGAGCGTCGTCTTCTCGTCAGGGCTGTCGGTGTCCACAGGGTGTGTGTCTTCGCCGCGTGCGATGGCGGCTTGGAGGCGGCGCCATTCGGCGCGGCGGTGCGGAGGGCGCCGAGGGTGGTGGAGTAGCGGCGGGTTTTGGTGGAGAAGTGGCCCCGGAAGCCGAGCAGTGGGCCCAGGCGCGAAGGCGGAGGTGTTCGAGGTCTTTACGGGCGCCGAGGGCCCAGGCGGTGCGGATGAGGCGTTCCGCGTGTGCCGGGAGGTTCATCGTTGCCAGTTCGGCGGCGAAGCGTAGGCGGCGGTCCAGGGTGCCGGTCGCGGTCTCGGCGCCCTTGGTGGCGTACTTGGCGATGTACGCGGCTACGGCTCGGTCGGTGAGGGCCTGGCCGTCGTGGAAGTCGGGGCCGTGGATCGTACGGATGTCGAGCTGGGGGCCGAAGGCGAAGGTGTGGGCTCGGCCGTCGAGGACCGGGCCGGGGACGAGGGCACGGGTTGTTGCTGCGCGGATGGCGTCGGTCAGCAGCTCGGGCGTGGCCCAGTGCGGGGGTGCGGTCTCGCCGCCTGCGGGGCCGTCGAGGCGGATCACGGCGTGGAAGTGGACGGCGCCGCGCTTTTGGTACTCGGCGACCTTGGCGAAGGAGGCCCGGGCGCGGTGCGGGAGTTCGCGTTGGGGCAGGCCCGCGCGGTGGGCGATCTCGCGGCGCAGGTGGATGGTGAAGCGGCGCCAGAGCATGCCTGCGTGGGCGTTCCAGAGCACCGCGGATTCGTAGTCGTAGCGCTCGGGGTTGAGCGGGGTGCCGAGGGTGGCGTCGTCGGGGGTGTGGTGGCGTC
>NZ_JAAKZZ010000471.1 GCF_011045075.1 Streptomyces boncukensis
CCCCTCCCACCTCGCTCTCGTCTCGCGCATGCCCGCACGCCGCGCAGCAGAGTGCGCGGCGTGCCGCGTCGCGCCTCGACGGGCGCGATGCCCCACCGCCGGTCCGTCCGCGGATGACGGCGGATGACGGCAGGTGGGCGCCCGGTTGACCGAACACGCCTGGTTCCGCGAATGACGCTGTACCCGCCGGGCACGAGGTGCCAGGATCGGGAGGGTTGACCAGCGCGACGCGATCACCCAGCATGCGAACTACTGAAATGGTCTACACCACTAGCTCAGTGCGGGAGCCGCTATGAACGAGAGTCCTTCCCTCTCCAATCTGTTGACGGAGGAGCGGAGGTTCGCCCCGCCCGCCGACCTGGCTGCGCACGCCAATGTCAAGAAGGCGGCGTACGAGCAGGCGAAGGCCGACCGGCTGGGCTTCTGGGCCGAGCAGGCGCGCCGACTGAGCTGGGGCACCGAGCCGACCGAGACGCTCGACTGGTCGAACCCGCCCTTCGCCACGTGGTTCAAGGACGGCAGACTGAACGTCGCCTACAACTGCGTGGACCGGCATGTCGAGGCGGGCCTCGGGGACCGCGTCGCGCTGCACTTCGAGGGCGAGCCGGGGGACACCCGCGCGCTGACCTACGCCGACCTCCAGCGGGAGGTCTCCAAGGCGGCCAACGCGCTGACGGAGCTGGGCGTCCAGGCCGGCGACCGGGTGGCCGTCTATATGCCGATGATCCCCGAGACGGTCGTGGCGATGCTGGCGTGCGCCCGGATCGGCGCTCCGCACTCCGTGGTCTTCGGCGGCTTCTCCGCCGACGCGCTCGCCACCAGGATCGAGGACGCCGACGCGCGGGTGGTCATCACCGCCGACGGCGGCTACCGCAAGGGCGGCGCCTCCGCGCTCAAGCCCGCCGTCGACGAGGCGCTCACCCGTCCGGGCACCGACAAGGTGCGCAACGTGCTGGTCGTGCGGCGCACCGGTCAGGACGACATCGACTGGACCGAGGGCCGCGACGTGTGGTGGCACGACGTGGTCGACCGGCAGTCCGAGGAGCACACCCCTCGGGACTTCGACGCCGAGCACCCGCTGTTCATCCTCTACACCTCCGGTACGACGGGCAAGCCGAAGGGCATCCTGCACACCACGGGCGGCTACCTCACCCAGGTCTCCTACACCCACAGCGCCGTCTTCGACCTCAAGCCGGAGAGCGACGTCTTCTGGTGCACCGCGGACGTCGGCTGGGTCACCGGGCACTCGTACATCGTCTACGGCCCGCTCGCCAACGGCGCCACCGAGGTGCTCTACGAGGGCACGCCCGACTCGCCGCACAAGGGCCGCTGGTGGGAGATCGTGCAGAAGTACGGCGTCACCATCCTCTACACCGCGCCGACCGCCATCCGCGCGTGCATGAAGTGGGGCGACGACATCCCCGCCAAGTACGACCTGTCCTCGCTGCGCATCCTCGGCTCCGTCGGGGAGCCCATCAACCCGGAGGCATGGGTCTGGTACCGCCACCACATCGGCGGCGACCGCACGCCCGTCGTGGACACCTGGTGGCAGACCGAGACCGGCGGCATGATGATCAGCCCGCTCCCGGGGGTCACCGAGACCAAGCCGGGCTCCGCCCAGGTGCCGCTGCCGGGCATCAGCGCGACCGTCGTGGACGACGAGGCGAGGGAGGTGCCGGACGGCTCCGGCGGCTATCTGGTGCTCACCGAGCCGTGGCCGTCCATGCTGCGCACCATCTGGGGCGACGACCAGCGCTACAAGGACACCTACTGGTCGCGGTTCGAAGGGAAGTACTTCGCCGGGGACGGCGCCAAGAGGGACGACGACGGGGACATCTGGCTGCTCGGCCGGGTGGACGACGTCATGCTCGTCTCCGGGCACAACATCTCCACCACCGAGGTCGAGTCCGCGCTGGTGTCGCACTCCAAGGTCGCCGAGGCGGCGGTCGTCGGCGCGACCGACCCGCAGACAACCCAGGCCATCTGCGCCTTCGTCATCCTGCGCGGCACCGCCGCCGAGGAGGAGGGCCTGGTCGACGAGCTGCGCGAGCACGTGGCCAGGCAGCTCGGCCCGATCGCCAAGCCCAAGCGGATCCTGCCGGTGGCGGAGCTGCCCAAGACCCGCTCCGGGAAGATCATGCGTCGGCTGCTCCGGGACGTGGCGGAGAACCGCACGCTCGGGGATGTGACCACTCTCACCGACTCCTCCGTGATGGACCTGATCCAGCAGAAGCTGCCGGACGCGTCCGGCGAGGACTGAGCCCGCCGCTACAGCCTGTGAGGAGGGGCACCCCGGTCAACGTGACGGGGTGCCCCTCCTGCGTATTGGTTAGGGTTGAGGGGCACCGCGTAAAGAGCGTGGAAAAAATGGAGCGCCGGGAAGTCTGGTCGGCACGCAGCACGCTATTGTCCGCCGCCATGCCTGGAGGTCCCCGCACGTGACCGCGCCGAAGCCCGACACCGGCCGTGACGACAGCCATGACAGCAGCCACCACAGCAGCCATGACGACCGCCATGACGATGCCCGCCGCACCGTGCTGTTCGGGCGGCTCCCGCTCGGCGAGCGGAACTTCCTCTCCGACGCGCTGCGCACCGAGACCGTCGGCGGCATGCTGCTGCTGGTCGCCGCGATCGCGGCGCTGCTGCTCGCCAACACCGGACTGAGCGACTTCTACGAGGACGTCAAGGACTTCCACCTCGGCCCCGAGTCACTCCATCTGGACCTCTCGATCGCCGACTGGGCCAAGGACGGGCTGCTCACCGTCTTCTTCTTCGTGGCCGGCATCGAGCTGAAGCGCGAGTTGGTCGCCGGCGAGCTGCGGGACCCCAGGGCGGCGGCGCTGCCCATCGTCTCGGCGCTGTGCGGCATGGTCGTGCCCGCTCTGGTCTACGTCGCCTTCGCGCTGGGCGGTGACGGGGACATGCAGGGCTGGGCCATCCCGATGGCCACGGACATCGCGTTCGCGCTGGGCGTGCTGGCGGTGCTGGGCACCGGGCTGCCGTCCGCGCTGCGCGCGTTCCTGCTGACGCTCGCCGTGGTGGACGACCTCGGCGCGATCATCATCATCGCCATCTTCTACTCCTCCGGCATCAGCTTCGGCCCGCTCGTCGGCTCCGTCGTCGGCCTGGCGGTGTTCTGGTTCCTGCACCGCAAGGGAGTGCGCGGCTGGTACGTGTACGTCCCGCTCGCCCTCGTCGTCTGGGCGCTGATGCACGCCAGCGGGGTACACGCGACGGTCGCGGGCGTCGCCATGGGGCTGATGCTGCGCTGCTCCGTCCGGGAGGGCGAGGAGCACTCTCCGGCCGAGCACATCGAGCACCGGGTGCGCCCCCTCTCGGCGGGGCTGGCGGTGCCGGTGTTCGCGCTCTTCGCCGCCGGAGTGGGGGTCTCCGGGCAGGCGCTCTCCGATGTGTTCACCAAACCGGAGACGCTGGGTGTGGTGTTCGGCCTGCTGGCGGGCAAGACGCTCGGCGTGTTCGGGGGCGCCTGGGCCGCGGCGCGCTTCACCAAGGCGGAGCTGAACCGGGACCTCGCCTGGGCGGACGTCCTGGCCATCGCCGCGCTCTCCGGAATCGGCTTCACCGTCTCGCTCCTCATCAGCGAGCTCGCCTTCAAGGACAGCCCGCTGCTCACCGAGGAGGCCAAGGCGGCGGTGCTGATGGGGTCGCTGCTGGCGGCCGTCCTGGCGGGCGTCGTACTGAAGATGCGGGCGAAGAAATACCGTTCGCTGCTGGACGACGAGAACCGCGACGAGGACGGCGACGGCATCCCCGACATCTACGAGCTGGACCAGCCCGACTACCACCTGCGGATGGCCGCCATCTACGAGGCGAAGGCCGCCGAGCACCGCAGGCTCGCCGAAGTGGCCTCCGGCCGGGACGTGACCGAGGATGGTCCGGCATGATCTGACCTGCCGGGCAACCGGGACAGATCGCCGGTACAAGAGCGCCGAGGGCGCGGGAACACCACAGGGAGTGAGCGATGAGCGCAGCCGACGAAGGGCAGAGCATCGGACAGTTGGTCGCCTCGGCGACCGCCGAGATGTCCGCGCTGGTGCACGACGAGATCGCACTGGCCAAGGCCGAGCTCCGCCAGGACGTCAAGCGGGGGCTGCTGGGCAGCGGCGCCGCCATCGCGGCCGGGGTGCTGCTGCTGTTCTCGCTCCCCGTGCTGAGCTTCGCGGCGGCCTACGGCATCCACAACCTGGGGCTGGGGCTGGCGTGGTCGTTCCTGATCGTCGGCGGCGCCTACGTCCTGCTGGCGGTGGCGCTGGTGGGATGGGCGGCCCTGAAGTTCAAGAAGATCAAGAAGAGCGAGGGCGCCCAGAAGTCCATCGCCTCGGCGAAGGAGAGCGCGGCCGTGTTGTCGAAGGTCAAGCCGCACCCGCGCGAGCTGGAGGACGGTGCGACGGAGCGCCCCGCGGTCGAGGCTGTGCCACGCTCGACGGTATGACTCTCGCTGACAGCCCGGCGGCAGTGATCCGCGCCGAAGGCCCCTGGAC
Organism: Streptomyces boncukensis; assembly: GCF_011045075.1. Lineage (GTDB taxonomy): Bacteria > Actinomycetota > Actinomycetes > Streptomycetales > Streptomycetaceae > Streptomyces > Streptomyces boncukensis. Next base: position 4,503 of record NZ_JAAKZZ010000471.1, read on the forward strand.
GCACCGGGATGTGGCCGCGAACGGTGCGCGGTTCCACATCGCCGAGATGGGCGAAGGCCCGCTGGTCCTCCTGCTGCACGGCTTTCCGCAGTTCTGGTGGTCCTGGCGGCACCAGCTGCCCGCGCTGGCCGGCGCGGGCTACCGCGCGGTCGCGATGGACCTGCGCGGCGTGGGCGGCAGCGACCGCACCCCCCGGGGCTACGACCCGGCGAACCTGGCGCTCGACGTCACGGGCGTCATCCGCTCCCTCGGCGAGCCGGACGCGGCGCTGGTCGGCCACGACCTGGGCGGCTATCTGGCGTGGACGGCCGCGGTGATGCGGCCCAAGCTCATCCGGCGGCTGGCGGTCTGCTCCATGCCGCATCCGCGCCGCTGGCGGGCCGCGATGCTGGGCGACGTGCGGCAGACGGCGGCAGGCTCGTACATCGTGGGCTTCCAACGGCCCTGGGTGCCCGAACGCCAGCTCGTGGCCGACGGGGGCGCCCTGGTCGGACGGCTGGTCAGACAGTGGGCCGGGCCCAAGCTCACCGGTCCGGCGGAGGACACCGCCGTCGAGATCTACCGGCGCGCCATGTGCATCCCCTCGACCGCGCACTGCTCGATCGAGCCGTACCGCTGGATGGTGCGCTCGATGGCGCGGCCGGACGGCGTGCAGTTCTACCGGCGCATGAAACGCCCCGTACGAGTGCCGACGCTGCATCTGCACGGCTCGCTCGATCCGGTGATGCGTACGCGCAGCGCCGCGGGCTCGGGCCAGTACGTCGAGGCACCGTACCGCTGGCGGCTGTTCGACGGGCTGGGGCACTGGCCGCACGAGGAGGACCCGGACGCCTTCACGACGGAGCTCGTCCACTGGCTGAGCGACCCCGAACCGGACCGCTGACGGACCCCCGTACGCCCCGTCTGTTCACCCGGCCGTACGCCGTCGCACGCCCCGTCGCAGCCCTGGGCAACGGAACCGAACACATGCCCACCGCATAGGCCGATTGAGCGAGTCCGGAGCGATTACTGACCTTGAGGCAGGGGCAGGGACCGGTGTATGGGCTGGACGCACGACTTCCGTGACGTGGCACGCAATCGCAGCCAGCTGGGGGATCCGCGCGGGCAGGGCTCCGCGCGCCTCGCGGCCCGGCTGCCGAATCAGCACCCGGAGCTGGGCATCCCGAGGCTTCTGCGCCGCCGGGCGCGCTGGTTCGGCGCCCGTCTGCGGCACCCGCGCGGCTGACCGCGGGCGCGTCGCGCGGCCCCGCCCCGTGAC
>NZ_JAAKZZ010000472.1 GCF_011045075.1 Streptomyces boncukensis
GGCGGCGGGGCGCGTGCCGCGCGGCGCCCGCGGGTCGGGGTCGGCCCCGGGCAGCCGACGCTGACCGCAGCGGCCCGGCAGCTCGACCAGGCCGCGCATGTCGCCGAGGTCGCCGCCGCGATGACCGGCGGCCCGGAGCGGCCGTACTACCGGGCCGAGCATCTGCGGCTGCGCGGCCTGCTCGCGCTGCTGCGGGACAACCGGCATCTGCGGGCGTTCGCCGAGTCCGAGCTGCACCGGCTGCTGGAGCACGAGGCGCGGCACGGGGCGGGGCACCTCGCGCTGCTGCGCCGGTATCTGGAGGTGAACGGCAACAAGAACGAGCTGGCGCGGCGCACCAGTCTGAGCCGCCCGGCGCTGTACGCCCGGCTGGCCGCCGTAGAGCGCATCCTGGACGCCCGCCTCGACGACCCGGAGACCCGCGCGTCCCTCCATGTGGCCCTGCTCGTCCGCGACCTGGACCGTGGCGGGGTCCGCTAAGGCCCCTCTGAAGATTCTGTGCGGCGGCGTGCGGGGCCTCGTGCGTAGCCGGCCAGGAACGCGGCGAACGGGACGGCGCCCAGCGCGATGCTCACTCCGACTCCGCCCCCCGTGATGAGGGTGAAGTTGGAGACGACCAGCCACAGCCCGGTGAGCAGGCCGGCCACCGCGAGCGCCGGTGCGATCCGGGTCTGCCAGACGCGCCCGGCTGCCGCCTCGGGGCGGCGGGCGAAGAAGACCAGCACGGCGACCGACGTGGTCAGCATCAGCAGCACCATGCCGACGGTGGACACCCCCGCCATCGAGCCGAACACGCCCACCAGCGGCTCCAGTCCGACCAGGGCGAAGACGGCGACCAACAGCAGCGCGGTGCCGGTCTGCACCAGCGAGGAGATGTACGGGGAGCGGTGCCGGGGGTGCACCGCGCCCAGCCGCTCGGGGGCGAGCCCCTGGCGGGAGAGGGTGAAGGTGTAGCGCGCGATGACGTTGTGGAAGGAGAGCACGCAGGCGAACAGGCTGGTGAGCAGCAGGACTTGCATCACGTCCCGCAGCACCGTCCCCACGTACGCGTCCGCCGCGTCCATGAGCATGTTCCCGTCGTCGGCCAGCGCCGCGTTGGCCACGCCGGAGACCTTGTCCGTGCCCGCGCCGAGCACCAGCGCCCAGCAGGAGACGGTGTAGAAGGCGCCGATGACGGCGACCGCGGTGTAGGTGGCGCGCGGGATGGTGCGGTCCGGGTCGCGGGCCTCGCTGCGGAAGACGGCCGTGGACTCGAAGCCGATGAACCCGGTGAGCGCGAACAGCACGGCGACGCCGAGCGGCCCGGAGAACGCCTCGTGCGGTGTGAAGGACTCGACGTTCACGCCGCTGTCCCCGCCCTGCGCGAAGATCACCGCGTCCAGGACGGCGACCACCGCGATCTCCAGGACCAGCGCCACGCCCAGCACCTTGGAGCTGAGCTCGATGTGCCGGTAGCCGAGCAGGGCGACGAGGGCCACGGCCGCCAGCGACCACACCCACCAGGGGACGCCGGTCGGTCCGCCGAAGTCGGCCAGGACGCTGCCCACGGCCCAGCCGAAGTAGCCGTAGACGCCCACCTGGATCGCCGTGTAGGCGACCAGGGCGACGGCGGCGGTGCCGACGCCGACCCGGTCGCCGAGCCCGCGCGTGGTGTACGCGTAGAAGGCGCCCGCCTGCCGCACATGGGGCGTCATGGTGACGAAGCCGACCGCGAAGACCAGCAGGATGAGGGAGGCGAGGGCGAAGCCGACGGGGGCGCCGGCGCCGGGTCCGCTGGCGATGGCGAGCGGGACGTTGCCGCCGACCACGGTGAGCGGCGCCGCCGCGGCGATCACCATGAAGACGATGGAGCCGGTGCCGAGCCGGCCGGACAGGTGCGCGGAGGACGGCGGTCGCTGCGCGGGCCCTGCGGACGGGGTCGACGGGGCGAGCGGAGCGGACGGGGCGGCGTCCTGGGGTTCCCTCAGCATGGGCGGTCCTTGGTGCCGGAAGGGACGAGTGAGGTGAGGGGGGTGGAAGGGGCGGCGGAGTCGTACAGCCGCGGCCTGCGGTCGGCCAGATACGGGTTCGCCGCGCGCGCCGCGCGCACCGCTTCCGGGTCGACGGTGGCGCAGAGCAACTGGTTGCCGTGCCGGGCCTGGGCCAGTACGGCGCCGGACGGGGCCACGATGGAGCTGCGGCCGACGTAGCGGAGGGAGCCCTCCTCGCCGTCGTGGTTGACGTAGGCGAGGTAGACCTGGTTCTCCCAGGCGCGCACCCGCAGCAGATGCTCCGCGATGAACTCGTACGGCTCCATCTGCGCCGTCGGCACCGCTATCAGGTCGGCTCCGGCGAGCGCCGCGGCGCGTACGGCCTCCGGGAACTCCACGTCGTAGCAGATCAGCAGGGCGATCCGGAGCCCGCCGTAGCGGATGGGGGCGGTCAGTCGGTCGCCGGGCAGGAAGTGGGCGCGATCCAGCTCGCCGAACAGATGGGCCTTGCGGTGGCGGCCGAGCACGGTGCCGTCGGCGGCGATCAGGAACGCGCTGTTGTAGCAGGCGCCCGGCGCGGCCCCGGGCGCGGCCGGCTCGGGCGCTCCGAGCACGAGGGCGACGCCGGTGCGGCGGGCGATGTCCTGTGCGGGGGTGAGCAGGTCGCGGCGGGCCAGCTCGGCCACGGCGCCGCCGATGTCGTACCCGGTGACGAACATCTCCGTGGTGACCAGCAGTTCGGCTTCCTGACCGCGGGCCCGGCGGCACGCCTGCTCCAGTTCGTGGAGGTTGGCGTCCACGTCGCCGGGGGTTCCGGCGGTCTGCAGTCCGGCGATCTTCATACGTGGTCCTCGGGTGGACGTCGGGGAACGTCGGGGAACGGTGGAGTTCGGACGGCTTGCTGCGCTCCGCCATAGAAACATGCTCACTTTGAGCACGTAAAGACCTCGGACGGTACCGGCGGCCCCGATCGGCCCTGCACGGCGCGCCGCAGGCGTGCGTACCCTTGAGCGATGGCGCCCCAGGACCGCAGCACGCAGCACGAACGCCCCCGGGACGGCACCGCGCGGCACCCGGGCCCCGCGGACAACCCCCTGACCAGCACGGCGCTCGCCGCGATCCAGCGCACCAGCGCGGTGGACACCGTGCGCGCGCGGATCTCGCTGGCCGTCGATCTGGGCCTGCTCGCCCCCGGTGAACGGCTCCCGAACATCCCGACCACGGCCGCCGCGCTGGGCGTTGCCGAGATCACCGTGCGGCGGGCGCTCTCCGCACTGGAGCGGGAGGGCGTCGTCACCCGCCGGCCGGGCCGGGGCGGCGGCACCTTCATCGCCGAGCGGCCGAGGGCGCACACCGTCCCGCAGGTCGTCGCCTACACCCAGGACAGCGCGCGCGTCCACCGCCTCGTCGACGAACGGGCCGTGCTGGAGACCGGTTTCGCGCACCTGGCCGCCACCCGGCGCGACCCGGACGCGCTCGCGGTGCTGGACGCGTGCGTCGCGGCCATGGACGAGGCCGAGACCTGGGCCGACTTCCACACCGCCGACAAGCGCTTCCACCTCGGGATCGCACACGCCGCCGGGCTGCCGCAGGCCCTGGAGATCTACGGCCGGGTCACCCGGGAGCTCTACCCGTACTTCCTGCCCTACCCCATGGCGTATCTGCGCGAGAGCAACGAGGAGCACCGGCAGCTGCGCGCCGCCCTGGCCGACCACGACCCGGCCCGCGCCGGGCAGTTGGCGCACGAGCACGTCTGTGCGCTGCACCGCACGATGTATGTCGGCCTCACGGCGGAGGAAACCGGAGAGTAATATGCATGTGGAAGCCACATGTTAGGGTTCCGCCATGAGCGGCGCGCCTGACACCAACTCCCCGCCCCTCGCCTCGGGCCCGGCCCTCTTCCGGCTGGTCCGCGTCCTGGGCCGCAAGCCGGGCTCGCTGGAGCAGGACCGGCTGATCCACATCCAGGTGGTCCAGGCGGTCGGGGATCCCGAGGACCCGGACGCCGAGGTGACGATCGGCTCCGTGGCCGAGCGGCTGAAGCTGAACCCCTCGACCGCCAGCCGCATGGTCACGGACGCGGTGAAGAGCGGCTATGTCACCCACGCGCCCTCGGAGCGGGACAGCCGCAGCAAGGTGCTGGCCCTGACCCGGGCCGGGCAGGGGCTGCTCACCCGGTCCCGGGAGTACCAGCAGCAGGTCTTCGACGACCTCGTGGCGGAGTGGCCGGACGACGAGGCGCGGGAGTTCTCCCGGCTGCTGGTCAAGTTCGCGGATGCCGTGGAGCGCCGGTCCTGACCGGCGCGCCGCGTACGACCTTGGTCTCCAGATAGGCGTCCAGCCCCTCGGGGCCGAACTCGCGGCCGTTCCCTGACTGCTTGTATCCGCCCCAGGGGGCCGTCCAGTCGAAGTCGGCGCCGTTGATGAGGACGGACCCCGCGCGGATCCGCGCCGCCACCTGGTGCGCCCGGTCCACGTCGGCGCCGACGACATACGCGGCGAGGCCGTACGGGGTGTCGTTGGCGATCTCGACCGCCTCGTCGACGGTGTCGTAGGCGATCACGGACAGCACCGGTCCGAAGATCTCCTCCCGGGCGATGGCCATGCCGTTGTCGACATCGGCGAACACGGTCGGCCTGGCGAAGTGCCCCGCCGCCAGGCCCTCCGGCCTGCCGGGGCCGCCGGTCACCAGCCGGGCCCCGGCGTCCAGGCCCTGCTGGATGTAGTCCTGGACGGTGCGCCACTGCGCGGCCGACACCAGCGGACCCATCCCGGTCTCCGGCGAGCGGGGGTCGCCCACCCGGATCGCCTCCAGGGACGGCACCAGTGCCTCCAGGAACTCCTCCAGGCGGTCCCGCGGCACCAGGGTGCGGGTGGGGGCGCTGCACAGCTGGCCGGTCACGGACATCATCCAGTCGTGCACCGTACGCACGGCCACGGCGAAGTCCGCGTCGGGCAGCAGGAGGTGCGGCGACTTGCCGCCCAGCTCGGTGTGGACCCGTTTGACGGTCGGCGCGGCGGCGACCGTGACCTTCCGCGCGGTCCGCACGGAGCCGGTGAACGAGATGACGCCGACGTCCGGGTGCGCGCTCAGCGCGTGCCCCGCCTCGGGCCCCTCGCCCAGCACGAGGTTGAACACCCCCGCCGGCACCCCCGCCGCGTCCATGACCTCGGCGAGCAGTACGGCGGAGTACGGGGCCAGTTCGGACGCCTTGACCACCGCGGGGCACCCGGCGGCGAGCGCCGCCGCCGCCTTCCCCGCGACCTGCAGCACGGGGAAGTTCCAGGGGGTGATCAGACCGGCGACGCCGAGCGGCTCCCTGCGGATCTCCGTGTCACCGCGCCACTCCCGGAAGGTGTGCTTCCGCAGCGCTCCGAGGGTGGTGGCGATCTGGAACCGGCCCGTCGGCACGTGCGCGCCGCGGGCCAGCGCCAGCGGCGCGCCCATCTCCGCGGTCACCGCCTGGGCCAGATCCTCGGCGCGCCGGTCCAGTTCGGCCAGCACCCGCTCCAGCAGCTCGGCACGCTCCTCGGGCGCGGTCCGCGCGTACGAGGCGAAGGCGCGGCCTGCGGCGGCGACCGCCCGGTCGACATCCGCCGCGCCGCCCAGCGCCACCCGGCCCGTGACCTCACCGCTCGCGGGGTCGGTCAGCTCCCGGACGGCGCCCTGGTGCCGGGGCGCCCGCCAGGCGCCGTCGATGTACAGCTCGGTGTGCTCACGCATGGTGCACTGCTCCCGGTGTCGAGGCGGGGGCCGCGTCCGGAAGTCCTCTCCCGGCC
>NZ_JAAKZZ010000473.1 GCF_011045075.1 Streptomyces boncukensis
ACGGACCCCAGGCCACCGACGTGCCCGGAAGCCCGCGATCACGGCGGTGCTGCACCCACGCGTCCAGGAACGCGTTCCCGGCCGCATACGCGCCCTGACCGCCGCTGCCCCAGGTCGCGGCGATCGATGAGAACACCACGAACAGATCCAGTGGCAGGTCCCGGGTGAGCTCGTCCAGCAGCACCGTCCCCTCGATCTTGGGACCGACCACCCGGGCAACCGCCTCCGGACCGGTCTGCTCCAGCCCTTCCGTGTCCACGATCCCGGCGGTGTGGACGATGCCGGTCAGCGGCCACTGCTCCGGAACACCGTCGATCACCCCGGCCAGCGCGTCCCGGTCGGTGACGTCACACGCGGCCACCGTCACCCGCGCGCCGAGATCGGTCAGCTCCTCGACCAGTCCGTCCGGCGCCACCCCGCTGCGGCTGGTCAGGACCAGGTGCGGCGCACCACGCCCCGCCAGCCACCGCGCCACCTGCGTCCCCAGGGCACCGGTGCCGCCGGTGATCAGGACGGTGCCCGAGGGCCGCCAGCCCGTACCGGTGACGGCTGCGGGCAGCGCCCGTGCCAGGCGGCGCCCGTAGACCCCGGCTCCGCGCACCGCGACCTGGTCCTCGCCGCCGTCGGCCAGCACACCCGCAAGCCGGGCTCCGGCCCGGGTGTCCAGGTCGGCCGGGAGGTCGATGAGGCCGCCCCAGCGCTGCGGGACCTCCAGCGCCGCGACCCGGCCCAGACCCCACACCGCCGCCAGGTCCGGGCTCTCCAGCCGGTCCGAACGGCCCACCGCCACCGCGCCCCGCGTGAGCACCCACAACGGCGCCGGGACCTCACCCAGCGCCTGCACCGCAGACAGCGTGTCCGCCCAGCCGGATGCGAGCAGCACCACCCCGGCCACATCGGGCAGCTGCGCGACCTCCTCGGCCGGAACATTCACCACCCTCGCACCGGCCGCGGACAGCGCCCCGAACACATCCGCACCCTCGGAGCCGATGACCGCCCAGGTACCGGACAAGGGAGCCGGAGGCAGATCGGTCAGCGGCTTCCAGGTGACCTGGTAACGCCAGGAATCCAGCGTGGAGCGCTCCCGGTGACGCCTGCGCCACGCATTGAGTGCGGGCAGTGCAGATTCCAGACCGGCCAGCTCCTCCAGATCCTCACGCTCGACCGCATCCCAGAAGGCGGAATCCAGGCCGTCACTCACGGCCGACCTCACCGAATGCGACCGCTCCGGCCAGAACCGCTCACGCTGGAACGCATACGTCGGCAGCGGGATCACCTGCCCGCCCCAACCGGCGAAAACGGCCGACCAGTCGACGCCGACACCGCACGTCCACACACGGCTCATCGCGCCGAGGGCGGACTCCACCTCGTCCCGGTCCTTACGCAACACCGGCGCGAACACCGCATCGCCGGCACTCTCCTGGGCCATGCCGGACAGCACACCGTCCGGACCCAGCTCGACAAACCGGGTCACACCCAGCCCTGTGGCAGCGCCCACACCGTCAGCGAAGCGGACCGCCTGCCGCACCTGACGCACCCAGTACCCGGGCTCCTGCATCAGCCCCGGCTCGGCCACCGCACCCGTCAGATTCGACACGATCGGTATGTGTGCCGGACTGTACGTCAACCCGTCCACGACGGTCGCGAACTCCTCCAGCATCGGCTCCATCAGCACCGAGTGGAACGCGTGCGACACCGCCAGCACACTGACCCGCCGGCCCCGCGCCGCGCACTCGGCCGCATACCGCTCAATCGACTCGATGGCACCGGACAGCACGACCGACTCAGGGCCGTTCACCGCCGCCACATCGAGCCCGGAATCAGCGACATCGACCTCAGCCGCCTGTACGGCGAGCATGGCACCGCCAGCCGGAAGCCCCTGCATCAGACGGCCACGCTCCGCGACCAGCGTGCACGCGTCATCCAGCGACAGGATCCCGGAGACGTGCGCGGCGACGATCTCACCCAACGAATGACCCAGCAGCACATCCGGGACCACACCCCAGGACTCCACCAGCCGGTACAGGGCGACTTCGAGCGCGAACAGCCCCGCCTGCGCCCACAGCGTGCCCTCCAGACCAGCGCCGTCGGCCAGCACCTCACGCAGCGGACGCTCCAGCCGCACATCCAGTCGGGCGCACACCGCATCGAAGGCTTCGGCGAAGACCGGGAACGCCTCGTACAGCCCCAGCCCCATGCCCGCACGCTGCGCGCCCTGGCCCGTGAACAGGAACGCCAACCGGCCGTCGGTGGCGACGTCGGAGGCGAGCGCCACATCCCCGGCCAGCACCGCACGGTGCTCCAGCTCGGCCCGCGTGGTCGCCAGCGACCACGCCACGTCCATCGCGTCCACTTCCGGTTGCTCGGTCACAAACGACCGCAACCGCTCGATCTGTGCCCGCAGAGCGGTCTCGGACTTCGCCGACACCACCCACGGCACCGGGTCGGGTCGCAGCGCCGGCGGCTCGGTGTCCGAATCCCGTTCGACATGCTCGGGCGCCTGCTCCAGGACCACATGCGCATTGGTGCCGCTGATCCCGAACGACGACACCGCCGCCCGACGCGGGCGATCCACCTCGGGCCACGGCCGAGGCCCGGTGAGCAGTTCCACCGCACCGGCGGACCAGTCCACCTGCGGCGTCGGCTCATCCGCGTGCAGCGTCTCCGGGAGCGTCCCGTGCCGCAGCGCCATGACCATCTTGATCACACCGGCGACACCCGCAGCCGCCTGGGGGTGTCCGATGTTGGACTTGACCGAGCCCAGCCACAGCGGCTCGCCGCCCTTGCCGCGGTCCCGGCCGTATGTGAGCTGGAGAGCCTCCGCCTCGATCGGGTCGCCGAGCCGCGTGCCGGTGCCGTGTGCCTCGACGACGTCCACATCAGCCGGGGTGAGGCGGGCGTTCGCCAGGGCCTGCCGGATGACGCGCTGCTGCGACGGACCGTTCGGCGCGGTCAGGCCGTTGGACGCGCCATCCTGGTTCACCGCGCTCCCACGCACCACCGCCAGCACTCGGTGGCCATGGCGCTGCGCGTCCGACAGCCGCTCCACCAGGAGCATGCCGACGCCTTCGGACCACCCGGTCCCGTCCGCCGCCGCGGCGAACGACCTGCACCGGCCGTCCGGAGCGAGGCCGCCCTGCTTCGCGAATGCGCTGAACAGACTTGGCGTCGCCATCACGGTCACTCCGCCGACCAGCGCCATGCGGCACTCCCCTTGGCGGAGGGCCTGTGCAGCCAGGTGCAGGGCGACCAGGGAGGAGGAACACGCCGTGTCCACCGTCACCGCGGGACCTTCAAGGCCGAAGACGTAGGACACGCGGCCGGACAGGATGCTGCTGGCACCGCCGGTCAGGGCGAACGACTCGGCGTCCTCGGATTCCTGGTCGATCAGACCGTAGCCGGAGGGCGACGCCCCGATGAAGACCCCTGTGGGCGTGCCGACGAGCGAGCGCGGGTCGATACCCGCCGCTTCGAACGTCTCCCATGCCGCTTCCAGCAGCAGCCGCTGCTGCGGATCCATCGCCAGCGCCTCACGCGGGCTGATCCCGAACAGGTCAGCGTCGAACCGGTCGGCGTCGTGGACGAAGCCGCCCCTGGCGGCGTAGGTCTCGCGGCCCCGGTCCCGCCCAGGCTGCTCCCAGCCGCGGTTGCCGGGGAAGTCCGTGATGGCGTCCGTACCTGTGCTCAGCAGCTGCCAGAAGTCTTCGGGGCTCGCGACGTCTCCGGGGAGGCGGCAGCTCATGGCGACGACGGCGAGGGGCTCGCTGTTCGCCGCCAGGATCTCCTGGTTCTGGGTGCGGAGCCGCTCAACCTCCTTCAGGGAGGTCCGCAGCGCTTCGACGATTCGGTTGGCCGAGTCAGCGGTCATCAGTTTCTCCAGGGCTGGCGTCGTGCCGTGCGGCGTCGAGCGCGATTTCGATGAGGGATTCGGTGTCCAGGTCGTCCAGCGAGTCGGGGCTCTCGGCCGAAGCCGAAGCCGAAGCCGAGGCCGGGGCCGGGGCCGACTCGGTGGTGCCGGTGGGATCTGCCAGTTTCAGCAAGGTGTCCATGAGTCCGGCCTCGCGCAGCCGCGCGATCGGGATCGCGGCGAGGGCGCTGCGGATCTCGGCGTCGCGGGGGTCGGAGTCGTCTTGTGCGGCCCGTTCCGGCAGGAGTTCGGCGAGGAGCAGTTCGGCCACCGTCTGCGGCGAGCGGAAGTTGAAGACGAGGCTCACGGGGAACTTCAAGCCCGTCTGCCGGTTGAGGTGATCTCGGAACTCGACGGCCATCAGGGAGTCGAAGCCGAGGTCCTTGAACGCCGTTTCGGCTCCGATCGCGGACGGATCGCGGTGACGCAGCACAGTCGCGACCGCAGCCCGGACCATGTCCAGCAGGATCCGTTGACGCTGCGCGGCCGGAGCGTCCGCCAGCTGCTGCCGCAGCTCGGCACCGGTACTCGCCTCCGACTCGGCGTCCGCGGCCGCCGAGTCGGGGGTCGCGGCATCGGCCGCCTCAGCGAAACCGTCGAGCAGCCGACTGGGCCGTATCACTGTGAATGCCTCAGCAAAGCGGGGCCAATCGACGTCGGCCACGGTCAGACCGCTGTCGTTCTGATCGATCGCCTGGGCCAGGGCCCGCATGGCCAGCTCCGGGTCCATCGGCGACAGTCCGCGCCTGCGCAGAACCTGCTCTGCATCACCGCCTGCCACCATGCCCGAGCCGGCCCACGGGCCCCAGGCCACTGATGTGCCCGGCAGCCCGCGGTCGCGGCGGTACTGGACCCACGCGTCCAAGAACGCGTTCCCGGCCGCATACGCCGCCTGGCCGCCACTGCCCCAGGTCGCAGCGATCGACGAGAACACCACGAACAGATCAAGCGGCAGATCCCGCGTCAACTCGTCCAGGTGCCTGGTTCCATCGACCTTGGCGCGCAGCACCTCCGCGAACGCCGCGGCCGTGGTCTGTTCCAGCCCCTCCGTGTCCGTGATCCCGGCCGCGTGCACGACGCCGGTGAGCGGCCATTCGGTGGGCACTCCGGCGATGACGTCGGCAAGCGCGCTCCGGTCCGTGACATCGCAGGCGGCCACCGTCACCTGTGCGCCGAGTTCGGCCAGCTCCTCGACCAGGCCGTCGGGGGCCACCCCGCTCCGGCTGGTCAGTACGAGATGCGGCACACCCCGCCCGGCCAGCCACCGGGCGACCTGTGTGCCCAGGGCTCCGGTGCCGCCGGTGACCAGGACGGTGCCCGAGGGCTCCCAGCCGGTGCCGGTCACGGCTGCGGGCAGCGCGCGGGCCAGGCGGCGGCCGTAGACCCCAGACGTGCGTACTGCGACCTGGTCCTCGCCACCACCGGCCAGGATGCCGACGAGACACTCAGTTGCTCGCGTATCCAGTTCGGCCGGGAGGTCGATCAGGCCGCCCCAGCGCTGCGGGAGCTCCAGGGCCGCGACCCGGCCCAGACCCCACACCGCCGCCAGGTCCGGATCCTCCAGCCGATCCGAACGGCCCACCGACACCGCACCCCGCGTCAACACCCACAACGGCGCATCGACCCCGGCGTCACCCAACCCCTGCACCACAGCCAGCGTGTCCGCCCACCCGGACGCGAGCAGCACCACCCCGGACACGTCAGGCCCGGATACGCCGGACAGCTGCGCAACCTCCCCGACCGGCACGCTCACCACCGTCGCACCCGCCGCGGACAGCGCCCCCAACACCTCACCA
>NZ_JAAKZZ010000474.1 GCF_011045075.1 Streptomyces boncukensis
GGCGTGCGGAGCTGGCCGACGTCCCGCAGCCCCTCCAACTGCCCACCGACCGCCCCCGCCCGCGGCGGGCCGGCCACGACGGCGCCGCCGTCGAGTTCTCCGTCGACGACCGGGTGATGAGCGCCGTGGCGGATCTCGCCCGGACGCACGGGGCGACCGAGTCGATGGTTCTGGAGTCGGCGCTGCTGGTGCTGTTGCACGGTCTCGGGGGTGGTGACGACATCACGGTCGGTTCGCCGATCGCCAACCGTACCGACGAGAGCCTGACCGACATGGTGGGGTTCTTTGTGAACACCTGGGTTCTGCGGGCGCGTCTGGAGGGCAATCCGACGTTCGCGGAGGTGCTCGACCAGGTACGCGTCAAGTCGCTGGCCGCCTACGACCACCAGGACGTGCCCTTCGAACGCCTGGTGGAGGAGCTGAATCCGGAGCGGTCCACGGCCTACGCGCCGCTGTTCCAGGTGATGTTCGCCTGGCAGAACTTCGACCTCGACGGCTTCGAGCTGTCCGGGCTGCGGGTGGAGTTCGAGCGCACGACCAGCCTGTCGGCGAAGTTCGATCTGACCTTCAACATGGTCGACCTGCCCGGACGGGGCGTCGTGGGCTCGCTGGAGTACGCCACGGACCTCTTCGACGCCGCCACGGTCCGCGGGCTCGCGGACCGGTATGTGCGCCTCCTCGACCAGCTCACCGCCGACCCGGGCCGGCACGTGCGCGCCGTCGAACTCGTCCAGCCGGACGAGCGGGAGCTCGTACTGCGCGGCTTCAACGACACCGCCGCCGCGACGCCGGAGCTGACGGTCACCGAGCTGTTCGCGCGGCAGGCCGCGACCACCCCCGAGGCCACGGCGCTGATCTGCGAGGACGAGGAGTGGTCGTACGCGGAGCTGGCCGCCCGCGCCGAACGCGTCGCGGAAGAGCTGGCCGACCGCGGGGTGGGGACGGAGTCGCTCGTGGGTCTGGCGCTGCCCCGCTCGGCGGACCTGGTCGCGGCGATGCTGGGGATCTGGCGCGCGGGCGGCGCATATCTGCCCATCGACCCGAAGTACCCCAGCTCCAGGCTGGATGTGATCCTGGCGGACGCCCAGCCCTCGCTGGTCCTGACGGACGCGGACGTGGCCGGCGCGCTCCCGGACTCCGGCGTCCCGCGCCTGCTCGTCCAGGACCTGGGACTGGACGCGGACCCGGGCCCGGGCCCGGATCCGGACGCGGTCCCGGACGCCACCGGCGTTCCGGCACAGGGCCGTGCGTTCGGGGCGGTACGGCCGCTGAACGCCGCGTACGTGATGTACACCTCCGGGTCCACCGGTACGCCGAAGGGCGTCACGGTGACCCACCGGGCCGTCGTCAACGGCGTGCTGCGGCTCGCCGAGGCGGTGGAGATCCACGCGGGCACGCGGACACTGGCGGGCACGTCCGTGAACTTCGACGTGTCGGTGTTCGAGATCGTCACCACGCTCGCAGCCGGGGGCACCGTCGAGCTGGTCCGGGACGTCCTCGTGATCGGTGAGCGCGGCGGCTGGGACGGCAGCGTGATCAGCACGGTGCCCTCGGTGTTCGCCGAACTGATCGACCAGCTCAGCGGCAAGATCCAGGCCGACGCTGTGGTCTTCGCCGGTGAGGCGCTGCCGGCGCCGCTGGTGCGGTCGGTCCGCGCGGCGCTGCCCGGGGTGCGCGTCGTCAACGCCTACGGTCAGACGGAGTCGTTCTACGCCACCGCCTTCGCCGCCGGCGCGGAGTGGACCGGCGCCGCGAGCGCCCCGATCGGGGCGCCGCTGGGCAACATGCGGACCTACGTGCTGAGCTCCGGGCTGGCCCCCGTCCCCGTCGGCGTCGTGGGCGAGCTGTACGTCGCGGGCCCGGTCGCCCGCGGCTACCACGGTCAGGCGCCGCTCACCGCCGAACGCTTCCTCCCGGACCCCTTCGGCCCCGCCGGCGCGCGGATGTACCGCACCGGCGACCTGGCCCGCTGGACCCCCGAGGGGCAGCTGGAGTACGTGGGCCGCGACGACGCGCAGGTCAAGGTGCGCGGCTTCCGCATCGAGCCCGGCGAGATCGAGGTGGCGCTCACCGCCCATCCGGGCGTGGCGCAGGCAGCCGTCGTCACCCGGGACGTCCGCGGCAGCACACAGCTGACCGGCTATGTGGTGCCCGCCACCGACGAGGCGGTGCGCACTCCGGGCGTCTGCGAACGGGAACTGCGCCGGTTCGCGGCCGAACGGCTGCCGGAGTTCATGGTGCCGTCGGCGTTCGTGACGCTGGACCGGCTGCCCCTGGCCCCGAACGGCAAGCTGGACCGTGCCGCGCTGCCGGAGCCGCGGCTGACCGGAGGCACCTACCAGGCGCCGCGGACGGCCGCCGAGCGGGTCCTGGCCGCCGTGTACGCCGAGGTCCTCGGCCTCGACCGGGTCGGCACCGACGACGACTTCTTCGCCATCGGCGGCGACAGCATCCGGTCCATCCAGGTCGTCTCGCGCGCCCGCGCGGAGGGCGTCGAGGTCACACCGCGGCAGATCTTCGAGTGCCGCACCGTGGCCGAACTCGCGGACCGCGCCGAGCGCACCGCGCTCGACGGCGGGGGCGTTCCCGTACTGGAGGAGCTGGACGGGGGCGGTGCCGGCCGGATGCCGCTGCTGCCCATCGGCCGCTACCTGCTGGACCTGACGGCGCGGGGCGGCGGCTTCGGCCGGTTCGCGATGGCCCTGGAGGTCGAGCTGCCGCAGGGCATCGACGAGCGTCAGCTCGCCGCCACCCTGGGCGCCGTCTGGGACCACCACGACATCCTGCGCTCCCGGCTCGTCGTCGGCGAGGACGGCGAGGACGGCGAGGACGGCGAGGACGGCGAGCCGGAGCTGGAGGTCTCCGCGCCCGGATCGGTGGACCCCTCCGCGCTGATCCACCGGGTCCCCTGCGACGGCCGCTGGGAGGAGGCCGCCTGGCGGGAGCGCGCGGCCACCGAGCTCGACCGGGCCACCGGCCGCCTCGACCCGGCGGCCGGGGTCATGGCGCAGTTCGTCTGGGGCGACGCGGGCGCGCGGACGCCCGGCCGGCTGCTCCTCGTCCTGCACCACTTCCTCGTCGACGGCGTGTCCTGGCGGATCCTGCTGCCCGACCTCGCCACCGCGTGGAGCCACATCCGCGAGGGCCGTACGCCCCGGCTCGACCCGGTCGCCACCTCCGCGCGGCGGTGGTCCCACGCCCTGGCCGAGCAGGCGACGAGCCCCGAGCGCACCGCCGAGCTCGCGCACTGGCGCTCGGTCGTGGCCGCACCCGACCCCGAGCTCGGCTCCCGCCCGTTCGACCCGGCCGTCGACGTGGCCGCCACGGTGGCGGACGTGTCCATGGAACTGCCGGTGGCGGCCACCGAGGCGCTGTTGACCACCGTGCCCGCCGCCTTCCGCACCGGCGTCAACGACGGTCTCCTCGCGGCCTTCGCGCTCGCCCTCGCGCGCTGGCGGCGGGAGCGCGGCGTCGACGAGACCTCCGCGCTGATCCGCCTGGAGGGGCACGGCCGGGAGGAGTCCTCGGTGCCGGGGGCCGATCTGTCCCGCACCGTGGGCTGGTTCACCAGCATGTTCCCCGTGCGCGTCGACGTGGGAGGCGTCGACGTGGAGGACGCCTTCGACGGTGGCCGGGCCGCGGGCCAGGTCCTCAAGGCCGTCAAGGAGCAGCTCCACGCCGTCCCGGACAAGGGCATCGGCTACGGCCTGCTGCGCTACCTCAACCCCGGGACCGCCGAGGTCCTCCAGGCGTTCCCGAGCGGTCAGATCTCGTTCAACTACCTGGGCCGGTTCTCCGCCGACGACGCGCCCGAGGAGCTGCGCGGCCTCGGCTGGACGCCGGCCGACGGCAACGGCCTGCGGAGCGCCGACCTCGACGCGGACATGCCCGCGATGGCGACGGCCGAGGTCACCGCGCTGGTCTCCGACACACCGCAGGGCCCGCGGCTCATCGCACAGATCCGCTTCCCCAGCGGACTCCTCGGCCGCGAGGAGGCACGCGAGCTGATCGAGCTGTGGCGTACGGCGCTGCAGAACCTCGCCCGGCACGCCGCCGCCCCCTCAGCGGGCGGGCTCACACCGTCCGACGTGCCCCTGGTGCGGGTGAGCCGGCGCGACCTGGACCGGTGGCACGAGCGGTACGCGGGCGCCGTGGCCGACGTGTGGCCGGTGACGGCGACCCAGTCGGGCATCCTCTTCCACGGCATGCTCGCCCAGTCGTCGTTCGACGCGTACCACACGCAGCTCACCTTCCGGCTGGCCGGAGACGTGGACCCGGAGCGCATGCGGGCCGCCGGGCAGGCGCTCCTCGACCGGCACGCCTCGCTCCGGGTCGCCTTCGTCACCAGCGGGGCGGGGGAGCGGGTGCAGCTCGTGCTCGACCATGTGGAACTGCCCTGGCGGGCGGAGGACCTGAGCGGCCTCGGCGAGGCCGAAGCGGACGCGGCCTTCGAGCGGCTGCTCGCCGCCGACCAGGCCGCCCACTTCGAGCCGGACCGGCCCCCGCTGCTGCGCCTCTCCCTGGTCCGCATGGGCCCGGACCGCACGGAGCTGGTCTTCACCGCCAGCCACGCCCTGTACGACGGCTGGTCGATACCCCACCTGCTGCGGGAACTGCTGCGGCTGTACGGCTCGGGCGGGGACCCCTCGGCGCTGCCCCGGGTGCGCCCCTACCGCGACTTCCTGGTCTGGCTCTCCCAGCAGGACCAGGAGGCGGCGGCCCGCGCCTGGCAGCGGGAGCTGGAGGGCGTCACGGAGCCGACGCTCCTCGCCCCGTCGGCGGGGGCCGCCACCCCCGAGTCGGAGGGGCTGGGCCAGATCGAGGTGCCGCTGCCGGACCTGGCGGCCCGGGAGCTCTCCCGCAGGGCGAGCGAGCTGGGCATCACCCTCAGCACCCTGCTGCAGGGCGCCTGGGGCGTGCTCCTCGGCCGGCTGACGGGGCGGCAGGACGTGGTGCTGGGCACCACGGTCTCCGGACGGCCGCCGCAGGTGCCGGGCGTCGACGAGATGGTCGGCCTGTTCATCAACACCCTGCCCGTGCGCGTCGTCTGCGCGCCCGGCGCCACACTCGGGCAGACCTTGGTCTCCGTCCAGGAGCGCCAGACACCGCTGCTCGACCACCATCACCACGGCCTCAGCGAGATCCACGAGGCCGTCGGGCTCGGGGCCCTGTTCGACACCCTGGTCGTCCTGGAGTCGTACCCGGTGGACGAGACGGCGCTCACGGAAGCACACGAGGCGGCCGGGGCCACCCTCGCCGGTGTGCGCGCGGTCACCGGCACCCACTACCCGATCGCCGTGGTCGCCTCGGCGGACCCGCATCTGCACGTGGAACTCCAGTACCAGGAGAACCTGTTCTCGCGGGCCGCGGCGGAGCGGATCGCCGCCCGGCTCGGACAGCTGCTCGACCGGGCCGCCGCCGACCCGCACACTCCGCTGGCCCGTCTGGAGCTGCTGGACGAGGCCGAGCGCGCCCTGGTCCTGGAGCGGTTCAACGACACCGCCGTCAACACCCCCGAGGTGACGATCCCGGACCTGTTCGCGCGGCATGTGGCGGCTGCGCCGGACGCGGTGGCGCTGGTGGGCGGCGAGGAGGAGCTGACGTACGCGGAGCTGGACGGGCGTGCGAACCGGCTCGCCCGGCTGCTGGCTGCCCGTGGTGTGGGCCGGGAGGCGGCGGTGGGGGTTGCTC
>NZ_JAAKZZ010000475.1 GCF_011045075.1 Streptomyces boncukensis
ACGGCGACTACGGTGGCGGGGCGTGGTCCGCCGGGGGGAGCGGATGGAGGCGGGCGAGCCGGTCCGCCGCCTCCACCAGGTCGGTCCCGGCGAACTGCGGCAGCGAGCAGCCCGACAGCGTCCGGCACGCCTCCCGCCAGGCGTCCGGCAGTGCGCGGGCGCCGCCGAGCGCGCCGGTCAGCGCCCCCGCGAGCGCGGGGGCCGAGTCGGCGACCCGGGACATACAGGCCGCGGACGGCACGGCTTCGCTCAGCACCCCCGCCGATGCCGTGGCGCAGGCGAGCGCCACCGGCACCGTCTCGGCAGCGGCGATGCCGTAGCTGTAGACGTGGTCGACGATCTCGTGCTCCAGGACGGGCACCAGCGCGAACGCGTTGCCGGGCTGCCCCGGCCGGTCGGCCGCCGCGGTACGGGCCAGCTGGACGGCGCGCAGCGCGTTGCGCCGGATCTCGGTGCCGTCCGGCAGCTGGTCGAGCGCCGCGCCCACCGCCCGCTCCGGCCCCTGACCGGCCAGCGCCGCGGCGACGGCCGCCGCCATCGCGCGGGCGCCGTGCACCCCGTCGCCGTCCTGGGTGTAGCGGGCGTCGAACTCCGCGAGGTCGGCCGCGTCCTGCGGGGCCCCCGGGTGCACCACGGCGAGCACGCAGGCGCGTACGCAGGCCGCGTCGTCGAAGTAGTGCGGGTTGTCGTGCCCGGTGGCCGGCGGGCGGAGCCCGGCGGCGAGGTTGCCCAGGCCCGCGCGTACGGAGATCCGGGCGCGCAGCGGGATCCGCGCCGACTCGATCTCCTCGGCGCGCTCGGCCGCCGCGGCGACCTCGTCGGCCAGCGCGTTCCAGGAGAGCGTGAGCGCGGCGCGCACCCGCTGGTCGGGGGTGAGGTCGCTGCGCCGGGTGCCGTCGGCGGACAGCACGGCGTACGCGGTGAACGCGGCCCACTCCGCGTCGTCCGAGGGGCCCAGGCGCAGCGGCTCGGGCGGCTGGTTGAGCGCGATGGGCACCGGCAGGGTGGTGGTGGCGTTCTGCTCGGCGAAGGTGTCGAGCTCCCGGGTGAGGCGGCGCGTCCAGTCCGGGAGCCGGGCCGCGCGGTGCCGCCCGGCGGGCCACCCGGCCGCGTCGCCCGCGGCGAGCCCGAGCAGCAGCCCCTCGATCCGGCGCGGTCCGGGACCGGGGTCGGGCGCGGATGCGGAGGGGCACGCGGTACTGGCACCGGTACGGGTACTGGCTGCGGCACCGGCTGCGCTTTCGGCGCCCGGACCCGGTCCGGGCGCGGTGTCGGATGCGGGTCGGGGGCCCGGACCGGGGTGTCGGCCGGGTACGGGCCCGGGGTCGGGGCCTGGCCCGTCGGACGCCGGGTGCGCGGCGCCGGGACGCCGGACCTGCGGGACCGTACGCGCCGCGGTGGCCCCGCTCATGAGGCGTCCACGGTGCTCACGGGTCCCACGGCGTGCGCCGGGGCCGGCAGCGGTCCGGTCCCCGCACCCGGACCCGCGCCCGGATCCGGTCCCGCACCCGGATCCGGTCCGGGTCCCGGACCCGCGCCGGGCCCGCGCCCGGCGCCGCCCCGGCCCGGGGCGCCGGGCGCCAACCGGTCGGCGACGTCCCGCACATGGAGCCCCGCCATGGAGGGCAGACAGGTGCCGCGCGCCGGGCGGATGGCGCGCGCCCACGCGCCGGGAACCGCCCCCTCGCCGCGCAGCGCGCCGGCCAGCGCGCCCGCGACGGCGGCGGTGGTGTCGGCGTCGCGGCCCATGTTGACGGCGGTCAGCACGGAGCCGGTGAACGCGCCGCCCGCCGCGGTGAACGCGCCGAACGCCAGCCCGACGGCCTCCGGCGCCAGGTCCGTCCACGGGTAGCCGCCGATGACGACCGAGGAGCGGACCGCGCGCTCCACGCCGAGCTGGGTGGCGTCGCCCCGGTGCCGGGCGCGGCGCGCCGCGGAGACCGCGCGCTGCAGGGAGCGGGACGTCCAGGAGTTCTCCGGGATGACGGAGAGCGCCGCCTGTACGACGGCGTCCGGGCTCTCGCTCACCATGCCGGCGGCCACCCCGGCGGCGACGGCCTGCCCGCCGTAGATGCCCTCGCCGTCGTGGCTGACGGTGCCGTCGATGGCGACGAGCCGGGCCGCCTCGGCGGGGCGGCCCGCGGCGAACACGCCGAACGGGGCGGCCCGCATCGCGAGTCCGTCGCTCCAGGCGTGCCGGTGCTGCGCCGAGATGGGCGCGGCGAGGCCGCGCCGCAGGTTCTCCAGCGTGCCCCGCTCGCTGAACCCGGCGCCCTTGAAGGCGCCCTCGTCGCGGTCGGCGATGTCGCGGTGCCAGGCTCGTTCCACGTCCTCGACGGTGAGCGCGGCGCCGTGTTCGGCGAGCAGCAGCGCGGAGAAGAGCGCGTACTCGGTGTCGTCCGTCCCGGCGGGGTCGTCCTGGACGAATCCCTCGATACGGCCCCAGCGCTCGCGGATCTGGGAGGGTTTCATGTTCTCGGCGGGCGCGCCCAGCGCGTCGCCCACGGCGAGCCCCAGCAGCGCGCCCCGGGCGCGGGAGCGCCATGTGCCGGTGTCGGGGCTGGTCATTGACGTGATGGTGGCTGCCTCCTCGGTACGTCTGCGCTTCACCGCTGGTATCGGTCGAGGATCAGCTGGCCGTCCCGCGTCAGCGAGCGGGAGAGCCCCGAGCTCGACACATCGTTCTGGTAGAACCGCTGGAACGCGGGCGTCGCCACCTTGTCCGACCACTCCGCGTACCCGCGCACCCCCAGCGCCGGGGACTTCCGCAGCGTCCTCGCCATCGCGACCCCCACCCGCCATCCGTCCTTCTCCCTGTTGATCGCGGGATCCTTCAGCGCCGTCCGTCCGGTCGGCAGGATCCAGTCGCCCTTCGCCAGCTCGGCCATGTGCGCGGGCTCGGTCATATACGCGATGAAGCGGGCCGCGGCCCGCTGGTGCGGGCTGTCCCGGGACACCGACAGCGTCTGCGGGACGACGCCCTGGACGTACTGCCCCTGGCCGGCGCCGCGCGGCATGGGCAGCACGGTCCACTCGAAGCCGTCCGGGGCCTGCTGCTGCACCTGCTGCCGGAACGAGAAGTTGAGCGGGACCATCGCGTATCTGCCGGCGAACAGGCCGGGCAGGGTGTCGGATCCGCCCATGCCCAGGCCGCTGCGCGGCGCGGTGCGGTCCTGGTTCACCTGCCGCCGTATCAGCTCGCTGACCGCCGAGTCGCGGCCCTCGAAGCGCAGCCGGTTCTTGACGCCGTCGTCCGTGCGCTCCTTGGTGAAGATCCGGCCGCCGGTGGACAGGGACAGGTTCACGGACTGCTTCACCGGCTCCTTCATCGCCCATACGACGCCGTACCGCTTGCCGCCCCGTACGGTCATCCGCCGCGCGGCCCGCTCGAACTCGTCCCAGGTCCAGGGGTGCTGGGCGGTCGGGACGCGGACGCCCGAGCGCGCCAGCAGCCTGCTGTTGGCGATGAGCACCCTCGGCTCCTGGAGGAACGGCACGCCGTAGACGCGCCCGCCGTTCATCGTCACGCTGTCCCAGGTGCGCGCGGGGATGTCGGACCGCAGCCGCTCCGGCAGCAGGCCGCGCAGGTCGGCGAGGTAGCCGCCGTAGGCGAAGTCCGTCAGGTCGCTGGCGTCGTCGTGGATGACGTCGGGCGCCTCGCCGCCCTCGAAGGAGGTCAGCAGCTGGTCGTGCACGGTGTCCCAGGAGCCCTGCACATAGCGGACCTTGACCGAGCGGTGGGTCTTGTTCCAGCGGGCCACCAGCGCCTTGTTGGCGGCGATGGACTCCTTCTGCCAGGCGAGGCTGTAGTAGTCGAGGGTGACGGTGCCGTCGCCGTCCCCCGTGCCGCCGCCACCGCAGGAGGCGAGCAGTACGGCGGCGAGCAGCGCTGCGGCGCCCCGCGCCCGTACCCGTACCCGTGCCCGCATCAGCCCTTCACCGCCCCGGCCAGCATCCCGCCCGCCAGCCGCCGCTGGAGCAGCGCGAAGAACAGCAGGCTGGGCAGTGTCGCGAGGACGGACGCCGCCGCCAGCGGACCGAGGTCCGCCGCTCCCTCGGCGCCCAGGAAGCGGGTGAGGATCACGGACATCGTCTGCTTCTCCGGGGTCTTGAGGAGCACCAGGGCGAAGAAGAACTCGTTCCAGGCGGTGACGAAGGAGAACATCACCGTCGCCACCAGCCCCGGCGCGAGCAGCGGCAGCACCACGCTGCGCAGGGTGCGGAGCCGGCCGGCCCCGTCCACGGCCGCCGCCTCCTCCAGCGACCGCGGCACGGCGCGCACATACCCCTGGAGCATCCACAGGGAGAACGGCAGGTTCCACACGACGTAGACCACGACCAGCCCGGCCCGGGAGTCCACCAGGTGGGCGTTCTTCAGCAGCAGGAACAGCGGGATGATCACCAGGACGAACGGGAACATCTGGCTGACCAGGATCCAGCCGGTGGCCGCCTTGCCGACCCGGGAGCGGTAGCGCACCAGCGCGTACGCGGCCGGGACGGCGATGGTCACCGCGATCAGGGTGGCGCTGCCCGCGACGATCAGACTGTTGAGCGCCGAGCGGGCGAGCGGCTGCGTCGCGAACGCCTCGCGGAAGTTGTCCAGGGACGGGTGCCGGGGGAGCCAGGTGGGGTCGATGCTCCCCAGCTCCTGCGGGGACTTCAGCGACGTGGACAGCAGCCACACCAGCGGGAAGGCGAGGAAGACCAGGTAGCACAGCAGGGCGAGGTACTGTCCCGCGCGGCCCAGGGGCTTCATGCGGTGTCCCCTTCCGTGAGGCGTCTGCGCAGGAACACGGCCAGGAAGACGGCGATCACGGCGACCATCACCAGGCCCATCGCGGCGGCGTAGCCGTACTGGCCGTACTTGAACGCCTCCTCGTACGCGAACAGCATCGGCAGCCGCGTCGAGCCGCCGGGCCCGCCGTTGGTGAGGACGAAGACCAGGCCGAACGCGTTGAAGTTCCAGATGAAGTTGAGCGCGGTGATGGCGACGGCGACCGGCTTCAGCGCCGGCCAGGTCACCGAGGCGAAGCGGCGCCAGCGGCCCGCGCCGTCGAGCTGCGCGGCCTCGGTCAGCTCGCGCGGTACGTTCTGCAGCCCCGCCAGGAGCACGACCGTGGTCTGCGGCATGCCCGCCCAGACACCGACCGCGATGACGGCGGGGAGGGCGAGGGAGAGGTTCGTCAGCCAGGCGGCGTTCTCGCCGATCAGGTGGAGGTCGCGGAGCGTCTTGTTGAGGATGCCCGCGTCCTGGTGGTAGACGAGCCGCCACATGATGCCGACCACGACCTCGGGCATCGCCCAGGGGACGAGCGCCAGGGTGCGCGCCAGCCAGCGGAACCGGAGGTTCTGGTTGAGCAGCAGCGCCAGCCCGAGGGCGAGCAGGAACTGGAGCGCGGTGACGCAGACGGCCCAGACCAGCCCGATCCGGAAGGACTCCCAGAAGAGGCTGTCGTGGCGCAGCGTACGGAAGTTGTCGAGGCCGACGAAGTCGGTGTCGACGGTGCGGCCCATCTGCGCGTCGGTGAACGCGAGCGAGACCGCGTACAGCAGCGGTCCCACGCTGAGCACCAGGATCGGCAGCAGCGCGGGCAGCAGCAGGAACCAGCCGCCGCGATCGAGGCCCAGCAGCCGCTTGCGGGCGGCGGGGGTGCGGGG
>NZ_JAAKZZ010000476.1 GCF_011045075.1 Streptomyces boncukensis
GGATGCCCCGGACGCCCCGCCCGCTCCGCACGTCGCGAACGCCCCGGACGTCGGGGACGGCTCCGGCCGCGGGGCGGCCGGAGCGGCCGGAGGGCGGACCGCGGCGGAGGCCGCCGGCGCGACGGACGGCTCGCCCGAGGCGCCGTCCGCGTCCCCGGCGTCGGCGGCGCGGGAGCCGTGCTGTGCGGCGAGGAAGGCGGCCACCTCGCCCAGGGTCCGGTGCTCGAAGAACAGCGTCTTGTGCAGCGCGCCGAACTGCTTCTCCAGAGCGACGGTGACCTCGACGACATCCAGCGACGACAGCCGCAGCGACTCCAGCGTCACGCCGGGGTGGAGGTCCGCGCCGGGGACGTCCAGGGCGCGCGCGAGCACGTCCCGCAGCGCGCCCATCGCCCCTTCGGCCCCGCTGGCGGCATCGGGGCCCGGCTCCGGGGCGCTCCGAAGCCGCGCCGAGCCCTCCAGCCAGGCGCGCAGAGCGGCGGCCCCGGTGATCTGCTCGGCGAGCGCGACCAGCGCCGCGTTCCGGGCCGGAGCCGAGCGCGCGCCCCCGTCCTCGGCGCTCCCGCTCTCGTCGGTCCCGCCCGTGGTCCCGCCCTCCGCGCGGTCCGCGTCGGGCAGCGCCCGCTCCGGGGCGAAGGCCACGGCGGCGGCGCTCTCGGCGGACAGCCGGTAGGTGACCGTGCCGTTCTCCGCCGGTGCGGCGTCCGGCGTCGCGACCTCCTCCAGGAAGCGGCGCACCGGCGTGTTCCGCTCGGTGCGGAGGTAGGCCAGCTCGACCGTGCGCACCCCGTCCGCGACCGCGTCCCGCCCGATACGGGACAGGAACGCGTGCTCGACGCCCCGGCCCAGTACCCGGCAGCTCGCCAGGAACGTGTCGAGCCGCAGCGTGTCGCCCTCGCGCCGCCCGAGCGCCGCCGCGACCAGGCCGTACTCGCCGAAGCGGTCGGAGACCTCCGCCACCCAGCAGCGGGCGCCCCCCTCCAGCAGCGCCCGCACCTCGCCCAGTTGGCGGCGCAGCGGCGCGACGGTGAACTGGTTGGTCCGGTGCGTCAGTTGCGCGACGCGCGGCAGCTGGTCGGGACGCGGCTCGTGCACGTCCACCCTCAGCCGCAGCCCCGCGATGAACTCCGCGAAGGTGGCGGTGGTGGAGCGGAACCGGTCGCGCGCCCGGCGCTCCCGGTACCCGGCGGCGCGCCTGCGGTCCTCCTCGGTGGTCGTCCCGGGGCTGTCGAAGGCCCAGATCCGGTCGACGAAGTCCGGCAGCGCGTCGGGGTCCTGCGGCACCGTGAGGGCCAGCACCTCGGGGAGGGCCTCGCGGACGGCGGCGGTCTCGACCGGGTTGTCGTCGAGGAAGACGAGGCTGTCGGTGCCCACGTCCAGCTCGCGGGCCAGGGAGCGCAGCGCCTCCGCCTTCGGCTCCCAGCCGATGCGCCGCGCCGCCAGATGCTCGGCGCGCAGCGGCAGTTCGGCGGCGCGCTCGCGGAACACCGCGTCGACGTCCCGCTCCTCGTTCTTGCTGCACAGGCACAGCAGCACGCCCCGGTCCCGCAGGCCGGCTGCCCACTCCTGCAGCCGCCGGTGCCCGGGTTCCACGGCCACGCCCCGCGGACCGTCCTCGGCGGCCTGCCCGCGCCACAGGGTGTTGTCGCAGTCCAGCACGAGCACCTTGTACGGCGGAGCGAGCAGCCCGTGCGCGGCACGGGCGACGCCGGCGGCGAGCGCGTGGTACGCCTCGGCGGTATAGGGCATGTGCGCCAGTTCCTCGCGGGCCGGATCGTGGTGGTCCGGGACCGGGAGGCCGCCGCTCCACTCGCCGCTGGACCGCACATGGACGCCGTCGGCGCGGCGGAGCCCCTCGGCGAGCCGCGCCTCCAGCGCCGCGTGCTCCCGTGCGCGCTCCGGGTCGCCGGTCACCAGCGGGGAGGGCGGGCAGACGCACACCAGCAGCGGCACGCGCAGCCGCGCGGCGGCGCTCGCGGCGGCGTCGGTGAAGTCGTCCACGGCGCGTTCGCCCTCGTCGCCCGGCGGCCAGTCCTCCAGCCGCACCAGCGCCACGTCGCAGCCCCGCGGGTTGCGGTGGAACCCGCTGCCGCCGTCCAGCAGCTCCTGGAAGATCTGCCCGTAGGGCGCGAGGCGGACGTCCAGGCCGAGGCCGAGCCGCTGGGCGAGGGCGGCGAGCGGGGCGCGGAGCGAGTCGACCGTGAACGTGGCGCTGACGACGAGCGCGGCCCCGTCATCGCCGCCCCCTGCGCCGTCCGTGCCGTCCGTGCCGTCCGCGCCGTCCGTGCCGCCGGTGCCCTCGACGGGGTCGGGCGGGTCCGGGTGCGGATCCGTCTCCGGTGCCGTGAACTCCTCCACTGTGGTGACCTCCCCGGGTCGGGCCTCGGACGTCAGGTGCCGGACCACGCCGACGGCCACGGGCTCGACGCGGGTGGCGGAGCCGTCGAGGGCCGGTGCGTCGGCGTACGTGGTCAGCAGCCGCGGCGGGCGGACGACGAGCACGCGCGCCGCCGGGTGTTCGCTCGGGACCGCCCGCACCAGCCCCTCCAGGGCGGCCTTCGCCGTGACGTAGTGGGACCAGCCGGCCGGTGGCCGGGCGACCGCGGACGACGACACGGCCACGACCCAGCCGCCCCGCTCGGCGACGTCGGCCGCGCACGCGGCGAGCGGGCCGCGGGCGAGCGCGAGTCCGTGGCGCAGGTGCTCGGCCGCACGGCTGCCGGTGTCCGGGTGGAGGCCGAGCGGGTGCAGCGGCGGAGCGGCGCTGAGGAGCAGGAAGTCGAGCCGCCCCTGCTCGGCGCGGACGCGGTCGCGGACCCGTGCGCACCAGCCGGGGTCGGCGGCGTCGCCCTGGAGCAGCCGCACCCGCCCGCCGCGCGGACCGAGCGCGGCGCGTACGGCCTCGGCCGCGGCGCGGCTGTGCGCGAACCCGAGGTAGACCGTGCAGCCCCGCACCACCAGGGCCTGGACCAGCGCGGCGCCGAGCCCCCTGCTGCCCCCGACGACGAGCGCGGTCCGGCCGCGCAGCGGCTCGCCGTCCGGCGAGAGCCGTTCGACCTCGGCGGCGGAGGGCGGTTCGCACGCGGCGCGGAGGAACGCGGTGGCGTCGACCCGGGCCGTGCGCGCTCCGGGCCCGGCGCTGCCGGTGACGCGGACCAGCCGGGTGGCGGGGTCGAACTCCGCGACGCCGGCGGCGGCGCGGAACGGCTGCTCCGGGCGCGCGCTCCCGTCCGGGGCGCTCCCCGGCGCGCCGTCCGGTTCGTCCGTCGCGTCGGTGAAGTCCACCGTGAGCCGGGAGAGCAGCGCGCGGCGGCCCGGCGCCTCCATGCCCACCAGATAGCTCGCCCAGCCGAGGACGGCCAGCTCGGCGCTGCCCAGGCCGCGTTCCGGCAGCCCCAGCGTGGCGGCGAGCCGGTTCAGCGCGGCGGTGTCGGGCACGTACGGGGCCAGAGCGAGCGGCCGGGCCGCGAGGTCCTGGAGCTCGCGCGGTCCGAGGTCGCGCGCCTCGTGGCGCCCGGTCGGCCCGCCGGGTTCCCCCGTGCCGGGCCCCGCTCCGGGCATCGGCGCGGGCACAGGCGCGGGGCCGGGGCGGAAGGCGGCGGTGACCTCCAGGAGCCGGCGGTCGCCGTCCACCAGGCGGACAACGGCCCGCTCGGGCGTGTCCTCGGCGATCTCGCGGCGGCAGGGCCGGTCCGGCAGGACGGCGCCGAGGAAGCGGACGGTGATCCGGGCCGGGTGCCGGTCAGCGCGCTCGGCGACGCCGGCCAGCGCGATGAGGGCGCACAGCACGCCGTGGGCGACGGGTTCGCCGAACGGGGTGTGCCGGGCGTAGGAGTCGTCGGTGTGCACGGGGCTGCGGTCGCCGCTGGCGTCCGCGAACGCGCGTACGGCCGTGCGGGGGATGACGACGCGCTCCCGCGTCCACTCCTCCGTCGGTATCGGCTCCGACTCGGCTGCCATCCTTCCTCTCCTCCGCTGAGCTCCGTTGACGTTCCGTTCAGTTCCGTCCAGGTGCGTTCAGGTCCGTGCGGGGACGGGCGCGGCCGACGCGGGCTCGCGCTCCTGCCGGATCCGGGCGGTCAGCCCGGAGAGCACGGTGCCGGGGCCGATCTCATGGAGGTCCGGGTCCGGCAGGCCGAGCAGATAGCTCAGGGTCTCGGTCCACCGGACGGGCTCCGTCAGCTGACGCACCAGCAGTTCGGCGACCTCTCCGTCGCGGTAGGGGCGGGCGGTGACGTTCGCGACGACGGGGATCCGCAGCCGCCCGAACCGGTGGCGGCGCAGCACCGCGGCGAACGGCCCCGCGGCCGGGGCCATATGGCGCGAGTGGAAGGGGCCGCTCACCGGCAGCCGCAGGGTCCGGGCGCCCGCGGACTCGAAGTCGGCCCGTACGGCGTCGATCGCGTCGGCGGGCCCCGAGACCACGGTCTGGTCCGGGGCGTTGAGGTTGGCCACGTCGACCGCGGCGTCCCGGGCCCCGTCGAGCACCGCGCGCACCCGCTCGGGCGCTGTCCCGAGCACGGCGAGCATCGCGCCAGGACCGGCCTCGGCCATCAGCTCGGCCCGGCGGCATACGAGTTCGAGTCCGGTGGCGAAGTCGTAGGCCCCGGCGGCGTAGAGCGCGGCGTACTCGCCGAGGCTGTGCCCCGCCAGCGCGTCGGGGACGGCGCCGCCGGACCGGATGCGGTCGACGTAGGACAGCGCGTCGACCACGTACATCGCGGGCTGGGCGTTGCGGGTGTCGGCCAGCTCGCCGGCCGTCGCGGTCAGGCACAGGTCCGCCACGGACCGCCCCAGCACGGCGTCGGCGCGCCGCACCAGGTGCGGATAGCGCTCGAAGAGCTCCCGCCCCATGCCGGTGCGGTGCGAGCCCTGGCCGGGGAACAGATGGATCACGGTCATCGGGGTCCCTCCGTGGACGCCCCGCCGGCCGGCGGGGGAGGTTGCGGACTAGGGGGTGTTCCGGCGCCGCGTCAGCACCGCGCCACCTCCCGCAGCCGGGTCTGCAGCACGCGCGCGGCGCCGGACATCAGCAGCTCCGCCAGGTCGTCGACGTGCCGGGCCCGCCAGTCCTCCCGTTCGGTGCCCTTCAGCAGGGAGTTGAGCGCGCCCATGGCCGGGCCGCACGCCACCTGGTAGTCCAGCGGCCGCTCGGTGGACCCGGCCGCCGCCAGCCGCGCCGAGTGGACGAAGTACCAGCGGAAGACCAGCGCCATCCTGCGGCGCGGATCCTCCTCGGCGGCCTGCAGCGCCGCCGGGTCGGTCCGGCTCAGATAGCGGCTGGTCTCCTCCCACACCTGGGCGAACGTGCGGCCCAGATAGCTGCGCTGGATCTGCTCGGCGGTCTCCCGGTCGAGGTCTTCGAGGCTGTGGTGGCTGCGGTAGAGCTCGTAGAGCCGGTTGGCGCGGGCGGGGAAGAACAGGCCGCGGCGCAGCACCTGGACGCGGGCGCCGATCTCGAACAGGTCGCCCGCCGGGGCGAGCGCGGTGTCCTCGGTCGTCGCCCGCTGGAGCCGGTCCTTGACGGCGTCGCTGGTGCCCGCCTCGACGGTGCACTGGTTGACGCTGCCGGTCAGGACGAAGTCGGCGCCCATGGCGAACGCCGCGGCCACCGCCTCCGGGGTGCCCAGCCCCCCGGCCTCGCCCACC
>NZ_JAAKZZ010000477.1 GCF_011045075.1 Streptomyces boncukensis
CGGTGCTGACGGTGCTGGCGGCGACGACGGTGCCGACGGCGCTGCGGGCGGCTCCGGCCCGCGCGGCGCGCGCCGCGCGGCGGCCGAGCCGGGAGCCGCCGGGCCGGGCGGCGGGAGCCACCCGGGCGCCCGGACGGGTGCCGCGGGCCCGCGCGGACCGCTCACCGCCGAGGAGCTGGACCGGAGCGCCGAGGCCCTCCGCGAGCTGCTCGACCAGAGCGTGGCGGGCGCCGAGCGGCAGCTCTTCGAGCTGCGCACCGCCGCGGCCGACGACTCCCGGATGCTCGGCGCCCTCGGCGACGGCGGGCTGCTGCCCCCCGGGCCCGACGTCACCGCCACCGTCGAGTTCCTCGGCGAGCACGGCGTCCCCGCGCTCCCCGGCTGGCGCTACCTCGCCCAGGCCGTCGACCCCGCCGACCACTCCACCGTGCTCGCGGCCCGCCCCGAGCTGGTGGACGGCGTCATCATCACCGACCCCGACAGCCACGCCCGCGCCCGCGACGTCCTCGCCTCGGCCGCGCTGCTGCCCCGTTCCGCCGTGGCCGTCGGCACGGCGGCCGCGCTGCTGGCCCCGACCCCCGCACCCGGCGCGGACGACGACGGCGCCGTCTTCCTCGTCCCGCCCAACCCGGCCATGCACGACGAGCGGGCCGCCGACGACGAGCGCAGCCAGCTGCGGGAGCGGGCCACCGCGCGGGACGGCGAGATCCGGGCGCTCGCCGCTCGGCTGTCCGCCGACCGTGCGCTCGCCGCGCGCCTCGCCTCCTGGCGCACCGGCTGCCCGCCCGGCCGCCTCGCCGAGTTGGCGACCGCCGCCGAGGAGGCCGGGGCCGCGGCGGAGGCGGCGCAGCGGCACCTCGCCGAGGCGGTGCTCGGGCACGAGGAGGCGGCCGAGGCCGCCGCGGAGACCTCCCGGGCCCGCGACGAGTGCCAGGAGCGGGCGCAGCGCGCCCGGCGCAGCGCCGACGCCCTCGCCGGGCTCGCTTTCCGGCTGCGGGAGCGCGGCTCCTGGCAGGCCCGGCTGCGCGAGCTGGCCGACGAGGCGGCCGCCGCCGAGGAGCGCACCCAGGCGTGCGTCGAACAGGCCCGTTCCGCCGACGAGGACCGCCGGGCGGCCCAGCGCGCGGCCGACGACGCCCGCCGTACCGCCCGCGCCCTGCGTGCCGAGCGCGCCGAGATCGCGGGTGTCCCCGACAGCTCGGAGGAGGGCCCGGAGGCGGGCACGGAGGACGGCGCGGCCCCGGAGGCACCTCAGGAGACGCCGGGCGCCGGGGGCACGGGCGGCGCGCCGCCGGCCGCCTCGCTCCCCGACCTGCGCGAGGCGTACCGCTCGGCCTCGCAGCTGTACGAGAAGGTCGGCGTCGGCGCCGACCTGCGCGCCGAACAGGCCCGTGCCGAGGGCGACGAGTCCGCCGCGCTCGCCGCGCTGGACCGGCTCACCAACAAGGTCCGCACCCGTGCGGCGCAGCTGCTGGAGGGCCCGGACGGCGCCGACGGCCCCTCCCGGCAGGCGGCGGCGGCCCGCGCCGAGGCCCTGGTGCAGAAGCTGGAGTCGCGCACCTCGGCGGCCAGCGAGCAGCTGGGCCGGCTGCGGGGCGAGGCCGAGCGGCTGGCCCCGCAGCACGGCGAGGCGCACACCGAGCTCCCCGAGGAGCTGGTGCCCGCCGACGCCGACCAGGCCCAGACGCTGCTGCGCACCGCCAACGCCGAACGGGCGGCCCGCACCGACGAGCTGGAGTCCGCGCGGGCCGCGCACGCCGCGCTCGTCCGCTCGCACACCGCCGCTGAGGACGCCGCTGGCGGCTTCGACGAGACCGCCGCCACGCTCCGCGACCTGCTGCGCGACCCCCAACAGGCCCCGGCGGACGGCGGGGAGGGCGAGCAGCCGGAGCCGTACCCGGGCAGCCCGGCAGAGGCGCGGCAGGCGGCGGCCGAGGCGCGGCGCTCGCTGCGCGGCTGCGCCGCCGACCTCACCGCGGCCGAGCAGTCCCTGCGCGAGACGTGCGACGTGCTGGTGCGGCACGCCAACTCCAGCCGCTACGAGCAGGTGCGCACCCCCGCGCGGCAGCAGATCCGTGAGCTGCCGGCCGCCGCGCTGCCGGAGCACGCCGCCGCCTGGGCCGCCGCCTTCGCGCCCCGCCTGCGGGTGCTCAGCGACGAGCTGGAGCAGCTGGAGCGCAACCGCGACAGCATCGTGGACCGGCTGCGCGGGCTCGTGGAGTCCTCCCTGGCCACCCTGCGCTCGGCGCAGCGGCTGTCCCGGCTGCCGGAGGGGCTGGGGGAGTGGTCGGGGCAGGAGTTCCTGCGGATCCGCTTTGAGGACCCCGACCAGGCCACCCTCACCGAACGGCTGGGCGAGGTCATCGACGAGGCGACCCGCGCCGCCGTCCGCAAGAACTCCGACCTGCGGCGGGACGGCATGTCGCTGCTGCTGCGCGGAGTGCACGCCGCGCTCCAGCCGCGCGGGGTGTCCGTGGAGATCCTCAAGCCGGACGCGGTGCTGCGCGCGGAGCGGGTGCCGGTGGGGCAGATGGGCGACGTCTTCTCCGGCGGCCAGCTGCTGACGGCCGCCATCGCGCTGTACTGCACCATGGCGGCGCTGCGCAGCAACGACCGGGGCCACGACAAGCACCGGCACGCGGGAACCCTCTTCCTGGACAACCCCATCGGCCGCGCCAACGCCACCTATCTGCTGGAGCTCCAGCGCGCGGTGGCGGACGCGCTGGGCGTGCAGCTGCTCTACACCACAGGGCTGTTCGACACCACCGCGCTCGCCGAGTTCCCGCTGGTGATCCGGCTGCGGAACGACGCGGACCTCCGCGCCGGGCTGAAGTACATCAGCGTCGAGGAGCATCTGCGGCCCGGCCTCCCGCGGCCGGAGGGCGGGGACGACGAGGGCCCGGCGGTGCACGGCGAGATCACCGCGACCCGGATGTTCCGCCGCCCCGAAGCGGAGGATGCCGCGCCGCGGGTATGAGGGGCGCCCCGCCGGGCGGGGCCGGGGAGCGGGCGGTCAGGCGGCCCGTTCCGCCGGGCGCTCCTCCCGCCGGTGCGGCGCCCTCGGCCGGGGCCGCGCCACACTGCTCGGCTCCGAGACGACGCCGTTCCGCTGCACCCACACCTGCCGGCTGATCCAGACGTCCAGCACGCTCCAGGTCGCCGCCACCGTGCTGGCCACGGTGGACAGGGCCATGGGGAATGCCAGCCACACCTCGGCGAGCGAGCTGAGCGCGGCGATCATGAGCTGAACCAGGGTCAGCGCGACGATGATGACGGCGCGTACCGCGGCCGCCCGTATCGGGTCCGGAAGACGGGTCTTCGCGTACATGTTCTTTACTTCCCCTTCCCAACCCTGTGTCCCCCACGTTTCCATAAACGTGTTCCGTGCCACAATCGCCGAACGTTCATACAGACCTTCGAGTTGACCCGTCGGCGGTAGTAAGCTCGCGCCGTTTGCTGACGGAATACGCCCCCGCGCACCGGGGCGGACGTAGGGGAGGCCATGCGCTTTCGCGGGAAGTCGATCCGCCGGAAGATCGTGGTGCTGCTGCTGGTGCCGCTGGTGTCCCTCGTGTCCATCTGGGGCTTCGCCACCTACCTCACCGGCAGCGAGGCGTACCGCCTCCACAACGTCGACGAGATCACCGGGAAGCTCGGCGCCCCCACGCAGGGCACCGTCCACGCCCTCCAGCACGAGCGCCGCCAGGTCCTCGTCCACCTCGCCGATCCGCGCGGCTCCGACAGCCGGGGGAAGCTGCGCGCCGCCCAGCGCGCCACCGACCGCGAGGCCGCGCGGCTCCGGGACCGGGCGTCCGACGACGGGCTGCGCTCCCTCCTCAGCGGCGCCTCCCGGGCCCGGCTGGACGATCTGACCGACCGCCTCAGCCGGCTGGACGCGCTGCGCGCCAAGGCCGCGGAGAACACCCTCACCCGGGGCGCCGCCTTCCAGGCGTACAACGAAATCGTCGACCCGGCCTTCGAGTTCGTCACCTCCTGGGGCGCGCTCGGCGACGAGGGGCTGGAGCGGGAGCAGCGCGGCATCGTCGCCGTCGGCCGGGCCCGCGAGTATCTGTCCCGGGAGGACGCCCTGGTCACGGCCGCGTTCGCGGCGGGCCGGCTGACCAGGGGGGACCGGCGGGCGCTCTCCGACCGGGTCGCCGAGCGCGGCATGGTCTACCGGAACGGCCTCGGCTCCCTCCGTGCGGCGGACCGCCAGCTGTTCGACGACTACTGGGACGGCACCGAGGGCCGCACGCTGCGCAGCTACGAGGACGCCCTGATCGGGGGCGGCAACCGCGAGCTGGGCACGGCGGTCACCGCCAAGGGCTGGAACTCCGCGGCCTCCACCGTGCTGAGCGCCCTCGACCGGCTGGGCGACACCGTGGAGGACCGCCACGACGACCGGGTGGACCCGGTGGCCACCGGGGTGCTGCTGAAGGCCGCCGCCGCGGGTGTGCTCGGCTTCCTCGCCGTGCTCGCCTCCCTGGTCATCTCCTTCCGGGTGGGCCGCGGCCTCGTCCGCGATCTGAGCACCCTGCGCAAGGAGGCCAACGAGTCGGCCGGGGTGCGGCTGCCCAGCATGATGCGCCGCCTCGCGGCGGGCGAGCAGGTGGACGTCGAGACCGAGTCGCCCAGGCTGGACTACTCCCGGGATGAGATGGGGCAGGTCGGCCAGGCCCTCAACACGCTCCAGCGGGCCGCCGTCGAGGCGGCCGTCAAGCAGGCCGACATGCGGCGGGGCGTCTCCGAGGTGTTCGTCAACCTCGCCCGCCGCAACCAGGTGCTGCTGCACCGCCAGCTCACCCTCCTCGACGCCATGGAACGCCGCACGGAGGACGCCGACGAACTCGCCGACCTCTTCCGGCTCGACCATCTCACGACCAGGATGCGCCGCCACGCGGAGGGGCTGGTCATCCTCTCCGGCTCCGCCCCCTCACGGCAGTGGCGCAAGCCCGTACAGCTGATGGACGTGGTGCGCGCCGCCGTCGCCGAGGTCGAGGACTACGAGCGTATCGAGGTCCGCCGGCTGCCGAAGCTGGCCGTGGACGGCGGCGCCGTCGCCGACCTCACCCATCTCATCGCCGAACTGCTGGAGAACGCCACCGTGTTCTCCCCGCCGCACACCGCCGTGCAGGTGCTCGGGGAGCGCGTCGCCAACGGCTTCACCCTCGAAATCCACGACCGGGGCCTCGGGATGACGGCGGAGGCGCTGCTCGACGCCAACCTGCGGCTGGCCGAGACGCCCGAGTTCGAGCTGTCCGACACCGACCGGCTGGGGCTGTTCGTCGTCTCCCGGCTGGCGCAGCGCCAGGGCGTACGCGTCTCGCTGCAACCCTCGCCGTACGGCGGTACCACGGCCGTCGTCCTCATCCCCGGCTCCGTCCTCAGCGAGGAGCCGGTGCCCGCCCGCGAAGACGACCCGCTGGCCCGCCGTACGGCCGTGGAGCGCGAGGGCGGCAGGAGCCGCGCCGAGCTCGAAGGGGCGCTGCCCGGGAGGGAGCACGCGAGCGGCGAGCACGCCCGCGGGGGCGCACCCGTCGACGGGCCGATCGAGCTGGAGGCGCCCCTGGGCGGGCTGGACGCGCCCGACAGCGGCGCACGGCTGTTCGGCGAACCGCCGCCCCAGCC
>NZ_JAAKZZ010000478.1 GCF_011045075.1 Streptomyces boncukensis
GCCCTTCCGCCCCCTCCACTATTTCCCGGCTCACCCGCCCCACCGAGCGCACACTCCGCTCCGTGCTGCGGCAGTACGACGCGGGTGAGCCGCTGTCCTGTGAACCGGTGGCCCAGGGCCTGCTCAACCGGGGCTACCGGCTCGCCACCACCCGGGGCCGGTTCTTCCTCAAGGAGCACCTGGACGGCGACCCCGCCGACCCCGAGGCGCTCGCCCGTATCGAACGGCAGCACGACGCCACGGCCCGGCTGGGCGCGCTGGGCCTGCCGGTGGTGCCGACCGTGCCCAGCCCGCAGGGCCGTACGGTCGTGGTGGCGGGCGAGAGGTGCTACGCGCTGCACCCGTGGATCGAGGGGCGGCACCGGCACGGCTGCGAGCTGTCGGCCGCGCAGTCCCGTCGGCTGGGCACGCTCCTCGGTGAGGTGCACACCCGCCTCGCCCAGGTCATACCGGCCCGTCCGGGCCCCCACGGGGCCACCCACGAGAGCGCCGAACCGGAGGCCACATACGGGCTCATCGACGAGCTGCTGGCGCGGGTGCGGGCCCGCCGGCGCCGGGACAGCTTCGACGCGCTGGCCGAGCACCGGCTGCTGGAGCGCCGCACGCTGCTGCGCCGCTACGCGCACCGCCGCCCGCCCGCCGTACCCGACCCGTTCACGGGCTGGGTGCACGGGGACTTCCACCCGCTGAACCTGCTCTACCGGGTGACGGACGGCCGGTCGGACGGCGAGGAGGCGCCGGTCGCGATCCTCGACTGGGACCGGCTGGGCGTCCAGCCGCGCGCCGAGGAGGCGGTACGCGGCGCCGCGATCTTCTTTGTCCGTCCGGACGGCACGCTGGATCTGCGCCGGTGCCGGGCGTACGCCCGCGCGTACCGCCGCAGCGTGGACGCCACTGAGGAGGAGCTGGGCGCCGCGGTGCACCGGGTGTGGTGGGAGCGGCTGAACGACTTCTGGATGCTGCGCTGGCACTACCAGCTGCGCGATGTCCGTGCCGACCCGCAGTTTCCCGCCTCGGCCGCGCTGGTGGTGTGGTGGAGCGAGTGGTACGAGGACGTACTGGCCGCCTTCTGCGAGTGACGCCCGGGTGCCGGGTGCCGGGTGCCGGATGCCGGGGCCGGGGGGCCGGGAAAGGACTTTGGGCCCGGGGAGCGGGGGCTTAGCTCCCTGGCCCGGCGCACGCGGCGCGGGCACGCTGGAGCAATGCCTCCACACACCCCGGCGCGCGCCGAGCGCACCGAAGCGCTGCGTCTGCTGCCGGGCATCCGGTACGGCCGGGTCGCGATGAGCCGGCACGCGCTGCCGTTCGTGACCGTCGCCCGCCATATCGTCGACGCGGGCGGCGTCGTCATCCGCATCCACCGGGGCTTCGGCTACCACACGGCGCTGGACGGCGCCGTGGTCGCGTACGAGGCGGGGAACATCGATACGGGCGCGACCGAGGTGTGGTCGGTGCAGTTCGTGGGCGAGGCGCGGGTGGTCGAGCCGACGGGCGCGCAGCTGATCCGCTTCGGTCCGTATTCGGCGTGTACGGACGGTGAGCGGTATGACCCCGTCTATCTGCGGGTGGAGCCGGAGTTCGTCACGGTTCACCGCTTCAGCGGAGTGCCGCAGGACCCGGTGTGAGCGGTGCCGGTGTGAGCGGTGCCCGGTTTCCCGGCTTCTCTAGCGGCGTTCGCGGTCGGCCTGGATGCGGGCCACGTACGCCGCGGCCTGCGAGCGGCGCTCCATGCCCAGCTTGGCGAGCAGGCTGGAGACATAGTTCTTGATCGTCTTCTCGGCGAGATGCAGCTGCTCGCCGATGGCGCGGTTGGTCAGCCCGTCCCCGATCAGGTCCAGGATCCTGCGCTCCTGCTCAGTGAGCGACGTGAGCCGGTCGTCCTGTTTGGCGGGACCGCCGGTGCGCAGCCGCTCCAGCACCCGCTGGGTGGCGGTCGGGTCGAGCAGCGACTTGCCCGCCGCCACATCGCGCACGGCCGTCAGCAGCTCGCTGCCCCGGATCGCCTTGAGGACGTATCCGGAGGCTCCGGCCATGATCGAGTCGAAGAGCGCCTCGTCGTCGGAGTACGAGGTCAGCATCAGGCAGCGGATGTTCTCGTCCTGGGAGCGGACCTCCCGGCAGACCTCGACGCCGCTGCCGTCCGGCAGCCGTACGTCCAGCACCGCCACATCCGGGCCGGCGGCCGGGATCCGCGCCATCGCCTCGGTGGCGGTCCCCGCCTCTCCCACGATCTCGATGTCCGGTTCGACGGACAGCATGTCGTGCACCCCGCGACGGACCACCTCGTGATCGTCGACCAGGAAAACCCGGATACTTCCGTTTTCAGGCACAGCGCCAGTCTCACATACTGATCCTCTCGAAGCTCTTCCCGGGCTTTGGCTCCCCGGGTTAACGTGCGGGTGACTGCGGCCCGCGCGGCCATGACCAGTACTGTCCCGGAATTCTGCGCGATGCTTGGATTTCCAGCTTCTTTGTTGGATATCCGAGTGAATTTGCAGGTCACGGGCGCTTCATGCGTCTATGGAGGTACTGGCCACGGCTAGGGGCGCTCCGGAGCGACGTCCCAGAGCGCGGGTCGCGACCGGGACAGCAGTCACCGCCCGGTGCCGTACGCGACGCCGCCACCCCGTGCGCCGCGACGGACCGGGCGAGCCTCTCCCCGCTGCCAGGGCGGGGGAGCCCCAGGTCACCGGCAATCCCGGGGGCCGGACAGACGGAGGAGCACACGTGACCGTGGAGAGCACTGCCGCGCGGAGCGCCAGCACCGCGCCCACGCGCCGCAGCGGTACCGGAGGTAAGGGCGCCACCAAGGGGACCGGCCAGGGCGCAGCCAAGGGCGCCGGCAAGGGCGCGGGCAAGAAGGCGGCACCCGCCGAGGCGGCACCCGCCGAGCCCGCGGGCACCGGGTCCCCCGCGACCACCTCCCGCAAGGCCGCGAAGAGCAGCACCCGCACCACAGGCACCACCACCCGCGGCGCCCGCGGCCAGGCGCGCAAGCCCCGCCGGAGCGGTCAGGGCGGCCCGGACGCAGCGGACGGCCCGCAGCTCGTCCAGCTGCTCACCCCCGAGGGCGAACGGGTCCAGCACCCGGACTACGACGTCGACCTCACCCCCGAACAGCTCCGCGGCCTCTACCGCGACATGGTGCTGACCCGGCGGTTCGACGCGGAGGCCACCGCGCTCCAGCGCCAGGGCGAGCTGGGCCTGTGGGCCTCGCTGCTCGGCCAGGAGGCGGCGCAGATCGGCTCCGGCCGCGCGCTGCGCCCGGACGACTACGTCTTCCCCACCTACCGCGAGCACGGCGTGGCCTGGACCCGGGACGTGGACCCGACGCTGCTGCTCGGCATGTTCCGCGGCGTGAACAACGGCGGCTGGGACCCGAACAGCAACAACTTCCACCTCTACACGATCGTGATCGGCTCCCAGGTGCTGCACGCGACCGGCTACGCGATGGGCGTCCAGAAGGACGGCGCCGACTCGGCGGTGATCGCGTACTTCGGGGACGGCGCCTCCAGCCAGGGCGATGTGGCCGAGGCGTTCACCTTCGCGGCCGTCTACAACGCGCCGGTCGTGTTCTTCTGCCAGAACAACCAGTGGGCCATCTCCGAGCCCACCGAGCGCCAGTCCAGGGTGCCGATCTACCAGCGTGCCCAGGGCTTCGGCTTCCCCGGCGTCCGGGTGGACGGCAACGACGTGCTGGCCTGCCTCGCGGTGACCCGGGCCGCCGCCGAGCGCGCCCGCTCCGGCGAGGGCCCGATGCTGATCGAGGCGTTCACGTACCGGATGGGCGCGCACACCACCTCCGACGACCCCACGCGCTACCGCAGCGACGAGGAGCGCGCCGAGTGGGAGGCGAAGGACCCGATCAAGCGGCTGCGCAGCTATCTGGAGCGGGAGAAGCTGGCCGACGCGGACTACTTCGCCGCCATCGAGGGCGAGAGCGACGAGATGGGCGTCCGCGTCCGCGAGGCCATCCGCACCATGCCCGACCCCGACTCGATGGCGATCTTCGAG
This sequence comes from Streptomyces boncukensis, assembly GCF_011045075.1. Taxonomy (GTDB): domain Bacteria; phylum Actinomycetota; class Actinomycetes; order Streptomycetales; family Streptomycetaceae; genus Streptomyces; species Streptomyces boncukensis. Next base: position 4,015 of record NZ_JAAKZZ010000478.1, read on the forward strand.
AACGTCTACGCGGACGGCCACGCGCTCGTCGACGAGGAGCGCGCCCAGTACGCCGGCTATCTCGCGTCCTTCGCCGACTCGTCCGAGGAGGGCCGCTGATGTCCGCCACGACCCAGCCCACCCAGCCAAACCAGCCCACCAAGCTGCCGCTCGCCAGGGCGATCAACGAGTCGCTGCGCCGCGCCATGGACAACGACCCCAAGGTCCTCGTCATGGGCGAGGACGTCGGCAAGCTGGGCGGTGTCTTCCGCGTCACCGACGGTCTGCAGAAGGACTTCGGCGAGGACCGGGTCATCGACACCCCGCTGGCCGAGTCCGGCATCGTCGGCACCGCCATCGGGCTCGCACTGCGCGGCTACCGCCCGGTAGTCGAGATTCAGTTTGACGGCTTCGTGTTCCCGGCGTACGACCAGATCGTCACCCAGCTCGCCAAGATGCACGCACGGGCTCTCGGCAAGGTGAAGCTGCCCGTCGTCATCCGCATTCCGTACGCGGGCGGCATCGGTGCCGTCGAACACCACAGCGAGTCCCCGGAGGCGCTGTTCGCGCATGTCGCCGGGCTCAAGTGCGTCTCGCCGTCCAACGCCTCGGACGCCTACTGGATGATGCAGCAGGCCATCGAGAGCGACGACCCGGTGATCTTCTTCGAGCCCAAGCGGCGCTACTGGGAGAAGGGCGAGGTCGACACCGGTGCCATCCCGGCGCCGCTGCACACCGCGCGGGTCGCCCGCCAGGGCACCGACCTCACCCTTGCGGCCTACGGCCCGATGGTGAAGGTCTGCCAGGAGGCGGCGGCAGCGGCCGAGGAGGAGGGCCACGCGCTGGAGGTCGTGGACCTGCGCACCATCTCGCCGATCGACTTCGACACGCTGCAGCGGTCGGTCGAGAAGACCCGCCGCCTGGTGGTCGTGCACGAGGCCCCGGTCTTCCTCGGCAGCGGCTCGGAGATCGCCGCTCGCATCACGGAGCGGTGCTTCTACCATCTGGAAGCACCGGTCCTGCGCGTCGGCGGGTTCCACGCGCCGTATCCCCCGGCCCGGCTGGAGGACGAGTACCTGCCGGACCTGGACCGGGTGCTCGATGCCGTCGACCGCGCGCTGGCGTACTGAGGAGAGCCGTGACGATGACTGACAGTGCCACCAGTGCCACGCGTATCCGCGAGTTCAAGATGCCCGACGTGGGCGAGGGACTGACGGAGGCGGAGATCCTCAAGTGGTACGTCCAACCCGGTGACACGGTGACGGACGGCCAGGTCGTCTGCGAGGTGGAGACGGCCAAGGCAGCGGTCGAGCTGCCCATCCCCTTCGACGGCGCGGTGCACGAGCTGCGCTTCGAGGAGGGGACGACGGTGGACGTCGGTACGCCGATCATCACCGTCGACACCGAGCCGGGCGCCGCTCCTGTCGCCCCTCCGGCCGCCGAGGCGCCCGCGCCCGCGCCCGAGCCTGCCGCCGCCCCTGCCGGGGAGTCCGGGTCCGGCGAGGCGGAGGGCGGGGGCCGGCAGCCGGTCCTGGTCGGCTACGGGGTGTCCTCGGGCTCCACCAAGCGCCGTCCCCGCAAGCAGCAGCCCCCGACGGAGCAGTCCGCCGCCCCGGCGGCTCCCGCAGCC